>DASVAA010000200.1:0-31476 GCA_036376595.1 Ktedonobacterales bacterium | reverse complement strand
ATTGGTCTTTTCCATACCACTACCATACCATGAACTAGACCAGCGTGCAAGCGGTAAGAAGAATGGCTAAAGCCCGAACACGCCTAACCGCCTGGGCTAAAGCCCAACGGCTTGCGGCGGGCTATAGCCCTGTTCTGTCAGGAGAAGACCGGCTGGCAGATGCTGCAGAAGATGAAAATGACGCGCGCCACCGCCACGATCCCGGTGATCGTCTGTACCGCTGCGACAAAGGAGGTGCGCGAGATTCAGGGATATCTCCAGGCCAAGGGCGTCAGTCTGGTGCCCAAGCCATTCGATATTGACGACCTGCTCGCCGCGATCAAGCGCGCCTTCGAGCTGTATGGCCACGAGGCGGACGTCATCGAGGAGCGCGAGGCGAGCAACAAGACAGCCACGCTCGGCGAGAAGTGCGGCGGCGAGGGTGACGGTGAGACATCATAGCTGTTACGGCGGGCACGAGTAGTCTTGGCGCAGGCACGCGGCCTGAAGAGCCGCGGGTAATCCCCTGACAGGCGGCCGGGTGGTGCCGCACCTGTTTGACCTCAATGAGCAGTCCCGCTAGACTTCTACGGGATGACGCACGTGTCGTGCGATGCGCGCCCCTCCGCACCTCTCGGCACTGTCTGCTGTGTTTGAAGCAAGGTCACTCCATATGCCGCTGACCATCGCGCTCGTCCAGATGCGCTCCGAGAAGGGCGCCATCGCGCAGAACCTCGACGCCACCGCCGCGTACCTCCGCAAGGTTGCTGCGGCTGGAGCAGCCATCGTCGCGTTCCCCGAGGCGAGCCTGTCCGGCTACGTGGACCCCACGCGCTATCCTCACGCCGTGCTGCGGCTGGATGGTCCCGAGGTGGCGGCGTTCGTCGCGCTCACCCACGGCAGCCTCGTGACGGCCATCGCCGGACTGCTCGAAGTGCGGCCCGATGGCGAGCTGCCCTACATCACGCAGATCGTCGCGCGCGACGGCGAGCTGCTGGGCGCCTACCGTAAGCGCAGGATCCCACCGGACGAGGCGCATCTCTACGCGCCCGGCCCCGACTCCGCCGCCAATACGCCGATCTTCTCCGCCGCGGGCGTTCCCTTTGGGCTGGCCGTCTGCGCCGACATAGACTGCCCGGCGGTCTTCGCCGATGCCGCGAGGTTCGGCGCGCGGCTGGTCTTCGAGTGCGCGGCGCCGGGCCTCTACGGCGAGCAGGAGACGCGCGACTGGCATGCCGGCTACTCCTGGTGGCGCGGCGAGTGCCATACCAAGCTCGCCCACTACGCCCGCGAGTACGGCCTCTACGTCGCTGTCGCCACCGCCGCTGGCCACACGTGCGACGAGGACTTCCCCGGCGGGGGCCACGTCTTCACGCCCGATGGCTCCTGCTTGACCGAGACGGCGGACTGGCAGGAGGGGATCCTGGTGGTGACGCTGCCGATCGAGGCGTAGAGTCGTTGTGGCGCTGCTCGCTCCATCAGAGAGCGCTGCTACCCAAAGACTTGGCTCACCGGCAATGTCAGACCTGGCACCACGTCGCCGCCATCGAGCCGATCTGCATCGCTCAGCGTGCGCATCGGCTCGTCTGGTCGGTAGGTGTCGATCGTGCGGCGGTCGAGCCACGCCACCAGCACCATGCGCACCCCGGCGTCGAGCCACATACGCACCTTGTCATCCACCTCGCTGACGCGGTCGCCCGACGAGACCACCTCCGCCACCAGATCGGGCATCACCTGCACCCAGCCTGGCTTGCTGCCACGCGGCGGCATGCGCTCCTGGCGAATGAAGGCGACATCCGGCGCGCGCACGGTGTCGGGATTGCGCGCGATGAGGAAGCCGGTCTCGGCGGCGTAGACCTCTCCCAGGTCGTTGGCCTGGACGTGCTGAAACAGCAGACCCCCCCAAACGCATGGTGACTACGCCATGATCCTCAAATGCAGGTGCCATCGCCTGCACCTCTCCCTCTACCAACTCGGTGCGCAGCCCCTCACGCGGCAGCGCGGCGAATTCCTCGGCACTCAGCAGGTGCTGCTTGGGAACGGCGGGCATAGGGATGCTCCTGGGTTGGGCGAACGGCCTCGCGGCGCTTGCCCGGCCGTGAGGATCGCTCCCATTCTACCATGCGCCCACGGCGCGGAGGGGTCAGCACTCAGCGCGGCTTGAGCGGCCGGCTGCGGGTGATCGAGCGCAGGTGCTCTTCGTTGATGCGCACCGCGATGCGCGCGATCGCGCCACCCTCGAAGCCGAAGACCACCGCGCCCGTCTGGCGTCGCTGGGCGGTACCGTCGGTGGCCGGCCACGCCGCGGTATAGCGCACGGAGAGGCCGCGCGGCGTGATGTAGGCGGCAAGCTCGTCAAAGCACGCACCGGGGAAGCTGCTGAGCGCCTCCGCGAGATATTCCACGAGTGCTGTGCGGCCATGCAGCGAGTGGACAAGCGTTGCGGCGCCCAAGGGGCCGAACTCCACGTCGTCGGTGCAGAGCGCGGCCAGCGCTTCCCAGTCGCGCTTGGCGAGGGCATCAAAGTAGCCGCGGGCGAGCGCCGCCTCGCGCTCGTGCTCCGGCGAGAGTGCCGGCTGGACGGCTTGGGCCACACGCGCGAAGAAGTCGTCCAGCTCGAAGGGCTTGGGCAGCAGAAAGGCAAAGCCACGGTCAGCGGCCGCTTCAGCGGTGACCTTCCAACTGGTCATCACGCCGACGGGCGTGGGCTGAGCGCGCTCGCGCAGCTCCTGCACCGAGCGCAGCGGATCGCGGGGGGACGTGGCGAACAGATCGCAGAGCACGAGCCGATAGGTGTGCCGCTCCACCTCGACCAATCCATCGGCCAGCGACGCCGCGACCGTGACGGCGTAGCCATAGTCGCGCAGCGCCGTCGCAACGGTTTCGAGCAGATCGGCATCATCCTCGACGATCAGCACTGGGTAGACCTGGGCGCCGGCGCCGGTTTTCGCCATCGGGGCCACTCTCCCGCCGTGCAGCCACACACACCTCTCAGCGCATCCCGCGGCGCTTCAACGCCGAGCGCTGCCCACAAGCGCTATCTGATGACGGGAGTCAGCCAGCCGATGGCACGCATGAGCTTACTGATCCTCAGTATACATCTGAAACGTGGCCGCGCAAGAGCCAATGGCACGCATGATGCCGTGCGGTTATGCTGCCGCTCGCTCGCGGTGGCGCGAAACGTTGAGCACGATGCCCACCGCCGCCAGCGCCGTCACCAGCGAGGATCCGCCGAAGCTCACGAACGGCAGCGGCACACCGGTAAACGGGATCGCGTTGACCACCGAGCCGATGTTGATCGCCACCTGCGCCGCGATCCACCAGGTGATGCCGCAGGCCAGCAGTGCGCCGAAGCTATCGGGCGCCGCGCGGCTGACGCGCAACCCGCGATACGCCAGGAAGGCGAACAGACCGATCAGCAGCAGGCAGCCCATCAGGCCTAGCTCCTCGCCAACCACGGCGAAGATCGAATCGGTAAAAGGATTGGGCAGATAGCCGGCCTTCTGCACGCTGTCGCCCAGGCCGCGGCCAAAGATGCCGCCCGAGCCAAGCGAGATCAGCCCCTGGCACACCTGATAGGCACCATTGCAGTCCGGCGGCAGCGGATGCAGGAAGGCGTCGAGGCGCGCGCGGCGGAAGGGTGTCGCGGCGACGATCGCGAGGTAGGCCGCCGCGCCAACCGCGGCAAGGCCGCCGACCTGGAGGATGCTCGCTCCGGCCGCGAAGAGCATCGCCAGGGCCAACGCGGCGATCACCAGCGAGGTGCCCATGTCATTCTGGAGCAGCACCAGCGCCAGCACGCAACCCACGACACCACAAAACGACAGCAGCCCGCGCCACGGCGTGCGCACTCGCGGGCCGGCGGAGGCCAGCAAGCGCGCGAGCGCGACGACCAGCGCCAGCTTGGCAAGCTCGCTCGGCTGGATCGAGAAGAAGTACAGGTGCAGCCAGCGCTGCGCACCATACGCGCTGCGGCCGGCGACCAGCACCAGCGCCAGCAGCGCCACCGCCGCCGCCAGCCCCGGCCACGCCCACCGCCGCCAGACGTGGTAGTCCACACGCGAGGTGACGACCAACGCCACCAGCCCTAGCAGCGCCCACACGAGCTGGCGGCGGAACCAGTAGCTCGGATCGCCCGGCACGGCGAGCTGGCTCGCGCTGAAGACCATCACCAGTCCCAGCAGCAGCAGACACACGACGCCCAGCAGCAGCGCGTAGTCCGGCGCGCCGGGGTGACGCCAAGCGCGCAGCCGCGCGGCGAGGGGGTCACGCATCCCAGCGGCAAGCGGAAGTGGTGGCGAAGGCGTGCTCGCGCCACGGCCACGCGCGGACGCCGCCGCGGCGTCGAGGGGTGGCACGTCGAGTGGCGCTTGCGTGCGCACGTCTACGCCGGCAGCCCCGAAGTAACGGGCACGGGACGCCACGGGACGCGACGAGGATGGTTCCCGCCGCGCGCCCCGCCCCCGACCGGCCGTATCCATCCGCATCGCCCGATGCTCCCTCCCGGATTGCTGGCGACCAGCACCGCTTTCGCGCCGATTGCCGATGCTGAGCATGGCCAGCCACCCTTGCCGGCACCCGCGCGCCCAATGGCGCGGTAGCTACGACGCGGACTGCTGGCGGTGCGGCGTGAGGTGCTCGTCCGCAGCATCAGCAGCATCAGGCGCGGCCCACCGGACGACACGCTCAGCCTGGTAGGCAACCTCGGCCAGCAGCTCCTCGACGTGGAACGGCTTGCGCATCACGGTCACATCGAGCAGCGCCGGCAGGCCGCGACGCCGCAGCTCGCGCGGGTCGTAGGTCGCGGAGAGCAGCACATAGCGGTGGTGTCGGCCATAGGCAAGCCTTGCGGCCGCGCCCAGCATCTGAAGCCCATCCATGAGCGGCATCCACCAGTCCACGATCACCACCAACGGCTCGCGGCTCGCGCGGAGCGCGCCAAGCCCCTCGGCACCGTCGCGCGCTTCGAGCACGCGATAGCCCTCGTCCTCCAGCAGCAGCCGCAGCACCTCGCGCGTGTCGTCGTCGTCCTCGACGACCAGCACGGGCACATCTCTCGCAGGCATGGCGCATCACACTCCTCGAACTAGGGCAGGCTGCTGCTGGAGTGGCTGGCGAGGCGCTCGCGAGGCGCTCGCCGCGTGGGTCTATCTCCTCGCCAGGTCGTAAACGCAAGTCGTATGCCAACGGCGGCAGACTGAAAAATCGCGGCCGGAGCGCGCGTCTACATTCACGATGACACGCGAGAGAGGGAGCGGCTGAGCGATGGGAGTCGAGACGTCGGATACGGCCCTGGGCGAGGCGCCCCGAGACGAGGCGTACGAAGGCGGCGACGTGTGGGCTGGGGCCCATGCAGGCCCCCTCTCCCCGCTGGCGCTGGCGCGGCTGCGGCTGATGCGCGGCTGGCGGCTGCTGCTCTTTGCGGGGCTGGGGATACTCGTCGCGGTGGTGCTGATCTGCTCGGTGCCGCTCTACGCCACGCTGGTGGGCAACGTGCAGCTCCAGCATGCGCTGGCAACCGCCGCGCCGACCGACACCAACGTCGAGATCGAAGTCTTCGCGATCCCGATCACCAACGGGGGCCTCAGCGACATCACCGCAGCCGTCGCCGCCGATGCCGTGCCGCTGGATCCCTTTGTCGCAGGCACCGGCTCGTACCTCGAGCTGGAGCAGAAGCTGCCGGCGGTTGCCGTCAGCCCCAAGACCGAGAAACTGCCCGAGCAGTCGCGGGTCGAGCCGCTGGTCTTCGACTACGCGACCGCGCTGCCGCACATGAAGGTGCTGGCCGGCCGGCTGCCGCAAGACACGAAAGACGGCATCCCCGAGGTAATGGCCAGCGCCAAGATGGGCCTCAAGGTCGGCGACCTGCTCACCATCGGTTATAACGCCGCTACCCTCAGCGGCGGCAGGCTCATGGTGCATCCCCTGGTCGTGCGCGTCGTGGGCGTGTGGTTCCCCAAGAGCCTCAACGATCCGTACTGGAACGGCCGCTCGTACGATTCGGTGCGGCCACCCGTTCTTGACGGGCCTCCAGCGCCGATAGACTTCCCGCTGCTGTTCTCGCGCGACGACTTCGCGACGACCTTCATTCCGCCGCAGGCGCCCGCCGCGGCAGGCGCGCCGCTGATCCAGCGGCTCCAGATTGTGCTCCACAACGTCTACCTGACCAACAGGGCGGCAATCACCACCGCGAATCTCGATCAGGTTCAGAGCGCCGTCGCTAACGTCAAGGGCGGGGCGCAGAACATCCTGACGCTGGAGCAGCGCACCGCGCAGCCCACGGCCATCATCAGCAGCGTGACCGCCGGCACACGGCTCGACCAGCTCGTCGCCACGGTCCAGCAGCAGCTCCAATTGCTCGCCCAGCCGCTCTACATCATCGTGGCGCAGGTGGTGGCGCTGGCGCTGCTCTTTGTGGTGGCGATGGCCGCGCTGCTGGTGGAGGCGCAGGCCGGCGAGCTGGCGACACTCAAGAGCCGCGGCGCGGGCATCGTGCAGGTGCTGACGCCGTACGTGCTGCAAGGGGCGGCGCTGGCGACGATTGCGGCGGTGGTGGGTCCGGTGCTGGCGGCGGCGCTGAGTCTGGCCGTCGTGCGCGCCTACGTTCCCGGTGCGCAGGGGCTGGCCCCCGGCTACCTGGCGCACACCGTTTCGCCGGAGAGCGTGGCGCGACCGGCGCTGGCAGGAGCGGCGCTGGGGGCGCTGGCGCTGGTGGTCGCGGCGTGGCTGGCCTCGCGGCTCGACGTGCTGGCCTTTCGCCGCGAGCAGGGGCGCGCCACACGGGTCGCGCTGTGGCGGCGCTACTATCTGGATTTGATCCTGGCCGGCTTCTGCGTGCTTGGCTATCTGGAGCTGGGGCAGTTCGGCGGCCTGAACGTGCGCGCGCAGCTCGGCCAGCAGTCGGCTGCATCAGGGGCCGATCCGTTCCTGCTGGCGGCGCCCGGGCTGCTGCTGATCGCGGGCGCGTTGCTGGTGCTTCGGCTGTTCCCGCTGGCGGCGCGGCTGGGCGCGGCGCTGCTCGGCCGCAGCCGGGGAGCGTCGGGCATGCTCGCCTTCGCACAGGTCGCCCGCGGCAGCACGCAGTTCACCCGCATCACGCTGCTGCTGACGCTCGCCATCGGCATGGCGCTCTTCGCGCTGACCTTCCAGGCGTCGCTGGGTCAGAACGCCACGCAGAAGGCGGCGTTCATCGCCGGCAGCGACCAGCGCGATACGCTCTCACAGACGCTGACTATTCAGACGATCGCGCTACTGCCGCAGATGCGGGCGCTGCCGGGCGTCGAGGCAGCGATGCCGGCCTACCGCAGCCACGCCAATATCAATCCCGCCACCAGCGTCGCCACGGCCGGCGTGCTCGGCGTGGACCCGGCAACCTTCGCCAGCGTCGTCTCCTGGCGCACGGACTACGCCGATCAACCCCTCGCGACGCTGATGCGGCAGATGCGCGCCCATGCGCAGGGTCCGGACGCCGGCGACCGCGACCATCCGCTGTGGGCGCTGGTAGACCGCACCTTCGCCAGCGACAACTTCGTCGCGCCAGGGGCGATCTTCACGCTCAACCCCGCCGAGGCCAGCGATACCACCACCAGGGTCTACTTTCGCGTCGGGGCGGTGGTCAACTACATCCCGACGATGACCGATCCCACCGTCTCCGGCAACATTCTGGTGAACCAGCAGGATTACGTGACCGCGCTGCTCAACCCCGACCTGGTGAACTCGCAGATCGCCGGGCCGAACGAGTTCTGGCTGCGCACCACCGGCACCAGCGGCGACGACGCCCGCCGCGCGCACGCCATCCAGCAGACGCTGCTGCCGATCGCCTCGGTGCTGGATCGCCGCACGCTGGCAGGAGAGCTGCGCAGCGAGCCGATCAACGCGGGGATGTCGGGGCTGCTGCTGGCCGGCGCGCTGATCGCGGCACTGCTGGCAATACTCGGCAGCCTGGTGCAGGCGGCGGTGGCGGCACGCCAGCGGGTGACGCAGTTCGCGATCCTGCGCACGCTCGGCGCGGGCGGGCGCCAGCTCCTGGGTATCCTATTGAGCCAGCAATTGATCGTCTTCTGCTGCGGGCTGCTGGGAGGCACGCTGCTGGGATTGGTGCTCGCCACGGCGACGCTGCCGTTCCTGCAATTCAGCACGCAGGTCGCCAACGCCGCGGCACTGCGGCTGCCGCCCTATACGCTGGTGCTCGATCCGCTGCCGCTGGCTGCGTTCTACGGCGCGCTGGTGCTGGCGTGCCTGCTCGCGCTGGCCGTCTCGGCGCGCATCGCCACCCGCACCGGGCTGGGCAAGGCGCTGCGCATCGGAGAAGACTGAGAGAGAACACGCGACGCCACCGGCGCAGCAGAGCGATTGTATAATGCGGGCAACGCCACGATGTGCGACACATGCGAGCGAGGAGAGAGCATATGCGGCAGGTGATTCTCCGTCCCGGTGAAGACGGCTGGTGGATTGTGGAATGTCCGAGCCTGCCGGGCTGCATCACGCAGGGACAAACCAAAGAAGAGGCGCTGACGAACATTCGCGAGGCCATCAAGGGCTACATCGCGGCACTCGAAGAAGACGAGCTTCGCGTACCAGAACCGCTGCAGTAACAAGCATACTTGCGCCCATGTAGATTTGGGCAGCCTCACGGCGTCATAGTAGCGAGACCGAAGCTTCTCATCTCGCTCAGTGAGCGGAGGTCCATGCTCGATGTCCCCACCAGACAGCAGCTTGGAGCAGACCTCATCCTCGCACGGCGAAGACGCCGAGCGCCAACACCGCCTCGACGCGCTGCGCGGCCTCGCCGAGCATGCCGCGCCCGCGCCACATCCTGAGGCACCTGCTCCCGCCATCCCACGTCCCTCGCTGGCACCGCCGGCATACCGCCATCGCTTGACCCAGCGCACGCGCAACCGCTGGCTTGCCGGCATCGCCGCCGCGCTCTGCGTCGTGGTGATCGCCGTCGTCGCCGTCACACGGCTCGCCCAGCCGCTAGCACGGGTCTCGACCACGCCGCGACCCACTGGCCCGGTTGTCATTCGCCCCACGCTCGACCACATGGCCTGCCCGCAGGATGCCGCCTGGTCGCCGGATGGGACGCGGGTTGCCGTCGTCGGCGACAACTGCGGTGGCCCCAAGCAGCTCAACATCTACGATGCCGCCAGCGGCAAGCTGACCGCGCAGACGGACCTGACCGCCGCCGCGGCCCAGGCGCTGCAAACGTTCGCGCCCGACTCCGCCTCACGCCTGATCGCAGGGTTCCATACTCCACTGTGGACCAAGCAATACCTCTTCATCCCGTTCGAGGTCTTCGATAACAGTGCTACAACCGCGGAGAGCGTCGTTCCCGCGGTGGGGCTGCTCGCCTTCAACGCCGATGGCGCCACGCCGTTGCAGCCGGCGGCAGGCGTCGTGCCTAACCACTCTGGGCCAGACGCCTACGTGCGCTGGGATATGTTCGGCTTCAACAGCCCGGATACCGTCACGTTCGCTGCCGCGCTCATCGGCCCCGCGCCCAGCCACACCCTCTTCTCCACCCTGCCGCCGTCGCTCGCCTATCAGATGAATCACTTCGATCAACCGGGAGCATACACCCCGCTGAGCTATCGCACGCCGCCGCCGCGCGACCCCGGCGGCCCGATCGGCGATCCCACTGGGGATACCTTCGTCAGCATCTGGCAGCCTGGCACGCTCACGTATCTGACAGCGATCCCAGGCACCTCGACGCCTGCCAACATCGTGGTCTTCGATACCAGCTTCGCGGCCGCGGAATCACCGTTCCTGTTCACCAACCTCACTTTCGAGGGGCGGCTCGTGCCGCCGGACCAGCCCGCGCCCGATGCGAACGCCCTCGGCGCCGCCGGACTGCTCGCGCCCTGGCTGCCGATCCGCGACAGTGCGCTGGCCTACGTGCTGACCGACGTGGAGCACAGCGCGGGGCCGGGCGTGGGCCCCACCGCGGTCGCCTGGCGTCCCGACGGCGCGCGGCTCGCCTATCAGCCGGGCATCGCCATCGGCACGAGCGGCGGCAGCAGCCCCAGGGCGCACGACGTGCGCATCTATGACTGCCATTCCGGGCAAGTGCTGGTGACGCTCACGCCGCCGCTGCCCGCCGGCACGCCCATCACGGCCAACAACCTGCTGCGCTGGTCGCCCGATGGCACGAAGCTGCTGCTGCTGGACCGCATCGCCGGCGAGATCGTCATCTGGGGGCGCGGCCAGCTCCCGGCGTGACGAATTCTCACCCCCAGCTTCCTCTCTTCACCCGAAGAGAAGGAGCCAGAGAATTCGAAAGTCACAAAACAAGCGAAGGAATGCAAGGCGTCGTCTAGGTACGCGCCAGTTGCCTGTTTGGGCACACTTCGTGCAGGGCGCGATGACTTGCTGCTCCCACGCCGCACCGCTGTTCGCCTCAGCATTCAAGTAGCGCGGCATGCGACAGCCAGTGCGGGAGAGTCGCACGGCGCACCGAGGTGGCCGCGTGTGGATGAGCGCGGAAAGTAGGCGGTGGCGTGATGCAGAAGCCGAACCTGCAAGACCAGACCGCGCTCTCCCGGCAGCGGCGGCTGGACGTCAGGCGGCTCGCGTCCTGGCTGCCCGCAGCGGGCATGCTCGCCGTGCTCTTTGTGGTCGCGGTGGTACTCCTGTGGCCCGCCCCATTTACACACAAGGTCCTGCCTGCTGGCGCGCCGTACACCGATCTCATGACCAGCCACTGGCCCACCGCGCTGCTCATCCAGCGGGCCGAGGCGCAGGGGCATCTGCCGCTCTGGAATCCCTACTTCGCGGGCGGCCAGCCGCTCGGCGCTGACCCACTCGCCGCCGTCTTCTACCCCCCAACGCAACTGGCCGCCATCCTGCCGTTGCGGGGGTACTATCTCGTGCTCCTCACGGGTCACCTGATGTGGGCGGGGCTGGGGATGCTGCTGCTGGCGCGGCGGGCGTTCGGTCTGCCGCGTCTGCCCGCGCTGGTCGCGGCAGTCAGCTTTATGGCGACGCCGCGTCTGCTCAGCCACCTGGGCGCCGGGCACGTCACCATCGTCCAGACTGTCGCCTGGATGCCCTGGCTCGCACTGGCCTGCTGGGCGACCGTACGCGAGCCGCGCCGCTGGGGTGCGCTTCTGGGCCTCTGCATCGCGCTCACGCTGCTGGCGGGACACCCCCAGATGGCGTACTACGCCCTCTTGATGACGGCTGGGATTGCCACCTGGCTGCTCGTTCGGCGCTGGCGCGCGGAGGGCCCGCGAGCCGCACTCGGATCGGCCGCTGGGCTTGGGATCGCAGCCGTCGTGGGCGTGCTCGTGGCAAGCATCCATCTCGTTCCCTTGATGGAGTTTACGGCGCACTCGACCCGCGAGGCTTCGGTCGCTTCCACCGACAGCTACCCGCCACCACCATTCCTGCTGGCGATCTTCGGGTTTGCGCAGCCGTCCACGATCCCCTGGGAGACCATGCTCTACCCCGGCGTGGCTGTCCTCCTCCTGGCGGCGCTAGGCATTGTGCGGCGCTGGCGCCAGGGGCTGCCGCTGCTCCTGGGCATTGCGCTAATAGCCGCGTTGGCGATGGGCTATGCCTCGCCGGTCTACCGGCTCGTGGCGCAGGTCCTGCCCGACTTCGATCGTTTCCGCGCCCCCGCGCGCATCTGGTTTGTCGCGCTGGTGGGGTTTGCTGTGCTGGCCGGACTGGGGAGCGCGGAGCTGCTGCAGATGGTGCGCCGGCTCTCGCCGCCCCACGTGGCGGCCGCTTGCGGTCTGCTGATGGTCCTGATCGTGGCCGGCTCGCTCATCTACACGGACCAGGGATACGCCCGCGTAGTTGACGTGAGCGCTGCCACGGTCCCCTCCGCGCTGGCACAGACCTCGGCGCGCCTGGCTGGCTCCGGCAGTATCTACGGCTTGCAGCACAACGTGACCCAGTTGAACGCGGTTGAGTTGGGAGCGCGCCTCGCCGATGGGTGGGATCCGCTGCTGCTCGATAACTATGTCACCTACATGCAGCGCGCCAGCGGGTACAGCTATAGCGGCTATCAGCTCGGCGTCCCGGCGTACAGTCTCGACGATCCCGATCACCTCGATACCACGCGGGTGCATCTGAATGCCAGGCTCCTCGGCTTGATGAACGTGAGCATCGTCCTCTCGCGCACGCCACTGACGGATCAGGGGCTGGTGCCGGTGAGCGAGGTTGACGGCACGCGGATCTATCGCAATACACTCGACGTTGGTCCTGGCTACCTGGTGCGGCCCGGCACGGATGGACGATTGCCTACGCTCGACCAGATCCAGCGGGTTGCTGTCGCTGTGCGCGCCGATACCCAGACACCCGGACGAGACGTGTTCGCCTTCACCGCTCCGTCGGACGGCTACTTTGTCGTCGCCATGCCATACTTCCCCGGCTGGACGGCTACCGTGGACGGCCATCCCGTGTCAATTCAGCCGATCGCCGGCGTGCTGCCGGCGATCCGGGTCGGACCGGGTACACATCAGATCGTCTACGACTATGCCCCGCGCTCTGTGTTCCTGGGGGCGGCATTTTCGCTGATTGGCCTGCTTGCCATCCTGGTGTGGCTGATCGTTGGGTTCGGGCGGCTGCGATGGTCGCGTCCGCGTTCGTCCGTAACTGCCCGTAAGTGACGGAAGATGTCGGTCTAGCCGCATGCCTGACGTGATGCTACACTGGCGCGCAAGCCGCCCACGTTTCGTGCCGGCCAGTGCATCCGTCACGCAAGGAGGTCCGCCATGTCCCGCCGTCCCGCTCCCTCTCGCCGCCACGGCGCCAGCACCACGACGCGCACGCCGTCCCTATCGCCTCGTATGCTCGTCCCACGTCCGCGCGATGCTCGCGATCCTCGCGCGCGTACCCAGCCCGCCTTCCCGCCGGGCCAGCCGCTGCCGATCGTGCCAGGCTTGACGGGTCCGGGCGGAGAGCCACGCCAGTGGGCCTTCCCCGTTGGCTACAACATCGGCCAGCGGCCGCGTGCCACCGAGCAGACCAGCTTCGAGCAGCTCCGCAGCCTCGCCGCGCTCTACGACGGCATCCAACTCTGCGAGCGTGTGTACTTCGACATCCTCGGCCGGCTGGAGCCGCGCGTGCTGCCGCGTGCCGACCTGCTGGGTCCCGACGAGGACGGCTCGGAACCGCGCTGGCGCGAGGGAGCGCGGCGCGTCGAGGGCTTCTTGGAGGCGCCCGATCGCGTGCAGGACCTGCGCGCGTGGCTGGTGGCCTTCGTGCGCGACCTGCTGGAGATCGACGCCGTCGCGGTCTACTCACGCCGCACGCGCGGAGGCGGGCTGCACGCGCTGGAGCTGGTTGCCGCCGATACGATCAAGCCACTGATCGACGAGACGGGCCGCGTGCCCCAGCCGCCCGCGCCAGCCTACCAGCAGTTCCTCTACGGCGTGCCGGCCGGCGACTACACCACCGCCGAGCTCGACTACATCCGCGAGACGGCGCGCAGCGACAGCCCCTACGGCCTCTCGCGTGTCGAGCGCATCCTGCTGCGGGTGAATCAGGCGCTGCGCAAGCAGGACTTCGATCTGGCGCGCTTCACCGACGGCGCGACGCCGCTGGGCATCATCTCGCCGCCCGCCGGCATCCCCTGGACACCCGACCAGCTCGACACCTTCGAGCGCGCCTTCAATGGGCTGCTGGCCGGCAACGATCAGCTCCGCGTGCGGGCGAAGGCGCTGCCGCCGGGCAGCACATGGCAATCTCTGGCCGGCGACGATCCACTGGTGCCGTTCGACCGCTTCCTGCTCAACGTGACGGTGGCCGCCTTCGGCCTGACGATGGACGAGCTGGGGTTCACGGCCACGAGCAACCGCAGCACTGGCCAGACGCAAGAGAGCGTGGTGTATCGGCGCGCGGTGGCGCCGGTCGCGGCGCTGGTAGCGGGCTTCCTGACGCGCAAGGTGCGCCAGGAGCTGGACCCGCGCTACACCGTCACCTTCGCCGGCTACGAAGAGCCGGACGACTTCGCCACGCGCGCCGAGGCGTTCGCGCGGCTGATCCCACTGGGCGTCGTTTCGCCGGCCACGGCGGCGCGTCTGCTCAAGCTGCCCGCGCCGGGTGCGTGAAGGGTGACGGAGGACGCGGAGAACGCGAAGACTCGCGGAGAACGCGGAGGGAAGGGGAGAGAGCGAGGCGAGAACGAGGGCAGCCGTGGAGAACGTAGAGGGCACGGTCAGGTGACCCGGCGCTCGCGACCCCACAAGCTGCCTCTCCTCCCGAACTCCCATGAATTCAGAGTTTCTAGCCTTCCAAATAGCATGGCACACAACATGCACATGCCCATAGCGAGCCGCCCGCTCGCACCGCTGGGACGCGGGACCGCCACGAGAAGCCTGCGCAGGCGGAAGCGACACAGACAAGGACGGCTCAAGGGAGGAGTCATATGGATCCCAATGAGCCTGTGCGGCCAGTCTACGAGGAACAACCGGAGGAGCGGCCCATGCCGGCCCGGTCAGATGAGCCAGCACGGCCCGTGGCGTATCGCCGTGATGTCGTGGAGACGGAAGAGGCCTCGCCCGCGGCTCGTATCGCCCAGGTCATCTATGTCATCCTCGGCATCATCATCGGCTTGATCGTCATCCGCGTCATTCTGAAGGCCCTGGCCGCCAATCCAGGTGCCGGCTTCACCAGCTTCATCTACGGCATCACCGATCCGCTGGTGGCGCCGTTCCAGGGCATCTTTGCCACACCAACAGCTCGCACCGGGAGCGTGTTCGAGTTCTCCTCGGTCGTCGCCATCGTCGTGTATGCGCTCGTGGCGTGGGCAATCGTCAGCCTGATCGGCGTCGCGGGCCGGCGGCGCACCACGACCACCGCCTAGCGCGCGCCAGACGACCTGCCGTGCTCCTTGACAGCCAGGCGATGCGGTGCCTACAATCGCGCGACGCTCGCCGCGGTATCCGCGATGGGCACGGGTGCGGGCGTGGCAGTGGAGGGGAGGAGAGGCACAGCATGGTCGTCGTGGTGTTCGAGCTGGATATGCGGCCCGACGCGGACCTGGCGGAGTACGAGGCGCGCGCGACGCGGATGGACGAGCTGGTGCGCCAGATGCCCGGCTTCATCTCGTACAGCGCCTACTCGTCGGAGGGCGGGCACGAATGTGTCGTCGCGCGCTTCGAGTCAGAGGAGGCGCTGCACGCCTGGCACTATCAGCCGGAGCACGTCGAGACGCAGCAACGCGGGCGCGAGGCGTTCTTCGAGCAGTATCACGTGCAGGTCTGCACGCCCGTCCGCGAGTATCAGTTCCAGCGGCAGCCGCAGCCGCAGCCGCAAGCGCAGGCCTAGCGCCTGACGCAACGTTGTTGCGCAAGCGCCGGGCGTTGACCGCATAGCCAGCGCCCGGCATCTATCCGGAACGAACGGAAGGCTTAGAGACTGAGTGGCCGGCGGAGCCACAGCCGCGCGACCAGCGCGACCGACCAGATGGTGTCGGCGTTGGTCGCCAGCCGTTCGAGCAGACCGTCGTACCCAGCCAGCGCACTGTGGGGATTGAGGCCGGCGCCGAAGAGCGGCATGATCATCATCGGCAGCAGGGCGCAGGCCACCGAGAACGCGGCCCACCCGCGCCAACGCGGATTGCTCCAGAAGCGCCGCGCGATGACGAACAGGTCGAAGGTCATCGCCTGCACGATGACGATCATGAAGACCGTGTGCAGCGGGTCGGTCGTGAAGATGCCAATGGCGATCAGTCCCAGGCCCTCGACCACGCGCAGGATGGGATACCACGTCGCGCACACGCCGCCGGCGAGTATCTTGCGCCAGACGAGCGCCATCGCCAGGATGCTCACCCCACAGAGCGCGAAATTGAGCTGCTGTATCCATCCCGTGGGACCGAAGCTGAGCGAGCTGATGGTTTGCCGCAGGGGATCGTAGCCGGGCCGCGTCGCGCCCTCGATGGTATAGATCAGCGGGAACAGCAGTGTGCTGGCGACCGCCGCGGTCAGCCACAGCCGGAGCTTGCGAGAGAGCTGGGGCGCGGCAGCGGGCGCGGCTTCGACCTGTACCGACGCCTGTGGATGATGCGCGGACTCCAAACGGCGAAAGACTGTAGACACCATGGGCCTCCTCGTGGGCTATCAGCCGGACCACGCCGGCTGCTCACGACAACCGATGGACTCAGTATGGCGGGAGGATTCGGAGGAAGCGTGCCGGAGACGTGACGGTTCCCGCGCCATCCTGTAGCGTGCGGTGATCTCGCCGACACAGATTCGTAACACTCCGTCACGTCGCGACCCATGCGCCCTGCCCGCGTTGCCCTCGCGTTCCCACATGCTTATCCACATGCGGTGTGGACACGCGACCCCTGGCGAAATCGGCGCTCGCGTTCCACAAGACACCCGTCGTCACCCATCGCCGCCTGCTCGTCTAGCCGTGGATAAGCCCGCGAAATCTGTGGAAAAGTGCGGCGGAATGTGTAAAAGTGCCGAGCTGTGGCATCTCAGCCGTAGCGTCTCGCCGCCCATCCCTCGCCCCACTTTCCTGTGGATAAGTCTGTGGATAAGTGGTGTGGTTTGTGTATAAGTCGGGTGGATGGGTGGGGAGGGGCTTTACACAAATACAGGTGGCTTCAAGCCGATTTCGGTCGATTTTTGGGCAGGATCGGAATCTGCACAAATATTCGCTTCAGAGCCGATGGGAGAGAGTATATGAGTAGCGAACCGAATATGAGTTCAGAACCCGTGCCGACTGCCTCCGTAGGGCGGTGTGCGCATTGTCCTAGTCGCACACCATTTCGGCCCGATCCGGAAGCGTTACAACGCACACAGCAGGACTTAGCGAGCCTGGACTTGGACGCAGGTATCCGGCACGCCGTGGAGATTCTGGTTGCCAACGGTGTGGAAACCTTTGAGTCCTGCGAAGGTGGGCCAGGGCATGCCTTCCCGGAACCGACGATCCGTTTTGAGGGGGAAGCCTCAGAGGGGTTACGGGCGCTCTCCGTCGCACTGGAGAACGGCTTGCCAGTGTACCGACTGCGCCGAACATGGGGCGTGATCGACGGAATGATTCACGGGCCGTGGTGGGAACTGACGCTGCTCCCACCACGGCCCGCCGGATCGTTGCCGTGGTGGACGGAACTCCCGAACTAGCGCCCTTGGCGGTTCAGGCGGTCGCAGTCATCGCAGAGCCGGTAGCCGCCGGTTCCCTGGCGGCGTTCAGACTGCGGGATGTCCTGACCAGGGCGGCATGCGTTGTTGTTGTGATGGACGCGCTGGCTGGCTGGCTTGTTCACCTCGTTGACTGAGTAGAAGGCTGAAACCTGTGGCATACCCAATGCTCTCCTTTGCTCAGCAGGGCGCCCCTAGGCGCACTGTTGCATTATCCAAGCAATATGGTGTCATACAATGGGCCGCTTGTCAATTGAAGCATCTAGAATTACGGATCGACGGGCACACCCAACTCGAATATGCTCTGAATGACGCAGCAGATGTTGTGGCGCAGCTCGTTGCAGGCCAAGTCTCACGGAAAACGGTCCCCCACTTGTGCCCCCTTGCGTGCCTCTGCTATAGTGATCGCACGCATTGTATCCCCTCGTGATGCTTGTAAGTGATGTGAGTGCGGGAGGGGCATGGTGGGATGGGGCAACTACCGCCGGGATCAGAGCCGGACTACGCGGGGCTGTTTGCTGAGCCAAGCATAGATCGTATGCTGGCGCCGCACCTGACTCCCCATCAATTCGAGCACTTCGTCAAATATGTGTTTGAGCAGGCGGGGTATTTCGTAGAGGATGCTGCGGGCCAGTACGGGCAGGGAATCGATCTGAGACTCTTTACTGGTCCTCTCGACGAGCGAGTGCTCCGCGCTGGTGTATCAGTCAAGCAGTTCACGCCGCCTGGGCAAGTGAACGGCCAACAGATGATGAACTTTCATGGCGCGCTGCGGGGTATGCGCGGCTACGCAGTGACTACGAGTACCTTCAACGGGCCGGCGCTTGCCGAAGCAGAGCAGAGTCCGCGTATTTGGCCGATAGATGGGGCGCACCTTCTCCGTTATATCAATTACGTGCGCGGATCGCACAGTGCGGATACGGCAGAGGAGGGCGAGTCTGATACTCGTTTGCGAGGTGAACCGTCGCCTCCCGTTGCGCCAGAGGTGCTTTTGGCTGCGGATGACATTGCACGCCGACCTCCTCGTGAGACGACGGTGCTGACGCTGGCAAACAATAAGGGGGGCGTTGGCAAGACGACGACGGCCCTCAACTTCGCATTTGGCTTAGCAAGACCAGATCCAGAGCCCAACCAGCAAGTTCTCCTCGTGGACCTTGATCCGCAGGCCAATCTGACGCGGGCACTTCCGCCGAAGTCTCCTAATGGGACGCAGTGGCACATAGGCGACTACTTTGCGGGACGCTGCAAATTGTCAGAACTGATCCGGGAGACGAAATTTGACCGCGTGTGGCTTATCCCCTCAGACAATGCACTCACTTTGCGCGATCGCGGTGTATCTGCGGCAGAGACCATATTGCGCTTCGTACGCGACCTACATGCGGCAGAGACAGCACCGCCAAAGGTATTGGATATGCGGCCCTTTGACTGGATCATTATAGATACCGGGCCTTCAATGGGCCTGTTCACTCGTGCAGGGTTGGCCGCCTCGCACGATGTGCTCATGCCTGTTGCGCCGGGCGCCTTCGCAGATATGGCGCCGGATCTCTTGGAGAGTACAGTCCGTGCTATGGAGGCGCTGACTGGCGCCCAGATCACGATCCTCGGCAGCCTCGTGACGCAGTGGAAAGACGACAGGTTGCATGACGACCTCTGGGATAAGGCAAAGTTCGAGTTGGATGGCCACGGTATCGCGCCCTTTGCGGCCCAGATTCCCGACGACAAGACCAACATCGAGCGGGCACATCTTGAGTCTGGCTCGGGCGCGAAGAAGATGCTGTTCAGCCATCACAAGAAGTCCAAGGCTGCGCAAGCATACGAGAAGGCCCTTGAGGAGTTGTTGAAGCATGTCAAGCCGCAGCAGGGGGAGTAGAATGGCAGAGCGACAAGCCAGCACAGCACAGGCCGTGCGGCAAACTGTGCAACAACGTGGCGCTGAGGCGACTCGCCGCTTGCGCGAGGCCCTGCGCCTGCCAGCGGATGTCAACGATACCACTATTCTCGGCACGGCGGTCGCGGAGGTCGCGGCACGGGAAAGCCTGCGCAATCCGCACTTTGCGGCTCAAGTACGCACAGCCTACGACGAATTGGCAGCGATGAAGAGACGTCCGGGAGCGAACAGGCGGCCTAGTGTTCGGCAGGAACACGAATTGCCCCCACTGATACCCATTCGACGTATCGAGGGACCGCTCCACATTGATCCCTTCAAGGCGCCTGATCCAGAGCGACTGGCATATATCTATGGAAAGAACCAGCTCGCTCGCGCGCTCCAAGGGCTTCGGGTGGATACACTCAAAGAGATGGCAGCGAAGATTGAGCAACGCTACCCCGGTACAAAGCCGACCAATCGGGGCCACTCCAATGCCCTCATTGCCTACATTGTGGAGCACACAGAGCAAGAGTAGGTAAGGCTACGCATCAGGCCCGAAGTCCGGCTCGATTCCAAGCTCGTACATGCTCTGCATCACCACACAGATGTTGTGGCACAGGACTTCGTGTACCCCTCGCACGATGGACGCATGATCGTTGGCTCACAATACCTAAGCGAAATGTCGAATCCCCCGCGAGCTGCTCGACGTCCTACGAGGTGCGCCGCGGAGGCCACCGAGGATTGAGGCGCGAGAGGGCGCGGGAGGGTGCGAGCATGCGCTACATGTTGCTGTTCTTTGCCGACGAAGACGAGTGGATGGCCCTGCCGGAGGACGAGTGCAACGCCGCCATTGGCCGCATCGGCGCGTGGTACGGCGAGCAGGCCCAGGCGGGACGCATCGTGACAGGCCATCGGCTGGCGGGCAGGCGCGCGGCAAAGCACGTGCGGCTTGGCCGCGCGGGACGCGGCGGCAGGCCGCTGGTCACGGATGGCCCGTTCGCCGAGACCAAAGAGGCGCTGGGCAGCTATGCGATCGTCGAGGTGCCCGACGAGGCTTCAGCCGTCGCACTGGCGGAGAGCTGGCCGGGCGGCGGGGTGGTCGAGATTCGACCCGTAGCAGAGTAGGCTCACGGACAAACCAACCCAACGGGATGAGCGTCCGTTCTGAGCACGCCGATGCAGCGGGCAGGGATGCTCATCCCCAGCATTCCATCAGCTCGATCCTGCCGCCAGCTCCGCCACCGCCCGCAGCAGATCTTCCGCCATAAACGGCCCGCGGAAGATGCGTACGCCGTCCGCCGCCAGCACTGCCTCGTCTTCCTCCGTCAGCGGGCGCCAGCGCAGGCCGATGTAGCCATGCTGCGCGTACCAATCGGGGTTCGCGTCGCGCAGCGCAAAGAAGTCGCGGTAGGGGTGCTGCCAGTCGTGGTCCCAGTCCAGAATCGCCACGATGCGGTGCAAAGACGCGCGCAGCACCATCAGCGCATCGTCGAGGGTATCCACTCGCGTGACGTTGTGCCCCTCGATCTCGCACATCTCACTCACAAGCTGGCGGATCGCTCGGTCCGGGTAGTACACCAGCACATGCGCCATGAATAGCTGCCCCTTCGCCGCGAGTATTGGTCCCACCACTGAGCGTCTCATATCATTGTGGCGCACGGCGGCTACCCGGCACGTTTGGATCGCGTGGACAGGCCGCGGTTGCTGCGCCGGCGCGAGCGCGAAGGGGGCACGCGATGAACGACCAGGACGAGGCGTTGCGCAGACTTCAGAAGACGTTTCAGCGCGAGCGCACAGAGCGCGAGCTGGAGGCGCACACCGAAACGCTCGCCGGCACGGCTGCGAAGCCGCGGCGCCGGTTCCCGCTCTCACGCGGCCGTCTGCTCGTCGCGGCGGTTGCGCTGCTCGTCGTCGTCGCCATCGCCATTCCTGTCATCATGGCCGTCGCGAGCCTCGAGCAGCGCTCCAGCATCGCCGATAGCGCGCAGGCGTTCTGTACCGACTTGACGGACCACAACGACACCGCGGCGTACGGCATGCTCTCGCATCGTGAGCGAGAGGCATGGTCTGAGAGCACGTTCTCGGACGCCGTACGGAGCGCGCACCTCACCTCGTGCTATGTCAGCACCTCAAATGAGCCGCTGGTCGTCTCGGGCAATGCGGCGACGGTGCCAGTCAACTATGTCTACTCGGATGCCGCCGGCAGCTCGACATCAACCAGCGACACGATGGCGCTCATCTACGAAAACGGCGCATGGCACATAGATAGCGTTGATTGGGTCACTGGCGCCCCCGCGAGCTAGCACCGCATAGCGCGGAAGCTCACGCCGCGGCGCCGCGCCTCATCAGCAGCAGGCCAATGCCCAGCACCAACAGCCCGATGCCAATGCCGAAGATCGCCGACGCCAGATGCTGCATCTTGATGCGCACCACGAAATGCTCGACCGGCGCGAAGATCACCAGCACCACCCCCAGCACGATCAACCCGATGCTCAGACCCTTGTTCACACGCGCCTCCTCCGAAACGGCTCTTGCCCGCCTCAACTGCGCTTCTCCTGGGCAGCCGCCAGCATAACATAGCTTGGCAACCGGCGATACCCCCCGATCTCGTCCGCCCTATCCACAAGCGCATCCACAATGTGGATGGAGCCATCCACCGTTTGCCGTGCGGTGCATAACTCGGCCGTCCCATGCCCGACCGTTCGCCATGCGGCGACACGTCATCCACGCGCCCTGTGGACCGCCGTGTGGATGCGCTGGGGAGGCTGTGGACGGCGCGCGGTCGCTTCCACCGTGTCTGTGGATGCACCTGTGGACCCGTCGGGGATTGCGTGGATACACACGACACCCTATCCACATCCATCCACAATCGGCTCGTGCTTCTCCAGCCGCCATGCCGCAGCCGTCCACATTCTCCAGCGCCACCTTATTCTCATGCGTAGATACGCTCGCGCCGCTTCTCGTGGGCGTTCGTCGTCCGGCGTGGTGTCGCCGCCAGACGGTTATCCCCACCATCCACAGCCCCTATGACTACCTCTGCGAATTCTCTCTTCTGTTATACACTCCTACAAAGATATCTTCAGGATCTGGCGCATCGCCCTGTCATGCTCAATCCAACCAACACCGCATCACCATCCTCATTTGCACGTCCCCTCCCTGGACGAACCATCGCGCTGAAACGTATACTCAGCTCAACCAGACCCATATGCCCCGGCAGCGCACGCTCGCAAAATAAGCTACCTCCTGTGTTGCCGCCGGCACATGTGGCTCGTCTGATTGGCGTAGGGCGGAGTATGCTCGCCGTGCGGTATCCTGACCCGGCGAGCATGGTGGGTGAGCTGGCGGGCGGCGCCCATACCGGCGTCGCGACCCCCAAATGTGCCGGCGAGAGTAGCGATGTTGCCGCGGAGCGCGGATGCCCATAATGTAGCAGTGAGGCTACGGACCCGCTAGGCTTGCCGCAATCCGAGTGTCGCGGGACACGACGATACCGTGTGACAGCGCAAAACCGCATGATGGACGGGTTGGAAGAGGACGGCACCGCGGCGAGACACCGCGCGCCGGGCGATGAAGGGATGGGTGGCAATGAATCTTCCAGCGGCTGCGCTCGCCGGCGGCGAGGACCCGCGAGACACCGGCGCCCATCCCGCGCATCCACAGTTCTGGGCGCGCCGCGGCGCCGGACATGGCCCGCTGGTGGCCGCGGCCTGGCTGCACGCGCTGGCCGGCGCGATCGCCGCGGCGAGCTGCCTCGCGCTGGGGTATCGGACCGGCGCCTCGCAGCGTTCTCTGCTGGAGCTGGCGCTCGTCGGCGGTGCCGTCACCACGGCCGGATTGCTCGCCGTGCTGCTGGCGCTGCCGCGGGCCTCGGCGTCGGCGCTGCTCGCGCGGGCGCTGCTGCCGGGAGTAGATCTCGCCGCCGCGGTCGCCGCCTACTGGCTGCTGGGCGACCGCAATGTCGTCCTGCCGCTCTTCATGGTGCCGGCGGCGGTCGCCTGCGCGCTGCTCTCGTGGCGCGGCGGCGTGATCTTCGCGGCGCTATCGCAGGCCGGCTATTGTACGCTGGCCGCGCTGCGCATGGGGCCGGCCCTCGACGCCTGGGTGCCGCAAACGCTGGTGCTCGCCGGGCTGTTGCTGATCCAGACGGGGAGCCTGGGCTTCTACCTCGCCCGCGTGGAAGAAGTCACCGCCGCGCTTCAGGTGCGCCTGAGCGCGCTGCGCCGCGACCGTATGGCGCGCGCGGCCGAGCAGTCACGGCTGCTGGACGGCCTGACGCTGGTGGAAGAGACACAGGCGCGCCTGGAGCACGAGCGCGTGCAGGTCAACACGCAGGTCATGGCCCTGGTGAGCGCCGCACAGCGCCTCGCCGATGGCGACCCTAGCAGCGTGCAGGCGCTCGCGCGTGGCATGTACGGCCCGCTGGACCTGCTCACTGCGGCGCTGGTTCGTCTCGCGGCGCGCCCGGCGGTGAGCCTCGGAGTCGTCGTCCGGCCCGTGCCCGCTCCGCCTGAGCCATCCATGCGGCCCGCGCCACTCGTCGCGTTGCCCGCGCCCTCGACACCGTCGTCACCCTCGCTCTCGTCCTCGGTGATCGCCGACGACTTGGGAGACGCCCTGCGCGAGCAAGGCCGGCTGCTCACCGCGGCCGACACGCTGCTACGCGATCTGGGCATTCGCGCCAACGAGCTGATGGCGGCGGCGCAGGAGGCACGCCAGGGCGCATCGTCGCCGCGCGACGGCCACGCAGATGCGCTCGATGCGGCGCTGCGCGACATCGAGCGGCTGGCGCGCGATCAGTCGGCGGGCGCCGCGACGCTCGGCTCGCGGCTGGCCCAACTGCTGGTGCGGCAGAGCGATCTCGACGCGGTCCTACATCGCGCCGTGCCCGTCCGCTCCGAGCCGCTGGCGGCGAGCGGCGTGACGCCTTTGTGGCCGCCGGCAAGTGGCAGCACGAGTAGCAGCGGCAGCAGCGGCAGCAGTGGCAGCGCGGGTGGCTCGCCCTCGCGTCACATCCCTGCCTGGGAGCCATCGCAGTCGGTCTCGCGCGTGGCCTCAGGCCCGCTGCGCTGACCACCAGTGGCTGGCCGCGTGGCCGAGTCGGATTGAAGGCGTGACGGCCGCCTCGCCTGGGGATGGGTGTAGCGGCGAGGCCCGCCTCGCCTCTGCCGCGGCCCAGGAGTTGCGAGAGACCCCGGAGGGACGCGCGTTGTCCCATTCCACACAGACGTTTTGGGGATGGTTGCCTCGCGGTTTGACACGTGCCGTAGCGCATGCTATGCTGTCTCCAGTGCCAGCGAGCGCGCGGTCGCCAGACGCGACACATTGCGCATGGTTGCCCGCGAGGAATCGAGTGGCCGCTCTGCACGAGCGGCGCCGCCCCGGCGCATGATGCGACGCCCGGCTGTGGAGCGCGTGCGTGACACGCGACGCCGGTGAGCGAAAGCGCAGCGGATCGGGCGGCAGCAGCAGGCGGTCTCGCAGCTATCCCACACACGTATTTCGCGGAGAGGCGCTGCACCCAGGAGAGCATGCGCGCACCGGCTGGCATAGAGTCTGTCGTGTCGTCTTCGCCGGGGCCGCGGTCGGAGGCTGACAGAAACCAACATGCCCGGTCGCGTGCCGCATGGCCCGGTGGGGGCCGGATCCTGTCGAGACATCAGGATCACTCTTGGGGGTGTGCGTGTCGCGCCCCTCGTCGGAGACGGCAAGCACATGCGGCACATCGCGTGTGACTGGGACCGCCAGCCCGGTCTAGCCACCGCGTGGCGCCTTGCTTGTGTGGCTCGTTCGTAGTCTGGGTAGCGCACCCACCAGGTCCGTCGCCTCGCCTGTTCGAGCCGGGCAGCGCCGAGGCCAGACTAAGGTGGGGCCCAGCCCGCTCCGCGTGGCACGCGATATCCTGATGGATGTTATTGGTGCGCGGGTGCCGCCCGCGGAGTTGGGCGGCACCCAAATGTAGATACTGCGGACGCTGGGGCCAGACGTTGATCTGTCAGATGGCGGGCGGAAACCGCCGCCCGCGGGCAGTGTGGAGCTTGCCTTTTCGGTTCAAATGGTCGCGATGCTTCCGCCGGCGTGTGCCGGCCGCGAGAATGGCGTTTGGGAGGTGCCGCGCACACCCGCTATGCGCATTCCGCGCTCGTCCATCGCACTTTCTGAGGTAGTACGCCAATTGCCGTGCTGACTGTACCGCGCAGCGCGCGACTCCGGCGCAGGGAGCGCCGGCCGCGACCTGCCCCCGCACGTGATGCCTGTTAGATGAGGAGGCCGTTGTGCCAGAAGACCAGGAAACCACCACCACTCCGCGCCGCCGGTCACGGCGCCAGCAGCCGGAGGTACCGGCCGATCAGAATGCCGCCGCGGCGCGGTCCGCGACCGCCGGCGATGCGACGCCAGACGCCTCCTCTACGCCTGCGCCCCGCCGTCGAGCCACGCGCCGTGTGCCATCCACCCTTGCTGCCGGCGAGTCCGCTCCGTACGCCGAGACGAGCGCCGAGGCTGCCCCCAGGCCGGCACGCCGGCGGGCCACGCGCGCATCCGGCGTGAGCGAAGCGCCAAGTGAATCCGCTGCGCCTGCGCCAGCCACGGCAGCCGAATCCGCACCCGCACCCGCAGCGCGTCGTGGTCGCCGTCCGCGCCAGGCGGCAGCGGCGAGCGCCGAGACCCCCTCCGCCGAGGTGCAGCAGCCGGCCAATCTCGTCGTGCCGGCATCCGCGCCCGTGACCCCCTCGCCACGCGGCCCGATCGTGCGCCCCTATCGCTTCGGGCGCTCTTCCGCGCCGCAGGAGCCGTCCCGCGAGGAGTCAGCCCGCGAGGAGCCAGCCGCGGCGGCACCCAGCTCGCAGCAGCCGATGGAGCAGGCGCCTTCGGCGTCGCACGAGCAAACAGGCCAGACTCAGAATCAGGGACCGATGAGGCCCGAGGCCGCTGAGAGCAACGGCAGCGCGGAGATCGGCCCCGACGGCATCCTGCGCCGCACTGCCTCTGACGTGCCCGTCCGCCCGCTGCGCCGCCGTTGGGGTCGCCAGCAGGAGGGACGCGACGGACGTGGCCGCGAGGGCATCGCGCCGCACATTCCCGGCAGCCAGGGTCGCGGCGGTCAGCCGTACTCCGGCGCGCAGGGTCGCGGCGGCCAGAACGGCACCGCACGAGGCCCGGTGCCCTACAACCCCGCTGGCAGGGGCCAGCAGGGCGGCGGAGCCACGTCAGGCTACGAGCCAGCGCCCTACGCACCTAATCAGGGCCATCCGGCGCACGGCGGCGGCCAGGTCCCCTATCCGCCCTACGGCGGCTACGAGCCGTACCCCGCCTACGGCACCGCTCCGCCTGAGAACAGCGCGCCAGGGCAGAACCGCGGGCGCGGGCGCTACGGCCAGCGCGGCTACAACGAGCCGCGCACCGGCCGCGGCCCCGGGCAGGGCAGCTATACCGGCACGAACCGGACGCCACGCCAGGAGTCGTATCGCGAGCCGGCGCCAGCGGGGCGCGGGCTGCCCGGTCGGGGTCCCGTGCGCACGCCGCACGAGCGGCGGATCGGTGGCCGCTACAACCGCGTGCGTGAGCAGTCGGCATACCCGCCGGTGACCTACGCACCCGCCGCGGAGGCCGAGGGCCAGGCCCCCGAGGCGCATCCGGGCGCGCAGACCGCCGAGATCTCCGGCATCGTCTGGCTCAACGGCGGCGCGGGCCTGACCCAGGGCGAGATCCTCGACGCCCGCACGCTCAAGTCGATCGCGCGCATCAACCCAGAGGAAGCACGCCGTATCGGTCTGCGCTCCGGCGATCTGATCGCCGGCCTCGCCGAAGAGCGTGTCGGCCGCAGTGCGGTCGTCACAGTCGAGAGCATCAACGGCGAGCGGCCCGCAAACCCGCACGATCGCCCGGTCTTCGAGCAGCTCACCGCGAGCTTCCCTGACCGGCGCATCAAGCTGGAGCAGGGACCGCAACCGGTCTCCGCACGCATCATTGACCTCTTCGCGCCGCTGGGCTTTGGCTCGCGCGCGCTGATCGTCGCGCCGCCCAAGACCGGCAAGACGACGCTGATCCGCGAGGCCGCCGAAAGCGTGCTCAAGGGCTACCCCGACGCCGTGGTGATGGCCGTGCTGGTGGGCGAGCGCCCCGAAGAGGTCACCGATCTGCGCGGACGGCTGGAGCCGCGCGGCGGGCTGGTCTTCGCCGCCAGCTTCGACGAAGACACCCAGCGCCACGCCTGGCTCGTCCAGGTCGCGGTGGAGCGTGCCAAGCGCGTCGCCGAGACGGGAAAAGACGCCTTCATGGTGCTCGATTCGCTCACGCGCCTGGCGCGCGCCGAGAATCTCGCCGCGCGTGGCGTCGGCCGGACGCTCTCCGGCGGCATTGACGCCCAGGCGCTCGACACCGGCCGCCGGGCTTTCGGCGCCGCGCGCAACCTCGAGGAGGGCGGCAGCATCACGATCCTCGCGACCTGTCTGGTGGATACCGGCAGCCGCCAGGACGACGTGGTCTACGAGGAGTTCAAGGGCACTGGCAACATGGAGCTGCACCTCTCGCGCGAGCTGTCGCAGCGCCGCCTCTTCCCCTCGGTGGATGCGGTGAAATCCGGCACCCGCCGCGAGGAGATGCTGCTCTCGCCCGAAGAGCTTCGCGCTGCGACCGCGCTGCGCCGCCGCCTGGCGGACCTGCCCGTTGCCCAGGCCACGCAGCAGTTGCTCTCGGTGATGGAGCGCACGCCCTCCAACACCGCGCTGATCTCGGCCATCGAGGCCAGCGGCTGGAACACCACGCCGGCTAGCAGCGCGCGCAGCATGTTCTAAGCGACCTCACCCCCTGCCCCCTCTCTCACGCGGGAGAGGGGGTTTCGCTTGCCCGCTCAGCGCCGCGCTGGCATGCCTATCCGGCGGCGCAGCTCGTCGCTCACTGGATACACTCGCTCGTGCGGCAGCAGCGCCTGCGCCCGCTCGCGCTCACCAGCCTGGCGCAGCGCCTCGATCCGTTTCACCAGCGGCGTCATGTCATGGATTGACACTGTCCACTCGTTCACGTAGCGCCCCACGATCGCGCGGCTCAGACCCACCTGGATGCTGCGCTGCGGCAAGCTCGTGCCGTCCAGCGTGCGCTCCGGGTCCCACTGCACGCGCACCGGCGCGACATCGAGCGCGCCCCGCCAGGTCTCGGCATCGGCGTAGACGCCCGCCTGCGGCGCCGTCAGCGCTGCCTGCGCCAGGGCCTCCTCCCATCCTGCGCGAGTGATGCGCACCGCCAGCACGTACTCCTGCCCCGGCTTGTGTGCCCAGCCGCAGCGTTCCATCATCCACAGAAACGACGGCTTGATCCACGTCATCCGGTTGAGCGAGAACGGCGGCACGAAACGCTGCCGTGCGATGGCGGCGCGCGCAATCTCGGGCCGATACGCCTGATAGACGACGATCGTCTGCGCGTCGTAGTCGGCGCGAATCTCGAATTCGTCCATCGCGCTGCTCCTCTCTGTGCCGCGTATGGTATCGCACGACGTGTCCGCGCGTCTGGGAGTTTTCCGCTCCAATTGGCAGGGAGGCGGAGTACGGTCACATGATACATGATAGAGGTGTGTTTGGTCGGTGAGGAGGCAGAGCGGCATGCCCAGCGTCGCGCGCTTTGATGGGATTGCGATTTACCTGTACTACAACGATCACCCTCTGCCGCACTTTCACGCCCGTTTTCAGGGTGGTACGATGGAAGTGACGATCAGCCCAGTCGGCATTCTTCGCGGGACGTTGCCAGCTGCGCAAACGGCGCAGGTGCTCGCATGGGCACGCAAGCGCCAGCAGGAGTTGCTCGCGGATTGGCAGTTGGCACGGGCGGGTCAGCCGTTGCGTCCCATTGCGCGCTGATAACAATCGGTGAGGCAGGAAATGACCATGAACGATGACTTCATTCCAGAAGTCGTGGCAGTCAGGGTAATACCCCCGTTTGGACTGGAAGTGCGCTTCAACGATCAGCGCGTGCGGCGCATCAATCTCGCTCCCGCTCTAGAGGATTCGTTGCGAGGGCCTATCTTCGCGCCACTGAAGAACTCCGCCTACTTTGCCCAGGCGTTCCTCGATGTCGAAGGCGGCACCGTGGCGTGGCCCAACGGGGCGGATATCGCGCCGGAGTCGCTCTACGAAGACTTCGAGCCGCTTCAGGACACACCAGAGACTTCGGCATGAGCTACAACGAGCACCCATCACTGCATGGATAGGAAGATCCATTCTTTCGGTAACGAGGTGACACTGAACCGAGGTGAGGCACGACGATGGCGCACGAAACACTCGCCCCCTGGGCTGAGCTGGTCCCCAACACCGGGCCGATGACCGTCAACGAGCTGCTGGCGCTGCCCAACGAGGGCGGCTGGATGTATGAGCTGGTAGAGGGGAGGCTGGTGCGGATGCCCAGCAGCGGCGGCGAGGCGTCAATCATCGGGCTGCGGTTGGCGATGGCAATCTTCGCCTTCGTCGAGGCACACAGTCTTGGTGTCGTGACGGGAGCCGATGGCACCTACGATTTGACGCAGCCGGGCGATGTGGGTGAGACCGCGTTGGTGCCCGATGTCGCCTTCGTGCGCGCCGACCGCGCGCCGACGCGCTCGTCGCCGGAGTATGCCGGCGCATGGAAGCTGGCGCCCGACCTCGTCGCCGAGATCGCCTCGCCCAGCCAGTACCGGCCTGAGATGAAGGCCAAGGCGGAGCGCTACCTCGCCGGCGTGCGACTGGTGTGGGTCGTCTGGCCGCGCTACCAGCAGGTGGACGTCTGGCGTCCCGGCACTCCCCTCATCGCGACGACGCTGGGCAGCGGCGATATGCTCGACGGTCTCGACGTGCTGCCTGGCTTCTCATATCCTGTCGCTAGCCTCTTCCAGTGAAACCCGCCGCAATCCTGCGTGATTCGTCGCACCGCCCGTGGCCGCTGCCCGCGCGGCCGTGGGCCATGCGTCAGACGTGGAGCACGCTGCTCTTCGCCCACTGGCCCGTCTCCGCGGAGGGCATCGCGCCGCTGCTGCCGCCCGGCCTGGAGCTGGAGACGTGGGATGGCTCCGCCTGGATCGGCATCGTGCCGTTTCGCATGGAGGATGTGCGCCTGCATGGGCTGCCGCCGATCCCAGGCACCGGCAGCTTCCCCGAACTGAACGTGCGCACCTATGTGACGGCGGGAGGCAAGCCGGGCGTGTGGTTCTTCAGCCTCGACGCTACCGCGCCGCCGGCCGTGCTCGCCGCCCGCGCCGCCTTCCGACTGCCCTACTACACTGCCCGTATGCGTTGCGATGCCCACGGCGAGGCGATCTCCTACGCCAGCCGTCGCCGCAAACTCCGGCAGGATGCCCCGTGTGCGGAGTTTGCCGCGCGCTACCGCCCAGTGGGACCGGCCTTCACGCCGCGACCCGGCACGCTCGAATACTTCCTCACCGAGCGCTACTGCCTCTATGCCCCCAGCGCTGGCGGGCGCCTGCTGCGCGCCGACATCACCCATGCGCCGTGGCGCCTGCGGCCCGCCGAGGCCAAGATCACCACCAACACGATGGCCTCCGCCGCCGGAATCGCCTTACCCGATAGTGCGCCGCTGCTGCACTATTCGGAGCGGCAAGAGGCGCTGGCGTGGTGGCCCGAGCGGGTATAACATGCGCTGAAACGGGAGCATCGCATCGCCATCGGGAGGGAAGCGATGATCGTCGTCTATTGGGTGCTGGTCGCCGCGAGCGCCCTCGGCATCCTCGGTTGTCTGGGAGCCGTTGCCACCCTCGCGCGCCGCGTACGCACGGCGCCGCTGGCCGCCGTGCCGACTACAGACGGGGAGTCTCTGCCCTCGCTCTCGATGCTCGTGCCGCTCAAGGGCACCGACGACGCGACCGAGGCGCATCTCACCGCGCTGGTCGAGCAAGAGCTGCCGGCGCCGGTCGAGTACCTCTTCGCGCTGGAGTCCAGCGACGATCCCGCCTTCGTCGTCTGCGAGCGCGTCCGCGCTGCCCATCCCGACGTCGCCATCCGCATCGTGCTGAGCGGGCCGGCCAAGGAGCGTATGGGCAAGCAGCACAACCTCGCCGCGGCAGCCGCCGAAGCATGCTACGAGGCGCTTGGCAACATGGATGGCGACGTGGCGCCCGCCCCTGGCACGCTCGCCGCCGGCCTGCGCGCGCTCGCCCAGCCTGGCGTAGGCGCGGCCTCCTTCCTGCCGGTCTATCACGGCTCAGGGCCGGCCGGCGGCGCGCTGGTCGCGCTCTACGCCAATTACTCGTTCTGCGCCAACTTCGGTGCGCTGGCCCTCACCACGCGCCAGCAGGCGATCATCGGCGCGCTCTGGCTGCTGCGCCGCGGGACAATGGAGCGCATCGGCGGCTTTGAGCGCTTCACCACCACCGTCAGCGACGACGCTGCCATCGGGCGGGCGATCGCGGCGCTGGGGCTGTGCTGCATGCTCGTCCCCTACACCGTCACGATCCCCTATGAGCGGCTCGATCTGCGCGGCGGCCTGCGTCACCTCGCCAAGTGGATCGCGATGCTGCGCGCCGAGGGACTGCCGGCCTACGCGCTGATCGCCGTGACG
>DASVAA010000199.1:0-51885 GCA_036376595.1 Ktedonobacterales bacterium | reverse complement strand
ATGCTCACGCGGCTGCCGAAGCGCCGAAACATCTGGCCGAACTCGACGCCAATGTAGCCGCCGCCTAGCACCAGTAAATGCTCCGGCACCACGTCCAGCTCCATGATCGAGGTCGAGTCGAGCACCGGCAGATTGGCCAGGCCGGGTACGTCGGGACGTCTGGGGCGGCAGCCGGCGTTGATCACGATCGTCGGCGCGGTGATCTCGCGCGTCTCGCCTGAGGGGAAGCGCACCACCAGTGTCTTGGGACTGGTGAATGTCGCCTCGCCCTCTAGATACGCTGCTCCGCTCTCGCGGATGCCGCGCTCGCTGCCGGCGCGGAAGCTCTCTACGATGTCGCGCTTGCGCTGACGCACCTTCGTCTGGTCGATCGTGATGGGGCCGGTCCGCACGCCGTAGTCCGCGCCGCGACGCGCGAGGTACGCCACGCGGGCGCTGGCGACCATCGTCTTGGTGGGCGTGCAGCCCACGTTGACGCAGGTGCCGCCGGCAAACTCGCGCTCGATCAGCGCCGTGCGGCGCCCTGCCTTGGCGAATGCGCTCGCGAGCGGCCCTCCGGCCTGCCCCGCGCCGATCACGATCACATCGAAGGTTTCCATCGTCTTCCTGTCCTCCCTTCCTCGCTCCGCATGACGCCCTGCCGCCGCTGCTCGACTGGCACAATCGGTAGGCATGTGATACGACCCAGGAGAGAATGTCTCCCGACAGGAGCGAGCATTACACACCGGTGCAGAGAGAAGCACGAAACCGCCACTCACGAAAGGATGGCGGTTCGGTTTCCACCTACGCCGCTCGGCCTCGCTACCGCGTATCCTCAGGCTGCTCCAACGCGATCGATACCTTTACCTTCGCCACGACGTCGAGCTTCACGTGCAGATGCTCCCGCAGCATGCGGCACTCCTGCTCAATCCCGAACAGGCGCCCTGCCAGCACGGCGCGTGGCTCAACATCAGGCGCAACGCCCTGTGGTCGCGGACCCGCCGCCACTTCGCCATCGAGCACCGCCTGCAATGCGCGCTCATCGGCTACCGCCAGCGGCCTGAGCCTGTCGTCCACCAACTGGAGCAGCTCCATGAGGTTCATGGTGGCCTCCCTTCGCTGTGAGTGCGAGTGTGCAGAGAGTACGCCACGGCAGGTATCACGGGCAAGGGACGAAGTACTTGTCCGAGTTTGGCAGGTCGGTTGGCCCCTGTACGAAGTGAGCTATCTTGTCAGTAGGGCGATCAAGATTTAGAGTACTGTCGCCGACTGACGAGATAGCAAAGAGAGGTGCAATCCCAATGGCACAGCACGATGGCGCTGTAGACGTGGCGATCAAGCGCGCGTACGACGAGGCGGAGCCGGCAGACGGCACGCGGGTGCTGATCGATCGCCTCTGGCCGCGCGGGGTCTCGAAGGAGAAAGCCAAGATCGACCTGTGGCTCAAAGACGTGGCGCCGAGTGCCGAGCTGCGCACGTGGTACGGTCACGACCCCGCCAAGTTCGACGAGTTCCGCCGCCGCTATCTGGAGGAGCTGGTGCGGGAGCCGGGCAAGTCGGGGATGGCGAAACTGCGTGAGATGGCCGAGCAAGGCCCGGTGACGCTGGTCTTCGCCGCCCGCGACGCCGCGCACGCCAACGCCACGGTGCTGCGGGCGCTGCTGGCGAAAGACTCGTGAGTGCGCCGCCACTCCCCCCCCCCTCATATGTCCCGTTGCGAACCGTTGAGATGGGCGGTGAGCGCGTGCTATCATGCGCGTGCGCGAGTCCGGTGGAAGGATTGCGTCGGACCATGGAGAACCCACCAGCTTTGTCCACGTGAGCCGTCGGGGATAGCCGCGGCCACCGAAGCCGGTGACATGCTGATTGCCGAATACACTGGTAGCGCTTAGCGATTGGCGAACACCGGAACAGAGGGCGGGCACCCCATGCACAAACCAGTTCTCCTTGCCGTGGATGACGACTCCGAGGTGCTGCGGGCCATCGAGCGCGATCTGCGCCGCGAGTACAGCGCCCGGTATCGCGTGGTGGTCGCCAGCTCGGGTCCGAGGGCGCTGGAGGCGCTGCGCACGCTGCAACTGCGTAACGAGTCGGTCGCGCTGTTGCTGGTTGATCAGCGCATGCCACAGATGACGGGAATCGAGTTTCTGGCGGAGGCGCTGAAGCTCTACCCCGATGCCAAGCGGGCCTTGCTCACCGCCTACGCGGATACAGACGTCGCCATCAACGCCATCAACAAGATCAATCTGGACTACTACCTCGTCAAGCCATGGGATCCGCCGGAGACGCAGCTCTATCCAGTATTGAACGATCTGCTCGAACAGTGGCAGGCGTTCTTCCGCCCGCCGTTCGAGGGAATGCAGGTCGTCGGCCATCGCTGGTCGCCGCTCTCCTATCAGGTGAAGGATTTCCTTGCCCGCAACCAGATTCCCTACCAGTGGCTGGATGTCGAGGAGGATGCGGAGGCACGCAAGCTGGTCGAGCTTGCCGGGGCGGAGACAGCATCCTTGCCGCTGGTGCTATTCGCGGATGGCACGCGGCTGGCCGCGCCCACAACTCCCCAGCTTGCCGCGAAGATCGGACTTCGCACGCAAGCTACCCTGCCGTTTTACGATCTCATCATCATCGGCGGCGGCCCGGCGGCACTTGCCTCCGCCGTCTACGGCGCGTCCGAGGGACTCAAGACGCTGATGATCGAGCGCGAGGCACCCGGCGGCCAAGCCGGATCGAGCTCGCGCATCGAGAACTACCTCGGCTTCCCGGTTGGGCTGAGCGGAGCGGACCTTGCCAGGCGCTCGGTGGCACAGGCCAAACGCTTCGGGGTGGAGATTCTGACGCCGCAGGAGGCGAAGAGCCTGCGGCTGGCGGATCCCTATCGTGTGGTGACGCTCGCCGACGGGACTGAGATTAGCTGTCACTCGCTGATCCTCGCGACGGGCGTGACCTATCGCCAGCTCGACGCGCTCGGCGTCGAGCACCTCGTCGGGACCGGCGTGTATTATGGTGCAGCCGCCTCGGAGGCGCCCAATTATCGCGATCAGGACGTTTTCGTAGTCGGCGGCGCGAATTCGGCCGGGCAAGCCGCGATGTACTTCTCGAAATACTGCCGCTCGGTGACGGTCCTGGTCCGTGGCGCATCGCTGAAAGACACCATGTCGCAGTACTTGCAGGACCAGATCGCCGCAACGCAGAACATCTCCGTGCGCCTGCGGGTCAATGTTGTTGGCGCGCAGGGGGAGACGAGCCTCGAAGCCATTACGATGCACAACGCCGGCACCGGCGAAGACGAGACTGTGCCCGCCTCAGCGTTGTTTATCTTCATTGGCGCGGCACCACGCACAGAATGGGTCGCGGATGTGCTCATGCGTGACCCACAGGGGTTCATTTTCTCTGGTCCGGATCTTCCGCGCACGCCAGATAACAAGCGCCCTGTGGGATGGCCGCTCGACCGTGAGCCCCTTTTGCTGGAGACCAGCATGCCCGGTGTGTTCGTCGCGGGAGACGTGCGCCACGGGTCGGTGAAGCGCGTCGCCTCGGCGGTAGGCGAGGGCGCCATGGCCGTGCAGCTCGTCCACCAGTTCCGTAAGACGATGCATCTTTGACCACTCGCCCGCATGCTGGCGAGAGCGCGTCGCGACGCGCCCGTAAGACGCGGAAATCGCCACACCGAAGGCGGGCAACTGCCCTACTCAACGGCGGCCGGAAGCTGGATGGGCAGCCTGACGACGAAACGCGTCTTGCCCGGCCGCGAGGTGACGGAAATCGTCCCACCATGCTTCTGGACAATGATGTTGTGGCTGATGCTCAGCCCCAAGCCGGTCCCCGCGCCCGGCGGCTTCGTGGTGAAGAACGGATCGAAGACTGTGGGCTGAATCGAGTCGGGAATGCCCGGCCCATTGTCTTCGATCTCGACGACCACCCACTCGCCCTCCCGCCGCGTGCGCAGGGTGATCTCGCCTTTGCCTTCCATGGCGTCGGCGGCGTTATCAATGATGTTCGTCCAGACCTGATTCAGCTCACTGGCATACGCCTGGATGTGAGGCAGATCCGGCGCGTACTCGCGTCGCACGGTGATCCCGCCTTTGAGCTTGCTCCGCAGCATCACCAGGGTGCTATCCAGCCCTTCGTGGACGTCTACTGCCTGCACCGGCGCCCGATCGAGGTAGGTGTACGTTTTGAGCGCCTTCACCAGGTCCACGATGCGCCCCGTTCCCTGGGCGATCTCCTCCAGCAGACTGTAGACGGTGTAGGTCTGGCCGAGCCAGGCAACCACCGTCGCTCGCTGCTGTACACTGAATACTCGCCCCAGCGCCGCCAGATCGCTGGTCGTGTAAGCCATGCTCGCCAGGATTGGCGCGTATTCCCAGGCGCGCTCGACTCCCTGCTCTTGCAGCCAGTCTTCCAGTTGACTTGCGCGATCGCTCTGCGCGATGGCATCCATGTCGCTGGGCTGCATCGCACGCTCTCGCGCCACCCGGTCGAGATTGAGCAGCGTGTCGCGTTGCGCCAGCGCTAACTCCAGCGCGCCCACACGCAACTGGGCATCCTGGAGCTGCGACACGGCTGCCCGTAGCTGGCCGGCGCCGCGTTGCGCGGCAGCCGCGGGGTTGTTCAGCTCGTGCGTCATGCCCGCGCTGAGCTTCCCGAGCGTCGCCAGCTTCTCGCTCTGGCGCAGCGCCACCTCTTGTCGCAGGTAGGCGACCTCCAGGTCGCGCAGCTTCTTCCGCTGCAAGCTGGCGCGCAGCCGCGCCCGCAGTAGCACCGGATCGAAGGGCTTGGGCAGGTAGTCTTCCGCCCCCATTTCGATGCTACGCACGGCGCTCTCCACCTCGTCGAGGGCCGAGATGACGATCACGGGGATGTCGCGGAGATCCTGGTCCACCTTCATGCGAGCCAACACCTGAAAGCCATCCAGGCCGGGCATGACAATATCGAGCAAGACGACGTCGAACGACTCTGCCCGCACCATCTCCAGCGCCTGCTCGCCGTTTTCGGCCAGGGCAACGGTATGGCCCTGCTGTTCCAGATTGCGTGCAAGGGTCAGGCGGTTCACCCGGTTGTCGTCCACCACCAGAATGTGGCCGTGCTGTTCGCTCGCCATCTGTGCCCTCTCCCGCGGCGGGAATCACTCGCTAGAGCAACCGCGCTCGCTCGACCGCCAGGGCGGTTTTGACCCGCTCATACTCGCCTTCCGCCTGCTCCAGCAGGCCGCTGGCGCCATCCAGTCTGCCGGCTTTCGCCTGGGTTTCGAGTTGTTTGCAGGTCTCCGCGAACGCCTGCGCGCCAAACTCGGCTCCGTTCGACTTCAGGCTGTGCGCGGCCAGCCGCACGCCAGACGCATCGCCCGCATCCAGGGAGCGACGTAGATCGGCCAGCAGGCGTGGTGCATCTTCGAGAAAGCTATCGATCAGCTCCGCCAGCACCGCCGCATCGCCACCCACGGTTTCTCGCAGCCGCTCCAAGGCCACCGAATCCAGGCGTGCCGCCTCCTGCCCGCCCGGCTGAGCCGTGGCACCGGCAGGCCATGGATCATCGAGCGTCAGAGCCGGCAACCTGTCTTCTGCGTCCGCCGCCCCCGCCGCCCCCGCATGCGCCGGCTCGGACGCACGGCTGCCGGCGGCGACGAGAGCCAGCGGCCGCACCTGGCCCAGCGCCTTCACCAGCTCTTCTACCCGAATCGGCTTGCTCACATAGTCGTCCATGCCGGCCGCGAGGCCGATCTCGCGGTCTTGCGCTGCGACGTTGGCCGTCATGGCGATGATGTAGGGGCGCTGGTCGGCCGGCCAGTCGCGGCGAATCGTGCGCGTTGCTTCCAGCCCGTCCATCTCCGGCATCTGCACATCCATAAGCACCACGTCGTAAGGCTGTCGCCGCAGTGCCTCCAGGACTTCCACACCGCTGGCGGCTACGTCGGCCTGATAGCCCATACGCGCCAGCAGGTGCAGCGCCAGCTTCTGGTTGGTCGCGTTGTCTTCCGCAAGCAAGATGCGCAGCGGCAGTCGCTTTCCCATCTGAGCGTCGATCCCTGGCTGATCCGGCAGAAGCTGGCGAACCCGCACCGGCTGGCCGGCGAAGATGCTTACGAGCACGTCCAGCAAATGGGATGGTTTGATCGGCTTGGTCAGAAAGGCGGCAAACTCGACTGGACTGGTATCCGAGCTGGCCCCGCGCGGCGCGCCGCGCGCAACTTCTCTGCCCCCCAGCGAGGTCAGCATGACCAGCGGCAACGTGCGCGTCTCTCGCAGGCGCCGCAGTGCCGCAGCCAGGGTCAGCCCGTCCATCTCTGGCATGTGCATGTCGAGCACGGCCACATCAAACGGCTCACCCTGGCGAACCCACTCCACCGCCTCGCGCGGTGAGGCGGTGTCGCGCGTGAGCATCTGCCAGGAGGTAGCCTGCGCCACCAGGATACGTCGGTTGGTCGCGTTGTCGTCCACAATGAGTGCCCGCTTGCCGCTGAGCAGTGGCTGCGGGTTCAACAGGCGCGCGCTCTGAGGTGCTGGCGCGCCTGTCGCTGGAATCGTGAGGTGAAAGGTCGCGCCCTGGCCGGGCACGCCGGTGCTTTCGGCCCAGAGCGTCCCGCCCATCAGCTCGCTGAGGCGCTTGCTGATGGCAAGCCCCAGGCCGGTGCCACCGTAGCGGCGCGTCGTCGAGGCGTCCACCTGGCTGAAGGACTTGAAGAGCCGATCCATGCGCTCGGGCGGGATACCGATGCCGGTATCGGTGACGGTAAAGCGTAGCTCATACCTGTCGTGCTCGTCACTGGTTGCGCCGTCCTCCGCTTCGCCGAAGACACCTGGCGCGCTCTCCAGCCGCCGGCTGGCGACCGAGAGCACCACCTCGCCGGTCTCGGTGAACTTGATCGCGTTGCTGAGGAGGTTGACCAGAATCTGGCGCAGGCGCGTGGGATCGCCAACGATGCCGTTCGGGGTCTGCTCGTCAACCAAATAGGCCACGTCAAGCTCTTTTTCCTGGGCGCGCTGCGCCACGAGATCGAGCGCGCTCTCCAGGCATTCGCGCAGATCGAACGGCTGGCTCTCCAGCTCCATCCGGGCTGCTTCGATCTTGGAGAAGTCAAGGATGTCGTTGATCAGCGTCAGCAACGCCTCGCTGCTCTGGCGAATGGTGAGCGCGAACTCCTGCTGCTCCGCGTCTAGCCTGGTATCCAGAAGCAGCCCACTCATGCCAATCACGGCGTTCATTGGTGTGCGGATCTCGTGGCTCATGTTGGCCAGAAAGGCGCTCTTGGCCTCATTGGCCGCTTCGGCCTCCTGGCGAGCCGCGCGCGCCTCACTGAACAACTGGGCGTTCTGCCGGTCGAGGCCCTCTTTCAGCCAGAGAAAGTAGTACAGCTCCGCGAAGATGGCGACACAGACGCCGCCGATGTTGAGGACGTAGAACGTGTTCGCGATGGCCGGGGGGACCGGGGCGGGCGGCACGAGGCCTTTGAGCATCAGACCGCTTATGACGAGCAGACTCAGGTACGCGGCGAACCACACCAGCGCCTGGCGCAACCCCACCAGGATCAACGCTTCCACCGAAGGAATCAGCGCCCATATGATGACCGCGCTGGAGTTTCGGATGCCGCCCAGCGACAGCATCAGCAGAAACGGCGCGACCAGCGTGGACGCGAGGTGGATGAAGCGGAAGGCCTCGTAGCGGCGGAATCGCCGGAAGGCGGCGACGTTGAGCAGCGTCAGCAGGTAGTACGAGAAGGGAATGGCGGCCGCCAGGGGTAATCCAATGGCGAGATAGGCGATCGCCCAGATAAGGCCGATGGGGCACAAGATCACGCTGAAGGCCACTGTGAGGGATTTGCGGAAGCGCAGCTCCTCACTATCGCCGGGGTCGGCTGCGATGCGCTCGACAGCCCGCACGAATGTCCGCGATGCTCGTTGCCCCCGCATCTGAATGGTGTTGATCATACGTGGCTTGCCTCGGTTCTCGCGGCCGACGGGATACAGGGCGCGTCATTCGCTATCGGACTCGGCCGGAGCTGGCACGGCACCTGGAGCGAGAACCCTCTCGCCGTGTGCCATCTGGTGGGCTGCGCTCGTGCGGCCCCATGCGCGCTAAGAAACCGACAAAGACATGCGTTACTGAGTACGGGACGCTTGCACAGTCAGGCATAGGTGGATTGCATGATACCACGGATTCAGCAGAGCGCACGTGGGTATCGCGCCAAGTGGGCGCGCACGCCAGACACGGGATTGTGCCCCCTGAAGACCACGAAGAGCAGCCAGAGCGAGGGCAGCAACACCAGCATGCCCAGGATCGATCTGAATCAGGATCGCTACCAGAGTCGGACGCGGCGCGGCGGCGCTGGTGATCGGCACATCAGGGATGATGAGCTAGGGCGCCTGCGCGACACCCCACGCGGGTCCACCGCGAAGCGCCGGCCCCAATGAATAGCCTGTGTGCCGCGCGCACCCCGCGAGGGGTGCCGCGATTCCCAAAGCCACGTCTACGGTGTCAGGGTGAGGGTTGCCATGAGCTGGCCTTGCAGATAGGCGTCAATGGCTCCCGTCGCGGCGCTGTTGCCGTGGCCCACCGTGCCGTATGCCTGCGCGCAGTCACCCACGAGCGTCGCGGCCGCGACCGCGTCGGTTGGCGCGGCCAGCAGCCGCAGCGCTGCGGCATCGGCGGCGGTCAGCGCCGACTTGACGCCCGCAAGTATCGCCTGGGCGTTGGCTCCGTGCTGGCGGATGACCGCGGTGGCGTCGGGCGTCGAGCCTGCCAGCGACGCATGATCGGCGGCGTCGGCGATGTAGCCCGTGGGCGATGGCGACTGACCCGATCCAGCCGCCGCGGAGGAATCGAGCAGGCCGAAGCCATCACCCTGCCGTGTCACGCCGAGCGCGATGCAGTCTGCCGAGAGCGGCTGATAGTGCTGGCCGTGCGCGCCCTCCAGGATGTCGAGGATGCTCTGCGCGTGGCACTGGACCGCCGTGGTCTGTGCGTCAGCCATCGCCTGCTGAAGCGCCTGCGCTTCCGCGTTGGCGTCGCTGGTCTGCTGTAAGACCCCTACCAGCAGGCCGATAGTTCCCGGCGTCGTGGGGAAGCTGAGCAGCACATGCTTGATGTGAACAAAGGCGTCGGGCGGGAATCTCGCCGCCAGCACCACCTTTCCAGCGGGCGCCTCCACCACTGTCCGCTCCTGTGTGATCTCAAAGGCGCTGCCGAGTGCGAGGAGGTTCTGCACCTTCCCCTTGACAGGTGCGGCAGCATAGTTCAGCGCATAGGTCTGATTGGCGTGCGGCACCAGAGGGCCGAGGGAGAATATCTGCTCGGTCTCCTGATTGATGAACCACGCCTGATAGTGTTCGCCCACTGGCGGCGCCCCCAGGCCGCGCACATTCATCTGAAGCCCATCGGTGGTGCCAGTGGGCGTGTTTGAGCTGTCAAGGAAGGCGATGGTCCCGCCAGGATGCGCGGCGACTGCCTGTTGGCGCGAGATCACCAGCGCCAGCCCGCCGCCCACCAGCGCGATCAGCAGCAGCGCAGCTACCAGCATCCGCCCTCGGGCGGACGCCCGCGGCTGGCGCCCAGGCGCTCCAGTGGTCGCAGACGGCCGCCCGCTCAGGCCTTCGCCGGCTTCGGAGCCAGAGAGGGTGCTGCTGCGACTGCCACGGGCGAGCTGCGATGCTGTGCCGCGCTCCATCGCTTGCGGCGCCGTGCCGATTGGTTCATTGGGCGCGGCGAAGGGCACGCGGCGTGTGCCGGGAGAGCCAATCACCCGGTGATAGGCATTGGCAAGCTCGCCGGGATGCTGGAAGCGCTGCGCTGGTTCTTTGGCAAGTGCGGCGACCAGCACCTCGTCGAGTGCCGACGGCAGCCCAGCGCGAGCCTGTGACAGCGACAGCGGTGCGGCGCGCAGGTGGCGCTGCGCCAATTCCTCGAAGGAATCACCCACGAAGGGCGGCAGTCCCGTCAGCAGGCGGTAGGTCACACCGCCCAGCGCGTAGACATCGGTGTACGTTTCTGCCTCTGCGCCAAGCAATTGTTCCGGCGCGCACGCCTCGAAGCTGCCATAGAAGCGTGGCACACGGCCAGCCTGGCTGGTGGTACACAGCAGCTCGAACAGCCTCCGCACGCCGAAATCCGCGATCACGAGCTGCCCGTCGAGCTGCAAGTAGATACAATCGGTCGAGAGGTTGCGGTGAATGGTCGCGTGCTCGTGCGCGTATTCGAGCGCTCCGGCGATCTGGTCGAGGTAGCGCCCCACGGTGACCACGTCGAGCGGGCCGCTCTGCGCCAGGCGCGTGGTGAGCGAGCGCATCGCGGGGGAGGGCCAAACGAGGTAGGGCAGCCCTTGCAGCAGACCGTAGCCGACCAGCGGCAGGATGTAGGGGTGTCGCAGTGTGGCGATGTGGCCCGCCTGGCGCTCGATAATTGCCTCGTATGTGGCGGCCGCCGAGGGTGTCTGGGCCGGTGGCACGTCGAGCACGCGCACGAGCGCGGCGGCCTGTGTGCGCAGGTGTAGTGCGGCGAAGAGCGGCCCCAGGATGCTCTGGCCGAGCAGTTGTTCGAGACGATATTCGCCGATGGTGGCGCCGATCCACTGCGTATATGCTGTCTGCGTTTGCTCGCGCATCCTCCCCCTCCCCTGCCCTGCGTCACCCACGAGGCAGCGCGGTCGGCCGGCCGCCACACACCTCTACCTCTCTACTTCACACGCCGTCCGGTACCCCCGCGGGCATGCTTGGCCACCCCAATGCGCCCCGCCGCGAACACCGTCGTCCCGGCAGGCGAAAGAACATCCCACAGCGAGTTTATTCGCCCGACTGTTACACGCGCGAGTATAGCAGACCGTTCAAGGGGGGTGACATGCCGTAGTACGTCAGTAGGTCAGGGTGCGGCGCCGCGGCCACAACGCCACCAGCAGCGCGAGCAGGAATCCACCGAGGCTGATGCCGGCGATCCACCATAGGGTGCTGGGGCTGCCGGAGAGCAGCTCCAGCAGCGCGATGGTGCAGAGCACGAGTTGCGCGACGAAGATCAGCCCGACGATGTAGACTTGGCCCTGCACGACAGCGACGCGCCCCGGTGCGCCGGCGAAATCGGGTCCCGGCATCGGGCCGGCGCGGCCCTGCGGCGGGCGCCGCACCGGCGGATCGCCGGGGTTGGCGACCTGGTGGATCAGCATGTAGCGCCGCTCGGCCGCCAGCAGCTCGGTGCCGCCCTCCAGCAGCGCCTCGTCGTCGTGCGGATGGTCGCTACGCGGCGAGACGACGAACGTGTCGTCAATGTTGTCCGCATTCGGCTCACTCATCGCTCCACCTCCCGGATCGCATAGACCACGCCGTTGCGCAGCTCCAGCTCGATCGTCGGTAGGGGGCGCACCGGCGGACCCGCGAGCGGCTCGCCCGTCGCGGCGTCGAAGTAGCCCTCGTGGCAAGGGCAGTGGAACTGCCGCGTCTCGGGCACGAAGAGCACGGCGCACGAGAGGTGCGTGCAGACGTCGCTGTAGGCCACCAGTCCCTGGTTCGGCAAATTCACCACGATGCCCTGAGAGTACTGGTCGGGGTAGTCGAAGACCAGCGATTGGCCCGGCGCGAGGCTGGCCGCGCCGGGGAGGGCGACAGTCTTCTGCGTGACCGCCGGGCGCACTGCGCCGATCACCGCGAGCGCGGCGCTGGCGAGGAAGAGCGCCCCGCTGCCCGCCACCAGAAAGCGCAGCGTGTCACGGCGGGTCACCAGATCGTCGGCACGCCAGCGATACGGGAACTCCGCGCGCCACTCCTGCTCGCGCGAGCGGCTGCGTGTCGCCATCTGCGAGTCGCGCGTACGCACCACCTCCGAGGGTGTACGTGGCTGGTCGCGGTCGGAGGGTGCTGTTTCTGCTGGCTCGGTATCGAGCTCGGTTGAATCGTCCATGTGTGCTACACCTTCTGCGGCTCGGCGGGCACCCACTCGGGCGGCAGCGGGCGCGACTGCTTGCCAGGGTCTTCGGTCGGCGTGGGGATCTCGGGCGCGCCGGGCGGCACGCGCGGCTGCCAGGGGTGGGGCGGGGCGAAGCGCCGCGGGATGCCGGCCTGCTCGGCGTGTTCCCAAGGCAGGCTCCGCTCGCCGGTGGTCGGGCGGGGCGTATTGCCGATGTTGCCCAGGCTGGCCTCCTCGGCGATCGCCATCAGGTCGAGCGCGTCGTCCTGGTCGGTCATCACGATATAGTTGCGCGTACGGACCCGCTGCTTGCCAAAGTAGAAGACGTTGACCGGCTTGGCGCCTTGCTGCGCGCGGCCAGCCGCCAGCCACTCCTCATAGGTGCCATAGAAGATCGCCTGCGTTGGGCAGACCGAGGAACACATCGGCGGCAGACCGACGCTGCTGCGATCGTAGCACAGGTTGCACTTGCGCATAAGCCCACCGGCCGCGTTGTCTTTGGGCACGCCGAAGGGGCAGATGTAGTGACAGTTGCGCGCGTTGATGCAGCGCGTCTCGTCGGCCTGATGGACGACGCCGTCAGGGCTGACGAAGATTGCCTGCGCCGGGCAGACCTGTGCGCACGGCGCCAGCGGCTCTTCGCAGTGCATGCAGAGTGTGGGCGAGCTGGCGACGGTGTTGCCGCGGTTGACGTAGTCTATGAAGATCATGGACTCGCCCTTGTGGGTATCGCACTCACGGCAGGCGGCGACGCAGGCGCGGCAACCGATGCAGCGCGAGGGATCGAGGAACATACGCTTGACTGCCATCGCCGTTCTAACTCCTCTCTAGTGACCTCACGGGAAGGGGTGACGAAAAGCGCGAAGATCGCGAAGAACACGCGAAGGACGCGAATCGGACAGAAAGGCGGACAGAAAGACAGAAGGACGAGCTCCTGCTCTCCCCATCTTGCTCTCTGCCACCTTCGTCCCTTCCGTTGCCTCTGCGGTGGATCTCTGCCTCTTTCTTCGCGATCTTCGCGCTTGCTTCGCGATCTTCGCGTTCCCCGTACCCTCCCCCTTCAGCCCACCCGCGGGCCGACCTTCGCGCCCGCGCTGGGGAGATTCCTCCGGCTGAAGCGCGCGACTTTCAGCATCTCCGGATTGTAGTCCTTGGCCCACTCCGGCGCCCGCTCGGCTTTGACGGCCGACGCGGCACAGACCTTGTATTCGGGAATCTTGTTCATCGGCTCCAGGACCGGATTGGTCAGGATGTTGGCGGCCTGGTTGTGGCCGTAGTGGTAGGGGATGAAGATCGTGTCGGGCCGGATCGTGCGCACCACCAGCGCCGGCACGGTCATCTCGCCGCGGCGCGTGCGAACTGTCACCCAGTCGCCGTCCTTGACGTCGAGCTTCTGCGCCGTCTGCTCGTGCAGCTCGACCCACGGGCAGGGCGCCTGCTGCAAGAGGAACGGCGTGCGCCGTGTCTGGTTGCCGCTGAGATAGTGGTAGATCACGCGCCCGGTGGTGAGCACCAGCGGATACTCCTCGTCCGGTTCTTCGGCGGGCGGCAGGTACACGATCGGGTGGAAGCGCGCCTTGCCATCGGCGAAGCCGAAGCGTTCCTCATAGAGCCGCGGCGTGCCGGGGTCGTCCATGGTGCCGCAGGGCCAGAAGACGCCGTTTTGGGCATCGATCTTCTCGTAGGTGATGCCATAGTAGTCGGCCTTGGAGCCTTTGGTCGCGATGCGCAGCTCGTCGAAGATGTCGCGCGCGTCCTTGTAGGGGAAGAACTCGCCCTTGCCCAACCGCCGCGCCAGATCGACCACGATGTCGATGTCGCGCCGCGCCTCGCCCGGCGGATCCACCGCCTTGTTGTACTTGATGACGCGACCCTCCAGACTGGTGGTGGTGCCCTCCGTCTCGGCCCACACGCTCCCCGGCAGCACTATGTCGGCCAGCTCGCAGGTCTCAGAAAAGAAGAAATCACAGACCACGAAGAGGTCCAGGCTGCGCAGCGCCCGCTCGGCGGTGTGCTGGTCGGGCAGTGAGACCATCGGGTTGGAGCAGATCATGAAGCAGCCGCGGATGTCGCCCTCCAGCATCGCCGGGATCATCAGCGTCGCCGGCAGGCCAGAGTGCGGCATCTCGGCTTCGGGGATGCCCCACACGCTGGCGATGTACTCGCGATCCTCGGGGTTCTCGATCTCGCGCTCGCCAGGCAGTTGCGAGGCCTTCTGGCCCATCTCGCGACCGCCCTGGCCGTTGCCCTGGCCGGTGAGGGTCATGTAGCCCGCGCCGGGACGGCCGAAATTGCCGGTGGCGAGCGCCAGATTCGCGCACGCCACGCCGTTATCTACGCCCTTGCTCTGGTGCTCCAGTCCGCGCGCTGTGTAGAGCAGCGCGTTCTTCGCCTGGCCATACATGCGCGCGGCGGCATAGATCGCCTCAGCCTTCAGGCCGCAGACCTTAGCCACCTTCTCGGGCGGATACTTCAGCGCCTCGGCCTTCGTCTCCTCCCAGCCGCTGGTGCGCTCGCGGATGAACTCCTCGTTGACCATGCCTTCGGTGATCACCACGTAGAGCATGGCGTTGAGCAGCGCCGAATCGGTGCCGGAGCGCAGCGGCAGGAAGAGATCGGCGGTGCGCGCGATCGGCGTCTGGCGCGGATCGGCAACGATCAGCTTCGCGCCGCGGTCGCGCGCCTGCCACAGATAGCTGGTGATGATCGGGAAGCACTCGCCGACGTTGGCGCCGATGCAGAAGATCACGTCGGCGTGGAGCATGTCGCTGACCGGGTTGGCGGCGCGGTCAATGCCCAGGCTCAGCTCGTTGGCTCCGGTGGCCGACGACATGCACAGCCGCCCGTTGTAGTCCACGTTCTTGGTGCCCAGCGCCACGCGCGCGAACTTGCCCATCAGATAGCACTTCTCGTTGGTCATCGAGGAGCCGCTGAAGATGGCTACCGCGTCCTTGCCATGCTCGGCCTGGATCTCGCGGAAGCGCCGCGCAATGAAATCCAGCGCTTCATCCCAGCTCGCGCGCTCGAGCGGACTATCTTTGCCGCCGCGACGCATCATGGGATAGGTCAGCCGCTGCGGATGGCTGACGGTCTGCCAGGCGGTGGTGCCCTTGGGGCAAAGCATGCCGTGGTTGAGGGGGAAGTCGTAGCGCGGCTCGACGCCAACGACCTTGCCCTGCGCGACCTTGAGATACATGCCGCACTGCACGCCGCAGTAGCAGCAGTGGGTGGGCACATAGCGCTCGACCTGCACGTCGGTCTGCCACAGCTCAGGGCTGTCGGAGTAGAGATCGTAGGTATCGGTGAGCTGCGGATCGAAGAGGTGTTTATCAACGCTCATCGGGTGGCTCCGTTCGGGTGTTCGCCAGGCAGAAGTGGGCGCGCGGCACGCATCTGCGCGCTCCTGCGCGTGTGTTAGAGGAAGCGATTGCCATCGCGCCCCATGGCGGCGAGGTTCGCTTCGGCGCGTATGATGCGCTTGCAGGCGGGGCAGAAATCCTGCCACCACGGGATGCTGATGGCCTCCTCACGCGTCGCGGTCGGTCCGGCCTGGGGCGCGTTCGCATCCACGGCGTAGTTCTGACCGATGTCGAAGGAGGTGCGCTTGAGATCGCGCATGAACCGCTCCGGCACGAACACGCGACCGCAGCGTGGGCAGGCGTGCTGGGTGGTATCCTCGCCGGTGCGCCAGTACAGCTCGATGCCAACAGTGGCCGGCCGCTCGATGATATGGAAGAACTTGCCGAAAGGCAGCGAGATCAGCCAGAAGACTACCACCGCCTCGTGGGTCAGCGAGATGAACCAGTAGTAGGCGCCGCGGAAGAAGGTGCTATCCACCGTCAGCGCCAGGCCGGTGATGACGATTGCCAGCAGCAGCGCCAGCGGCACCACGTCGAAGCGGAAGCGCTGGATGGCGATCTGGGCCAGATCGTGGAAGCGCCGGTGGAAGGCCAGGATCAGCCCCACGAGCAGCGGGATCGACGTGAGCACCAGCGCGTGATACACCAGGAAGCCGAAGACCGAGTAGGGGTCAAAGCTGATGAAGGGAAAGCCAAAGACCCACATGTGGTAGTCATGCGTGGTGGTCTGGGTGAAACGCAGCCAGCCGAACGTCAGCGGGAAGGTGATGCAGCACGAGAGCACGACCCCCCAGAAGATGCACTGGTGGGTGGCCCAGCGGTACAGCCCAGCACGTGAGTTGGGGCCGCGGTGGCGGATGAAGAACTGGGTGAAGAGGCCGTTGACGATCGCGCTGGGAATCAGCGCCGTATAGCGGCGGAAGTTTTCGAAGCTGAAGAAGAGCCGCCAACTGCGCCAGAAGTAGCGGCCGGTCTGCGGGCGCATCAGCCAGAAGGTGTACTTATAGGTGATCGCGGCGAGGGCGAAGATGGTGCCGACGGCGTAACCGATCAGAGCGGAGTCGAACCAGTGGAAGCCGCGCGACCCCAGCGCGATCAGCACCACCAGCGCGGCGGCCGCCAGCGCGCCGAAGATGATTGCCCGGCGCCGCTGGCCCACATTGGCAGCCCGTACCTCGGGCGCGGGCGGTGCCGTCGGCGGGTGCGGCACGTCGCTGGGCTTGATGCCGGCGAGACCCATGGGAACGACTCCAGTCCTGCGGCGAGGATGGCCGCGGCGATGTGCTGCCCGGCAGACAGGCCGGTGGTCGGCGGAACGCTGCATCAAGAATAATACCAACTCCGATGCGGAACCGCCATCGGGTGCGGGCCGTAGGGCAGAGTCTGCGGGCAATGGACGAGGGACGAGGGACGGATGGGCGGCCGGCGAGGAGTCTCGCTGGCTACTTCTCTTGCCGGCCGCGTTTCGGCGTGTTACGCTCGGACGAATACGAGCCGATAGCCGTGGATTTCGTCCGAATCCGGCACGAGAATCGCGGAGCTTCGTCGCCAGCCGCGCCCGCGCTATTGGCGTGTGCGGACAGTCCTTCGGGGTGGTTGGCGCTTCGGCGCGCCGGGAACTTGGGACGCTTGGAGTGTCAACCGTGAGGAAGGGTTCCGCGAACGGTACGGCGGGCAGCCACGGCAAGGCGCCGGTCGTGCTGATCGCCGAGGACGAGCGGCCCATCGCCGAGGCGCTGGCGATGATCGTCACCGATGCTGGCTACCTCCCGGTGTTGGCGTCCCACGGGAAGCGTGCGCTGGAGCTAGCGCGCGAGCGGCCGCCGGCGATGGTGATTACTGACCTGATGATGCCTCACATGGATGGACTGGCGCTGATGCGCGCCCTGCGGCAAGAGGCCGAGCTGGCCGGCCACCGCCCCCCGGTGATCGTGCTCACCACTGCCGCGCCCTTCCCGCGCGCCGAATGGTCCCTGGCCGATGCCTACCTGCGCAAGCCTTTCAACATTGACGAGGTCGAGGCGCTCCTGCATCGCTACCTCAGCCTTGCCGCGCACTCGCCGTACGGCTCGGATCGCAAGCCGCAGGCCCATGCGCCCGAGATGTAGATAGCCGGAGTTGTAGAGAGGACCAGGTTGTGGGCGAGGATCAGACATCCCAGCGTGATGGCGGCGAGGACCTGGTGCTCACCGTTCCGCCGGTGGACTCCACCGGAGTGCCACGGCTCGACCCGGTGCTAGGAGGAGGCATCCCTCGCGGCGCGCTGGTGATCATCGTGGGTCCGCCGGGCAGCGGCAAGACGACGCTTGCCAATCAGATGGCGTTCGCCGCGGCGCGCGGCGGCCGCCGCGCGATGGTGCTCACCGCGCTCTCGGAGCCGACGAGCAAACTGATCGCCCACCTGAGCAGCTTCAGCTTCTACGACGACGATCTGGTGGGCGACACGATCCAGTTCCACAGCCTGCAACAGTTCCTGACAGGCGGGCTGGAGGCCACCGGCGACGAGATCGTGGCCGAGGCGCGCCGCACGCGCGCGTCGTTCGTCGTGCTCGATGGCTTCCGCGGTATCCGCGGCGCCGACGTCAACCCCCAGGCGGCGCGTCAGTTTCTCTACGATGTGGGCACAACCCTCAGCGTGCTCGGCACCACCACGGTGATCACCAGCGAGTCGGACCCGCGCGATCCGTATTTCTTCCCCGAGGCGACCACCGGCGACGTGATCATCGGCCTGCGCTACCAGTTGCTCGGCGTGCGGCAGTGGCGCGGCATCGAGGCGCTCAAAGTGCGCGGCGGGGCGCCGCTCACCGGCATGCACGGCATGGCGATCAGCTTCGACGGCGTGGCGGCCTTCCCGCGGCTGGAGGCGCGCGTGGCGGCACGCTCCACGGGCAGCCGCGCCGGGGAATACAACGAAGCCGACCGCACCGACGAGCACCTGGCCGCCGAGGGACTGCTCGATGGGCGTGCCTCATTCGACCTGCCGCAGCTGGACGCGCTGATGGAGGGCGGCCTCACGCGCGGCACCAGCACGCTGGTCGTCGGCAGTCTGGGCACCGGCAAGACGCTGCTGGCGCTGCACTACGCTGTCGCGGGCGCCGCGGTGGGCGAGCCGACACTGCTGCTGGGTTTCCGCGAGAGCCATCGTCAACTGCGGCTCAAGGTCGAGCCGTTCACGTTCGGTCCAGCGCTCGTGCGCGCGCTGGCTCCTGGCGGCAACCTGACCTTCATCCGCTGGTCGCCGGTCGAGCTGGTCCCCGACATCGTCGCCGACCAGCTCCTCGCGATGATCGACACGCTCGGCATCCGGCGGCTGGTGGTGGATAGCGCCACCGAGCTGGAGCGCGCGGTGGTCGAGACGGGCGATCCGCAGCGCGTAGACAACTATCTCGCGGCGCTGGTCGAGGCGCTGCGCATGCGCGGTGTGACTGCGCTCTTCACCAAGGAGATTCCCCAGACCACGGCACCGGAGCTGGACTTTGCGCGCAACCCGATCTCGGTAATGGCAGAGAACGTGCTGCTGCTGCGTCGTGAAGAGCGCGACGCGCAGCTCGAGCGCTCGCTTTCCGTGATCAAGATGCGCTTTTCGGCGCATGACGGCAGTGCGCGCGTGCCGTGTACGATTACCCCGCCGGAAGGGTTCCGCCTGGCGAGCGCGGATCCCTCGCCCACTGGGGCGAACCCGCTCGAAGGCGGAGCCGGGCGTCGCTCTCGTGGCGGATCTCCTGAGCGCGCGAGCGATCGGCTGCGCACCAGTACCGACGATAACCACCCGGAGGAACAGCCGTGAGTGGGGCCGATACGGATGCTGGTCGCATCTGTAGGAGCGCACAGAACGGAGAACACGCTGAGCGGGACGAGCCGCTTGGCACCCCGCAGACCCAGCAGTCCGAGCCGCGCGATCCCTATCTGGTGCTGATCGCCGAGGATGAGCAACCCATCGCCGAGGCCCTGGCGATGATCGTCGCCGATGCTGGCTACACCCCCTTGATCGCCTCGCAGGGCAAGCAAGCGTTGGAGCTGACACGCGCACAGCACCCCGCGCTGATCCTCACCGACCTGATGATGCCGCTGCTCAACGGTGCGCAATTGATTGCCGCGATCCGCGCCGACGCCGAGCTGGATAACCATCACCCGCCGCCCATCGTGCTGATGACCGCTGGGGGCGTGCGGCGCGCGCTGGAGGTCAACGCCGATGCGCTGCTCAAGAAGCCGTTCGAGATCGCCGAGGTCGAGGCGCTGCTGGGGCGCTTCCTCGGTCCCCCACCGCTGACCGGCCCCGACCCGCCGGGGGAATGATCCCGCGATCCGCACGGTCCGATTCCCCTTCGCCGCGTGGCTGCCGTATCTGGCGTGATGAGGGATGGACGCTCCCCGATCCGCGCGTCTTTGCTGCCAGCGCGTAGGGTCATCCAGCTTACGCCTGCCAAACGTCGGCGATGGTCGTCGCCTGCGCCGCGGCGTTCGTGTAGGGCAGGGCGAAAATCGCTTCGATGGTGCGCAGGACGTCGTAGTGGTTGATGGTTTCGCCGTAGCGCCCCGGTTGGACATGCGCCCCCACGAAGAGCGTCAAGATGTGGTTCGCCGTCGAGCCGTCGTCCTCATCCCAGGTCACGATCAGCAGGCTGTTGTGCGTGGGCGCCCACTGCGCGTAGGAGCCAAGCTGTTCTTGCAGCCAGCTATCACCGGCGGCGACAGAGCCTGAATGCATGTCGTCCTGCTGGTTCGGCACGACGAAGGCCACGGCAGGGAGCTGGCTGAAATCGGTCGGGAAGCTGGTGAAGGGCTGGTTGATGCTCGCGGGCAGAGCGGCGAAGTTCGTCCACGGGGCATGCTTGCGAGCGTAGAGCGGATCGAAGTCGTCGCCGCCAGACTGGCAGCCACTGTAGCCGGCGCGCGGCAGGTCTTCGGAGTAGGCAGTAAACGTCAAGCCATCGGCGAGGAGCGCGGTGGCAAGGGTAGGCCCAGTGAGCTGCTGGGGGCAGTCGTCGCTCGCGAGGCCAAAGGTGGACCCCGCGAAGAGCGCGAGGTAGTTTGGCTGGCTGGGGTGCGTCACCCCATGCGCATCGGTGAAGACCGCGCCCCGCGCCGCGAGGGCGTTGAGATAGGGTGCGTCGGCCGAGCCGATGATTTCGTCGTAGCTGTGGTTCTCCTCGACCACGACGACGACATGGGCAAATTGCGGCAGCGGCTCGGGTGTGCCGCCAGGCGTCTTCACCCCCTCACCCGCATCCGGCGCCGGGCCAGCGCATCCATCGATGGCCAGCAGCAAGAGCACCGGCAGGATGGCGGCCATCAGGCGACGCCAGAGGCGCCTGGCGGATGCACTCGACGTGGCCTGCAAGGTCGCCCTCCTCGTTCGCCGCAATATCCCGCCGATCGCCCGCTGTTTGGCCGGGCACGAGAGGGCAGCTCTCGACACGGGGACGAAGACAGTATACGCCAGGCGATGAGCTGGAAGCGGCCTCAGGCAGAGACAATCGCCTCGTGCTCGCTCGCATCAGGCGTGGCGGGCGCGGGGAGGGCTGCCGGTGCCATGGGCGCGGCGATAGCAGGCATGACGACCTCTGCCGACCCGATTCGCCGGCGTAGCGCCTCGGCCTCGTCCTCGATGCGCGCCAGCTCGGCCCGCGCCGCCTCCACCCGCTCGCGCTCGATGCGCACGAAGCGTGTGTAGGGCGCCAGTGCCTCGCGCAGCCGCTGCGCGCCGGCCTCCAGCTCGCGCTCGAATTGCTCGCGCAGTGTGGTGGAAAGCGTGTCGCCCAGCTCGCGCGTGCGCGCATCAAGCTGCGCCTTCGCCCGCCGCCGCTGCAAGGGCAGCACGCCCAGCCCCAGACCGCCAAGCACAATCGCCGCCGTGATGCCGGTCAGATCGGCTGCCGCGGTGCCCACCAGCACAGCCACGCCCACGCCCAGGCCGATCGCGCCGACACCCGCCGCGGCGGTCGCCAGCACGGCACCTTGCAGCGAGCCGGCGAGCTGGCGCGTCTCTTCGTCGCGGTCGTAGGTGCGCACCGCGCCGTCCACCGCCGTTGCCACGCGCTTGAGCACCGCGCGCCGGTTGAACTCGAAGCCCGCACCGATGCCGCCGACCACGTGCTCGTCGTCGCCCGCGCCCGGTGCCCCAAGTGCCGACGCCGATGCCTGCCGGCGGCGCGCGAGATACTCATGCACGCTCTGCCATAGGCGGTGCTCCTGCTCGGCGATCCAGTCGATCAGGTCGTCTGCCGCCTCGGCAATGCGGTCCGGCGCGTCGGCGATCACCTCGCGCTCGAACTCCGCGCGCACCCGCTCGCCGCGCACCAGATCCGGCACGCGCGCCAGCCGCACGATATCGTCAAAGAAGCGGTCGCCACGGTCGCGCATCTCCAGCACGATCGTCTGCGCTGCCCGCAGCCGCTGCTTGAAGGCCGCGCGCATATCGCTGGCATGCTCGGCGAGCTGCGCCTCGATGGTGGCGACGGTGCGAGCATCCTCCTCCAGCAGCGCGGCGCGCTTGTTCGCCTCATCGGCATAGGTCAGCGCCAGGCGCTCCATCACGCCCAGCGGACTGAGCAGCTTCAGCCGCGCGCGGCCCTCGTCGTCCAGCGTGCGCAGCAGCGTATCGCGCAGCGCCCCCAGCCGGCTCTCATCCCACAGCCGCACGCCCTCCTCACCCGAACCGGCTAGCCGCGCCTCCTGGGCTAGCCGCGCCGAGACGGGGAAGACCTCCGGCGCGGCACCCAGCAGCACGCCGCTGTGCTGGTGCACGAACGCCGCCACCTCGGCCACGTCGTCGGCGCTGCGCAATAGGTCCACTTTGTTCAGCACCAGCACGACTTTCTTGCCCCAGTCGCGGATGCGCTCCAGAAAGGCGCGCTCGCTCTCGGTGAAGGGGCGGTCGGCGGAGGTGACGAAGAGGATGAAGTCGCTGCGCGGGATGAATTCGCTGGTGAGCTGCTCGTGGTGGCGCAGCACGGCGTTGGTGCCAGGCGTATCTACAATCGCCACGTCGCGCAGGAAGGCCGCTGGCGAGACGATTTCCTCGATGCCGTCGGGCCGCAGCCGCGTGCTCGCGGTCTCACCATAGCGCAGCACCGTCACGTGCGCGGTGGTAGGCGTGACACCCTCGGCCAGCACGCGCGCGCCGACCAACGCGTTGATGAAGGCGCTCTTGCCGGCGTTGAACTCACCGGCGACGACCAGCAGAAACGGCTCCTGGAGGGACTGGATGACGCGGTGCAGCGTCTCGGCGTCCTCGGCTGAGGACTGGAAGCCGCGCAGGCAGGTATCGAGCGCGCCGGCCAGGCGCCGCTCGGCCTCCAGGATCTCAACGTCGCGCTCGCGCAGGATGGATGGAGAGAAAGACATGGCGCTCCCACTCGTCTCTAGCCGCAGGCCGAATAAGAAGGCGGGCGGAGGGACTTGACCGCGGCGTGCGGTCCGTGTGGGGATACGAACGTGACGTAATGAAAGTTGCCAGCCAGGCAGCGGAGGAGAGGGTGGCGGAGAACGCGAAGGCCGCGAAGCGAGCGCGAAGCACGCGAAGAAGAGGAGGAGAAGAGACGGAGCATGCGGAGGTTCGCGGAGCATGCGGAGGTTCGCGGAGCATGCGGAGGGGAACAGAGAGAAAACCGCAGAGGGACGCAGAGGATGCTGAAGGCCAAGAGGCGAGAGTGAGAACGCAAGCGAGAATACAAAGGGCACGATGAACTCGACATAGGAAATCAGGGTAGGGAGGCAGCGCGGAGATCGTACAACAGGGGCAGCACACCCAGCGACGCCCAAGACACGCGACCGCGAAGGACATCGCGTGCCTGGCACGGCTGGCGCAGAGGGATGGCATGCGAACGCTGGCCGCGCGGCCAGGCAAAGGAGCTGCACGATGTCCGACCTATCCGACGGGCTTGACTCGCGGGATGCCGTGGACCCTGAGGGCACCCTGGGAGCAGGCAGCCATGCGGCACCCGACGGCACGCTCGCGGCGGCGATCTCCGGCCGCGGGGCGCATCCACTCGCCTTGCCCGCGCCGCTGCCGCTGGTTGTCGATCTCGTCGCGCAGCTCGCCACCCAGCTCGCGGCGCTGCACGCGCGCGGCCAGGTGTACGGCGCGCTCGACCCGGCGCACGTGCTGCTGCTGGCCGAGCCGGGCGAATCGTTGCGTGTGGAGCTGGCGCCGCCGGACGCGGCCGCCGGGCAAGATACATTCGCCATCTCGGGCTTCACCGCGCCGGAGCGCTTCGAGGGCGAGCACGGGCAGGCCGCGGACCAGTACGCGCTCGCCGCGCTGACCTATCTGCTGTTGACCGGCGAGCCGCCGTTCGTAGGCAGCCCGACCGAGCAGGCGTTCGAGCAGCTTTTCACCAAGCCTGAGCCGCCGCGCCGGCTCAATCCGTCGCTGCCATTCGCCGTCTCGGCGGTTGTGCTGCGCGGGCTTGCCAAGTGGCCTGAGGACCGCTATCCAGCAGTCGCGGCGTTCTCCGCCGCGCTGCGCTATGCCGCCGGCGAGGCGCCGGAGTCGGCGGTGCCGCTGCCACCCTGGCTGCGGCAGACCTCGGCGCCGTCGCGACCGTTCGTCGTCACACCGCGCGAGCCGACCGCCGCACCCGCCTCGGTGCCGCCGCCGCGCGGCCTGGTTCCGCTCGAAGATCCGCCCCCGACCGCGCACGAAGAGACTGGCGCCTGGCGTGCCGCCGCGCCACCACCGATCGTCGCGCCACCGCTCCCTGAGCCACGCTCGCGCTATCCGCTGCTCTCGCCGCGCGCCCGGAACGTCCAGGTCGCGGTCGCCTGCGCGCTGTTGCTGGCGCTGTTGCTGGGCGCCGGACTGGCAACGGCCGCGGCATCGCCGCCACACCCGCAAGCGGCCGCACCCGTAGTCGTGCGTGCGCCTGCCACAGCAACGCCGCAGCCCAGCGCGCCACCCGCGCCCACCACCGCGCCGACGAGCACGCCGGCCCCGTCGCCCACTCCACCGCCCACCCCGGTGCCGACCAACACGCCCGCTCCTACACCCACTACCGGACCCATCGAGGCCGCCTCGTCGGGAGATGCGGCGGCGGTTGGCCCTATTGTCGCGCCATCCTCGGTCGCGCCGCGCCAGCAGTTCACAGTCCGTCTCACGTTGGTCAACACCGGCCACACGACCTGGTCCAGCGGCACAGGCTATTCCCTCGCCTGCGATATCGTCCGCCATCCGGCGACAAGCTGCTCCTCCGCGTTCTCGGCGGGACTGGGTGGCGCCGTCGTCGCGCCGGGCGGCAGCGTTACCTTCACGCTGACGCTGATCGCGCCCTCCGGCCCTGGCACATACCAGGCGTGGTTCGCGATGGCGCACAATGGGCGATTGTTCCCCTCCACCGATGCGGCGGTGCGGGTCACGGTGAGCTAGCCCAAGGGTCCCAGTCCTCGCGTGCGTGACCGGTTCGCATGCCGCGCCGTTCTATAATCTAGAACATAGGTTCTAGTCGCGGAGTGCGGATCAACGGAGCGGCAAACGGGCGACTGGCAGCGAGACAGCGGCGACAGGAGGGCACACATGCGATTCTGGTGGAGCGAACGGAGCGAACGAACGGATCGGGAGCGGACCTCGCGGCGTGAACGTGACCGCGAGGCGAGCGCGAGCCGGCCGCGTGTGGCGCGTGCGGTGGCAGCCGCCAAGCGCGTCTACGCCGAACCAGCGGGACTTGGCAGCGCGAGCGTGATGGCCGACGCCGGCGCGCTACGGCATTTCTTCGCCGTCGAGCGGGCGGCGGAGGTATCGGGTCCGCTGCGGCGGCAGCAGGCGCGGCGCGAGCAGCGCGGCCTGGAGCCGGATCTGCTGCGCGAGACGGCGCGCGCGGCACGCAGCAGCGGCCGGACGCCGGAGCAGGTCTGGGCGGAGGCGCTACGCGGCTGGCTGGCAGCGTACAGCGGCGAGCCGGTCCGCCTCAGCGCCACGCTGGAGACGCGGCGGCAATCCATCTGGCACGAGATTGACGCGACGCTGGCGGGCCTGCGCGCGTCGTAGGGTCGTCACCCCCAATTGGCCAGGCGAGACGTGTCTCGCCCCTACACTCGGCAAGGGCGACGGCCAGGCGTCGTAGGAGCGCGTGGCTGCGCCCTCTGCGGCGTGGCAAGGAGGCCGCGCCTGCACGCGTGTTTAGGCGAGACCGCGCAGGCCGGCGGGTATCGCTGGCGCGGATTCGCCCTTTGAGTTTGATTCGAGGCCACTCATCGCCGCGTCGGCGACCGCATAGATCCAGCCGAAGAGCTGCCGGGCACTCTCGTGGCTGAGCGTGTCGAGCGCCAACGGCGTCGCCGTGGTGAGCTGGCGCAAGACCTGTGAATCGGCGTACCCGCCGATGCCGACCGCCACTACCTGGGCGATATTGCGGGCCGCGAGCCGGTGCAACTGATCGGCCGCGCTGCTCCAGTTGTCGTCTGGCCGTCCAGCAAGCAGAACTACCACCAGCGGCTTGGCCTTGCCGCCGCCTGTAGAGCTTAGTCGCGGCACGAGGCGGCTGAGAGCGGCGCCCAGTCCACAGGTGCCTGCCGCGCCAAGCTGGCCCACAGTAAAGACGTGGGCGTCCGCCTGCGGAGCAACCTCGCGCCCGGTGGCGTCGGCGGCGATCAGGGTTACCTGTGCTCCCGCGCCGTGCGATGGACGTTGGCGCAATTGCGCGATCAGCTCGAAGATGCCCGCCATGAGCGCCGCTGTCCGGCCTGCCACATGGCGCGAGCCGTCAACGACTAGGTAGAGTGGGAGATACACGCTCGCCGTGGGCACCGGCCGGGCTTGTTGCGCCGCGCCGTGATCTACCGCCAGCGTGAGCACGTAGGCGACGTCCGGCTGCGCCGCGCGCACCCCCGTCACCTGTGCCGTCCACTCGCCGGGTATCGCGGCCGCCACCTCCACACGCAACGGCGATACCTGCGCCGTCTCGTCACGCACGGTCTGGCCGCGTGGATCGCGGATGCTCAGACGTAGCGCCGCCGCGTCGGTCCACGAGAGGATGTAGGTGAGCGTCACTGGCTGGGTCACCGTGTGGCGATACTGCTCCGAGGCGCGGCCGGGGGCGATGGTGGCGAGCTGGCCGCGACCGGGCGTGAACAGCCGGTACTCGACGTTGCGGCTGCCGCGCGCCAGCCAGAAGGCGATATTGCGCAGGTAGCGGGCGGTGCCGGCGACGCGCTGAAACAACCCATCAAATAGCTTGGTGAAGCCGGTGTCGAGCACGATGCGTTCCTGGCCGCGCTCGAAGCAGCCGATATTCAATTGTCCGTCGTGGCTCTGGCCGAGGATCGTTACGCCCTCCACTGGACGGATAGTGCAGATCGTCACGCCCTCGTAGAGGTTATTGACACCATTGGTCAGCGGGTGCTCGATGAAGTGGCCCGGCATCACTTTCTCCGCCGGCGTCATGATCTGATCCGCCTGCTCGTTGCCCGAGAAGCCGGTGCCGATCAGTCGGTTGGCGAGCAGGTTGGCATCGGCGAAGTAGGGAGCATTATCCGCCCAGATGGCGAGACCGTTGCCGCGCTTGACGAAATCGGCGATCAGATCGATCTGGCCGCCAGAGAGTGTTGGAGATGAGTTTGATATGTGCCAAAGTTGCGTGTAGCGGCTGAGCAGCGCCTCGTCGAGCGGCCTACTCTGATCCACGATGTCCATCTGGATTTGGCGCTCGGCAATAGCGCTCACCAGATGTTGGCCAAATTCGCTGGTGCCGTATGCCGAGTACATCAGGATTCTCTCGTCGCGCATGCGCTGCTCATCGCCGCCGCCGAGGTCGAACGCCAGCGCCTTGGGATTGCCAAACTCGTCGAAGTGATCGCGCATCCGGCCCATGCTGTCCTCGCCTCTCGCTCAATCCGCGCTGCGTCACGCGATGTTTGCGCGCCCCTCTGTGGGCGTTTGCTCGATTATAGCATGCGTGGAGAGGATACATCTGGACTAGAGGCCGTTTCGCTGTGGCGAGGCCGCGAGCAGCGCCGGCACCTCGGCCAGCGAGCCAATGACCCGCGCCGGACGTTGCTCACCTTCCAGTGTGGGCTGCGGTTCGCAGGCGCGCCATAGCAGCACGCTGAGCATCCCCGCGCGGTTCGCGCCTACCACGTCGTTGCTGATGGAGTCGCCGACGTAGATCGCCTCGAGCGGCGCGACGCCGGCGCGCGCCAGCGCCAACGCGAAGATGCGCGGGTCGGGCTTGCGATACCCCGCCGCATCCGACGCCAGGAAGGAGTCCACGCGATCCAGCAGCCCCGTGCGCAGCGCCTTGGTGTACTGGCTGTCGAGCGCCTCATCCGCCGCGCCGTTGGTGACGATACCGAGGTGGACAGGGCCGCCAGAGGTGGCTTGGCCGTAGGGGCGTTCGGTGGTGGCTTGGCCGTAGGGGCGTTCGGCGAACGCCCGCCCGCGCAGCCGATCGAGCGCCTCCAGGGCGTCATCAAAGAGCCGCAGCCCGCCGATGAAGGTTTCAGCCAGCGTCGCTTCCAGCTCGGCCGCCAGAAGATCATCTATGATGCTCAGCGCGGTCAGTGCCTCGTGCCAGCGCCGCTCGCGCACCTGCGCCACACGCAGCTCGCCGGCATCCAGCCGCGCCCCAAGCGCCCGGCTCGCCCCCTGCCATGCCGCCTGGATCGCCTCGCGCGACAGCTCCGGCCGGTGCTTCAGCAGCCCGGCGAAGGCGGCATCCAGCCCGGCACGCCACGCTGGCGCGCTGTCTATCAGCGTGTCGTCGAGATCGAAGAAGATCGCACGGATCATGGCTCACAGCGACTTCCGAAACACCTTGGACGTCTTAACATGCTCGTAGCCCAGGTTCTCATAGAAGCGGTGGGCGCGCTCGCGCACGATATTCGACCACAGCCGCACCTCGTCGTAGCCGTGCTCCGTGGCCCATGCCTCGGCTGCCGCCATCAGCGCACTGCCCACGCCGTGGCTGCGCTCTCGCTCGTCCACGACGATCCCCGCGACCTGCGCGAACGGCTCGCCTTCCAGGTACACCCGGCCCGCGAGATGTATCCAGCCCACCACGCGCTCGCCGTCCGGGTCTTCGGCCACCAGCAGCGCGTTCTGGGGCTGCTCCAGCACTAGCTCGAAGCGATGGGCAAGCTGGTCGGGCGCCACGGGATAGCCAAGCTGCGCGCACAGCTCCGTCACCGCCGTCAGATCGCCGCGCGCCATCGGCCGCACACGCACCGGCGCCGTGTCAGAGGAGTATCCGCCGCTGTGTCCGCCGTCAAGGCTCGTCATTGCTTCTCGCCTCCGTTTCCGTCGTCCGCGTAGAGCGCCGTCGCATCGAGCCAACCATACGATACTTCGGTGATCGCTTGGCCGTCGATCTCGAACTGCTGGGACGTGAGCAGCGTCCCGCCGAGCGCCTCGTAGAAGCGGCGGGCGGGGAGATTATCCCTGAAGACCCACAGCAGCATCGAGGGCATCTCGCGTGCGGCTAGCTCGCGCGCCACGGCCGCCACCAGCCGGCGCCCAATGCCGTGCCCTTGCGACGCACGCAGCAGGTAGATCGCGTTCAGCTCGCTCGCGTATTCTTCCGGTCCATCACGCCGTGGCCCGCCGCTCGCGAAGCCGATGACATGCCTGGCGCCATCTACCGCGACGAAGGCGAAGCTGCGGTTGTCCGGCGCGTCGAGGCGGTGCCACCGCGCCTCGCGCTCGTCCACCGAGAGGCTGTCGAGGTATGCATCTGGCACGGTGCCGCGATACGTCTCGCGCCACGCGGTCACATGCACCTCGGCGATGCCGCGCGCGTCGCTCGATTGCGCCCGGCGAATCACGATCGGCTCAGAGATCGCCATCAGACCACCATTCATTGCCATGCGCTCGACGAATCTGCCGGGGCGTGCTGGCACGTGCCGAAAGAAACACTTCGTCGTCGCCTCGCACCGTATGCAGTATAGCCGACGATGCGAAGGCGAGGAGTGCCAGCCGCATGCTATACGCCCCTGCATCGGCCTTCTTCATCGCGTCCTCCGCGAGTCTCCGCGTTCTCTGGCCTCCATTCCGTTCCGTGTTCACCGTGCGATTCGGGCCACTCACATTGACGGCCTGCCGCGCCGGGCCTATACTCCCAGGCGTTCGCGGCTCAGCCGCGCGGGTGCGGGCGCTGTCGGTGTCGAGCGCCCGGCGGGGAAACCGTCGCCCTCGGCGGATGCCCGGCTCGCGAGCAGGGATATGGCACGAAGGGGGCAGGCGCATGCGGGACGGCACTCCGCCGCGATCGGGTCGCGCCGGCCGCGGAGACGATCCCGGCTCTTCCCGCTTCCGCGGTGTGCGCCCGGCGACGCCGCCCCCCGGCGGTCCTGGCTCCAGCGGCCGCCGCGCCAGTCCCTATCGCCCTTACGGCGAGAGCAGCGGCCGCATGCCCGCCGCTCCCGCGCCCGGCACGGGCTATGGCCCGGCGATGGGCACGGGCTACGGGCCAGCCGCGGGAACGGGCTATGGCCCCGCAGCCGCCGGCTTCACCGCCGCCGATCTGGCCGCGGTCCATCGGCGCCGCATCGGACTGGCGATCTTCCACGACGGCAACCCCGGCCACCTCTGGCGCGGCGCGCTGGCCTCGCAACTCGGCGAGGCGGTGCTGAGCGCGGGCGTGGTGATGTGGGTCGTCGTGCTGCTCCACACGCCGCTGGCCGTCGCCGCCGCCGTGCTGGCGCTGGCGCTGCCGTCGCTGCTCGTCCGCCCTTTCGCCGCGCGCCTGGAGAATGTCCGCGAGCCGCGTGTGCCGCTGATCTGGATCGGCCGGCTGCGCATCCTCTGCGCGCTGGGGCTGATCGCGATGCACTTCCATACCATCGTGCCGGCGCTCTATGCCTTACTCTTCGGCGTGGCGCTGCTGGGCCGCCTGCGTGATGCCGTCCGCGTCGCCGCCTTCCGCACCTGCCTGACCCCCGGCGAGCCGGCGCACGTCGCCAACGATCTGCACATCGGCGCGGTGATCGCGGCGGTGTTGGGTCCGCTGCTGGCGACACTCTTCTTCATCCTGCTGGGCGAGCGCATCTTGCTGGTGAGCATCGGCGCGGCGGTGTTCTTCCTGATCAGCGTGAACGCCGATGGCTTCCTCGATGCGCTGCCCGAGGCGCGGCGCGCCTATCTGCTGGCGACGCCGGAGATGGCCGTTGCCGAAGGTGGCGTGCCGGACGCGCTGCTGGACCACCCTGAGGACGGCGACGACGAGGGTGACGCTGAGGCCAATCCGCAGCAGCAGCGCGAGCTGGGCCTGCCCGAATGGTATCAGCAGGGGCCGCGCAACGCTCGGCAGGCAATCGCCGACATCCGTGCCGGGCTGGGACTGGCAGGCCAGCGGCGCCCTGGTCTGCTGGCGCTGCTGGCCGTCGCGGCGCTGGCGCTGGTGAGCGGCGGGCTGGCGGTGATCGAGGTCTTCTACATCACCGATGCCATGGGCTTGCCGACATTCTACCTGGGGCCGCTGCTGGCCGCCGAGGGCACGGGCGCCGCACTGGGCATGCTGCTGGCGGGATCGAGCGCCAGGTGGCGGCTGCGGCTGCTCGGCGGCACGATCGTCGCCGGAGCGGCGCTGGTGGCGCTGGCGCACGTGCCGCTGCTGCCGATTGCGCTTGGGCTGTTGCTGGTGTTTGGCGGCGCCAGCGCGGTGGCGTTGATCGGCGCGCGCGCGGCGTTCCACGCGGAACACACCGGCGTCGAGCGGCGGGCCATAGCCGCTGCAGAGCAGTGGCTGGCCGCGTTCTGTGGCGTGGTCGGCGCCGTTGGATTCACGGCGCTCTTCGAGGACACCTTCGCCGGACACTATCGGCTCGACGCGGCGCTCCCCGGCTGGCCGATCGACGTATTGCTCTCGCTGATGGGCATTGGGCTGGTGATCGCGGGGGTGCTGCTGGCTGTCGTGCCGGGGCTGGCAAGCAAGCAGAAGGCACGCAGGAAGGCGAAGGGCAAAGGCAAGGGCAAGGGCAAAGCGAAGGGCAAGCACGGCGCGGGTGCGGCGTCCGACGATGGCTGGGGCGACGATGCGAGCGGCTACTATCCAGCCGCGGGCGACGGGTGGGACGACGAGGGCGCCTACGACTCGACGATGCAGCCGGCCTACGGCGACACCGGGTATCAGACGGGCTACGACACGAGCTACCGCCCCGGCTATGGCGAGACCGGCGAGTACGAGACGGGCTATCAGACCGGCTACGACCAGAGCTACACCGGCGAGTACGATGCCCGCGGGGGCGGCTTGAACTTTGGCCGCAGCAGTGAGTACGAGCGCGGCTATACCGGCGAGTACGGCCGCTATGAAGACGATGCCGACGACGACCGCGGCAGCCCACGAGGCGGTGGCCGCAGCGGTCGGGGTCGGCGATAGAGAGGCCCTCTCATATCCTCGAATCGCCGCGACAGCCACTAGCCCCTCCCTCCCTCTTCCGCCTACTCTCCCCATGCGCGACATGTCGAGTCCCCGCCGCCTGGGCGCTGCGCATTGTTGAGCATGCTCGCTGCCACAGTCGCCTCCGTATGCTATACTGGCCGCACCCAGCCGCCGCTCGCAACGCACTCGGCGGCCAGCGCAGCCTATCCCACCAGCGGCGCCATCTGCTGGATGCATCTGCTCCCGTTCTCTGACCCCTGCGACCTCTGCGGTTCATGCTCCACGCGAACAGGAGGCCACTCATGGCAGCCGAAACAGCCGGCGCGCTCGCCGCCGGCAAGGCGGGCGTCGCCTCGACCCAGCGCAGGCGTTCATTGGGCGAGCTTGTCTCAATCAGTCTCTTCTGGTACGCCCTCAACCTCATTTGGGCAGCGTTGCCGATTTTCATCGTGCCTGCGCAGGTCGTCGGGCTGCTCTACCAGGCAGCGCCGAGCGGAGTATCCGCGTCCGACTGGGTCGCGGCGCGCGAGGCGTTGACGTTGGCAACCGTGCTCGCGCCTGGATTGATTGTGGCTCTGATCGCCAATCCCCTGTTCGGACTGCTCAGTGACCGCACGCCGGGCCGGCTGGGTCGCCGCCGCCCATACATCGTCGGCGGCACGCTGCTGAATGTCGTCGGTCTACTGGTGATGGCGTTCGGCCCGTCGCTCTTCAATGCCGATCACAGCGGCTTGGTATTGTCGCCGGGCGTGTGGGTATTGATCGGTGGCCTGATGCTGACGCAACTCGCCAACAACGCCGCGGCGGCGCCCTTCCATGCTTTGCTGCCGGATATGGTGCCTGAAGAGCAGCGCGGCCTCTCGTCCGGCATCATGGGCATCGCGTACTGGCTCGGCACGATCAGCGGCTCTATCTTTCCCTTTGTCTTCGATCTCGATTTCACGTCGCTCCTCGCGGGCAAGCAGGGTTTCGACACGCTACAGCACGGCATCGTGCAAGCGTATTTCGCCATCATTGTCGTCATCGTGGTGATGGCGATTCTCACGGCGGTCCTCGTACATGAGCCGGCCGCGCCGCCAGAGCAACTGGTTGCCAGTTCGGATGAGCGTACGGTCGTGCGCGATCTGCTGCTCACTGTGCTCGCGGTGATCGTGGTCGCAGCGGCCCCGCTCCTGGTGATCAGTTCACTCTTTCATGCGACAACTAACGATGGGATCGTGAATGGTCTCACTGCCATCGCCGCGATTGTGGCTGGGATCGGAGCCGCGCGAGCGTTCGGTTTCCATCCGCGCCGCAACCCCGATTTCAGTTGGGTGGTGCTCACCCGCATGCTGCTGATGGTGGGCGTGTATATCGTGCTGAGCTTCCTGTCATACTACATGGCGGATGTCGCGCACGCCCCGCCGACGGCTACCGGCGAGTTCCTGATCCTCATGACCATCACCGCCACACTCAGCACTACGGTCTCCGGGTGGGCGTCGGATCGCATCGGCCGCAAGCGTCTGGTGTACATAGCCGGCACGTTCATGGCTGTCGTCGGCGCGGCTTTCGTGCTTGCACCCTACATTGTGCCGGGTCACGTTCTGCCGCTTGCCCTGGCCGCCGCCGCGGTCTTCGGCCTCGGTTTCGGCGCCTACATCAGCGTGGACTGGGCGCTCGTCGCGGATGTCTTGCCCTCACAGGCTTCGTTCGCGTGCGATATGGGTGTCTGGAACATCGGCATAACTATCGCCGGCGCGACGGGCGCCATTATCGGCGGCTGGCTCCTGACCATCGGACGCAATCTTGTCAGCCCCACGTTTGGGTACACGCTGCTCTTCGCCGGCTTCGTCTTCTTCGCCGTCCTCGGCACTGTCACTATCAGCAACATCAAGGGAGTGAAGCGCTAGCGCATCAGCGCCGCGCGCATCACCTCCACCGGCGCCGGCTGGCCGGTCCACAGCGTGAACGCTTCGGCGCCTTGATAGAGCAGCATTGGCAGGCCGCCGGAGGCACGCAGGCCGCGGGAGCGCGCCGCCCGCACCAGCGCCGTCTCCGGCGGCGAGTAGACCAGGTCGAAGACGAATGCGCCCGCCGGCAGCCGTGCCAGCAGATCGAGCGCGATCGGCGCGGCATTGCGATCATTCGTGCCCACGGGCGTCGTGTTCACCAGCAGCGTCGTCTGCTCCAACGCCGCCACAAGCCGCACCTCGTCGTCTAGCGCGATCACCATGTCTCGCGCATCCAGGCGTCCACCGGACGCCCCTACGCCTCTGGCACCCCCTCGCCCCGCGGGGCGAGGGGGTCGGGGGGTGAGGACATCTTCTCCGCGTTCTCCGCGAGTTTCCGCGACCTCCGCGTTCTCTGTTCCTTCTCCCCCTCGGCCAGGTGTAGTGGCGAGGCCCGCCTCGCCTCTGGGGGTGAGGACTCCGATCGCCGCCTGTCCTGCTTCTATCCGCCGCGCGGCGACCGTCACCGCCGCGTCCTCCAGCCGTGCGACCGCCAGCACGGCTCGCGCCGCGCCGCCCGCGCCCAGCAGCAGCACGCGCCGAGTGGCGCTCGCTGTCTCGTCCCAGGCGCCAGCCTCGTCGAGCGTGCGACGCAGCCCCGCGATGTCGGTGTTGTGCCCGATCAATCGCACCCGCCCGCTAGCCTTGTCTGTGGCGCACACGATGGTGTTCACCGCGCCAGCCAATCGTGCCGTCTCGGCCAGCTCGTCCAGCAGCGGCAGCACGGCGGTCTTGTAGGGGATCGTGACGTTGGCGCCGAACATGCCAGGGTCGCGCAGCGCCACAATGCGCGCGGCTAGCTCCGTGGGTGCCGTCTCCCACAGCGCATAACGCGCGTTGATGCCCAGCGCGTCGAATGCCGCCTGCTGCACCGCTGGCGAGCGCGAGTGGCCGACAGGGTAGCCGATCAAGCCAGCCTGGTATGCGTCCGGCATGGGCACCAGCGCCTTTCATGGCTAGAATCTCGGTGACGCCGCGACACGAAAGCCAGCATCATCGCATCGCGCAATGCCGCCACATCGTACCTCATCACAGGAGATCGCCACCGTGCAGACGCTCACTGCCGCCACCACGCGCAAGGACCAGGTTGTGGACCTCACCGACCGCGTGCAACAGGCGCTGCTGGACGAGGTGCCAGCCAGCGATAGCGGCGCATGCCTTGTCTTCGCAGCGCACACCACCTGCGCCGTCACCACTGCCGACCTCGATCCCGGCACCGACCTCGACTTCCTCCAGGCGCTACGTCATCTGCTGCCACCGCTGACGTATCGCCATCCACACGATCCCGCGCATGCCCCTGATCACATCCTCGCGGCGATCATTGGTCCGTCGGTGATCGTGCCCTACGCCAAGGGACGGCTCCAACTCGGCACCTGGCAGCGAATCGTGCTGGTCGAGCTGGACGGCCCGCGCCAGCGCACCGTCACCGTTACCGTGCTGTAGCGATACGCGGTGCATGTGGATGTTCGACGAACGCGCCTATGAAGGACCACTCCTGACGGACGATTCACGTGGAGCGGACAGGGGGCGACGGAAGTCCCATCTCCTGCGCGGGAGCGGCGCCCTGTCGTCTACACTGGTAGCGAGTGCGCCAGCAGGATCCTTCCTCATACCTTCCACAATCCCGTAAAGTGACCACCCTCTCCCCGCATGGCATACAGCGTGCGTAATGAGTTGGTAGGTCCGCCTGGCGGGATGCTTGACAGACCATCTAGCTCAGCGGTATCCTCTGGCTCGTGTCCGCGTGCGGCCGAGCGGCCGGCGGATGCCGGACATGACGGACCATAGACACGACGGAGTGCGAGCGATGACGGCACGGGTGAACGAGCGCGGGCAACGTGCGACGCGCGGCGGGACGGCAGCGTCCGAGTCGCGGTCCCGCCGTGCCCGCCCTACTTCGTCTGTGCCCGCGCCCGCGCCGCCGCGTGAAGCAGCGGCCCAAGCCGTGACGCCCCGGAAGCGGCGCACCACAGCCTCGCCCCCAGCGTCGCAGGAAGCGGCGCCCGTTCGTCCGCGCACCCGGCGCTCGCCGGCACAGGTGCTCCTGCCGCCGGTGGCGCCCTGCGACGACCTCATGGACCTGTTCGCGCTCGATCCGGCCGCCGCACGCAACCACGTGGACGCCACGCTCCACGCCGCGATGCCCGCCGCCCAGGCCGAGGCTTTCGAGGCGCAAGCCTATCGCTGGGAGCTACACCTCGTGGCGCTCGACCAGCTCTGCCTATTGCGCGCGGTGGACCTGGTGCCGTCGCGCATCCGCCGCTACCGGGCCTCCCTACGGCGTGGGGCGAGCTGCGCGCCGCTGATTGGCCTGGGCGGCGACGGCAAATCGCCGACTGAGGATGTGCTGCTCTGCGACGGCTACCACCGCGCCGTCGCCCTACGCGACGCCGGTCTCCATTTCGCCTGGGTCTGGCTCGCGGTCGGCGCATGGCAGGACGCGGCCGACGCCGCCGAGGAGCCGGTCGCATGAGCGCGAGCGACGGCTGCCGCACCTGCGCCTCGCTCAACGGCACGGCGCGCATCTCGCCGGGACCAGTGATCCACGATGGCGCGCATTGGATCGTGGACCACGCCTATCCCTGCCGCATGAAGGGCTGGCTGGTGATCGTCCTCAAGCGCCACGCCGAGGCGCTGCACGATCTCACGCCGGACGAGTTCGCTGAGCTGGGCACGCTACTGGGACGCACGACCGATCTGCTGCATCGCACGTTCGATTGCCAGAAGGAGTACGTGATGCAGATCGCCGAGGGCGAGGGCTTCGCGCACGTCCACGTGCATGTGGTGCCCAAGCCCCGCGATCTGCCCGATGAGCTGAAAGGCCCGCAGGTCTTCGCGCTGATCCGCGCCGCCGACGCCCGTGTGCCGCCGAGCGCGGGCGCCATCATTCCGCCGGACGAGCTGGCGCCCTTCTGCGAGCAACTGCGCGCAAGCTTCCCGCGCTAGCCGTCGCTTGGAGCGTGTGCCGGCGGCAGCGGGCGTCCACCGGACGCCCCTACGACGCTTCTTTACTCTGCGCCCTCTGCGGTTTCCCCTCTGCTCCGCGAACCTCTGCGCCCTCCGCGTTCTCCGTCTCTACCGCGCGAACCACTGCTGGAACTGCATCAGGCCCATTGCGGCGGACATCGGCGTGACCTTGATCTTGCCCTGCATGAAGGCCGACATGCCGTCTAGCTCACCCTTGAGCAGCTTCAGCCAATCGTCCGAGTCCACGGCGATCGTCGCGTCGGGGGTGGTCGCGGGCCCCTGCGCGTAGTTGAAGGCGCCGTTGGCGACGGTCGCATTCCAGGTGCCGGCCTCGCGGCCTGAAAAATCGAACTGAAAGCTGCGCGTGACGCCCGCCGCGTTCTGCGGCAGGAACGCGGCCTGCAGTGCCGCGAAGGAGCCAGGGATGTTGTCCATGGACGGAGTGCTCATCTGTGCTGCCATCTCCTCTGGTTTGCCTGCCTGCCTGCATGATGCAGGAAGTCGCCGCGCCGGCCAATACGCCTGCGCCGCGCCGCCGCAACCATAGCACACGCGCGCCGCACGGCGCCATGTAGCCAGCTACGCCTCGGAGCTTCCCCCTGGAGCGAGGCCCAGCAGTCGCCGGCCCGCGCCCGGCACGCCGCGCTGCTGCACCAGCACGCGGAAACCGCCCAGCCCATGCGGATTGAGCAGCGTCGCCACGGCGCCGAGCAGCGCCCGCTTGCGCAGGTAATCGGCCTGCCCGCGGTCGGTATGGCGCTCGCGATCCGCCGCTGGGTAGCGCAGCGCAGTCACGCGCTCGGCCTCCTCGCGGATCCCCAGCCCCCGCAGGAACTCCGCCTGGGTGGTCAGGCCCACCAGCCGCAGGCCCAGCATACGCCCCTCCTCGATCAGCGCCGTGAAGTTGACGTGCGCCGTGAGGTCCTGCTGGCCGGGCTGCGTCAGGGGGCGCTCGACGAGTTGATGGCGCGCGTAGCCCAGCAGCGTGCCGTGGCGGCGGTCGCGTGTGTAGAGGTGGCGCGCGGCATCGCCGTAGTCGATCGTCAGCACGAAGCCGCGTGCCAGCGGCGCGGTGGCGTCCCGCAGCCAGGGTCCCGCCGCCAGCCGCAGCTCAGCGCGCCAGCCGTCGGAAGAGCTGTGCCAGGGGATATGGAAGGCATCGAGGTAGGTTGCTACCGCGGGCGATGACGGTGCGGCGAGACGTTCGACCAGGCGCCCATTGCGCTCGTCCACTGCCACGTAGACCTCGGCCAGCGTCTCGCCGCGCTTCTCGACCACATGTACCGGCAGCGCGTCCACCAGCTCGTTCGAGACCACCGCGCCCACCAGCGAGCCGGGCGCCAGGTCGCGGGGATCGGCGATCCAACACGCTGATCCCGCCGGAACGTCCAGCGCCGCCAGGTCCGCCGCCAGCCGCCGCTCGCGTGCCCGCCGCAGGGGATTGTTGGCCTCTGCGCGGTCCACCAGCGTGTAGCGCAGCGCCTCCCTCCACTCCGGCGCCTGCTCGCGGGCGAAAGCCCACACCTCGCGGGCAAGCGTGCCGCGTCCCGCGCCCGGCTCGACCACATCAAAGCGCGCCGGCCGGCCCAGCAGCAGCCACATCTGGTGGAGCTGCCGTGCGATGGCCCAGCCCCACAGCGGGTGTACGTCGCCGCTGGTGAAATAGTCGCCGCTCCAGCCCAGCGGTTCGCGGCCTGTGCCGCCGCCGCTGTAGTAGCCGAGCCGCGGATGGTAGAGCGCCAGCGCCATGAAGCGCGCGAAGGTCATCGGCCCATCGCGCAGGATCTCATCGCGTATCAGGTCTTCGAGCTGCTCCACATCGCCTCCTGAGGTTCTCCGCCTCAGGAGGCATTATATCCGGCGCCGCACGATCAGCCGCGTCGGTGCGCGCCGCGCCACCGCTATGCCGCTGGGGTGCCAGTTGCCGTGGGCGTTCCGGTCGCCGGATGCCGCGTGGGTGTGCCGGCGAGGATGCGCAGCGCGGTGTAGGTGCCGTCGCCGTTGGGCAGCCCCTGGATGGTGACCATTTCGCCGACCGCGAGGCTGCTCGGCGTCGCCCTGGCGTGCGTGGTGGCGTCCACAATCGTCGTGCTCGGCGTGAGCCGCACCGTGATCGTCTTCTTGCGCGTCTGGATGGTCAGCGTGTCGCCGTTGATCGCCGTAATCGCACCCTTGACCGCCGGCAGCACGATCTCGATACGCTCGGCGGCGATGCTGCCGCCGCTCTGCGCCTTGCCGCGCACGCGGAACTTCGTCCCGGCGGTCAGATCGCTCAGGCTGGCCGGCTGGCCGCCGCGCGTAATCTTCGTCTTGGCTGAAGTGGTGATCGTCACGCTGCTGCCGGCGCTGGCACTGGCGCCGCTACCTTGCGTCGCGCTGATCGTCGTCCCACTGACCGAGACGACGGTATAGACCGTGTTCTGCTTCTGTGGCGCCGGGATGTTGACGCTCGCCGGAGGGGATGCCGCGGTGCTGGGCGTGTTCTGATGGGCGGCGAAGGCCACGCCGCCGGCGATGGCGATCGCCAGCGCCAGCGCGGCCCCAATCGCGACCAGCCAGCGATTGCGCCGGCCCCAGAAGCCGCGCCCGCTGCCGTGCGCGCGCGACGGCGGCACCGGTGGGATCGGTGGGGTCGGCGGCGACTGGTACACCTGGTATCCTGAGGAAGGATCAACATCGTACTGCTGATGGTGCGGCTCGGCGGCTCCGGGGAAGGATGGCTGAGTGGACGGCTCGTCTTGCATCGTGTGGTGCTCTCCCGCGTCTATTACTGTCTGGGTGAAGCTCTGTGATACCTGAAGGAATGAGGAGCATGTGCGCTCGCTCGACGCCACTCTACCTGCCCAGGCTCAGGATTTGCCTAGTGCCGGGTGAGAATGCGCTGAGAATCTGGCCGCCTTGACACCACGGCGAGGATGAAGATTGCGAGGCATGGCATGTGGGATTCAGCAGGCAGCGTATGACGATCAGGCAGCGGGCAAGGCGCGTCTTCATGCTGGCGGCCGACAGGACGACCCAGGCGGTCTACCGTCTGAGCGGAGGCCGCGTCGGCGGGAAGCAGCTCCGCTACTCGATCCTCTTGCTCCACTCCACCGGCCGCACAACGGGCCAGGTTCGCACCCATGCCCTGCTCTACCTGTGCGACGGCGAGCGCTACGTCGTCTGCGCCTCGAACTATGGCGCACCGCGGCACCCAAACTGGTACCTCAACCTGCTCGCCCATCCGCGTGTGCGGATCGAAGCGGGACCGCGGCGGCTGGAGGTGCTGGCCGAGGTTGCGGCAGGGGACGAGCGCGAGCGGCTCTGGCGGCGCTGGATTGCACTCTGGCCGCCAGCGGCCGGCTATCAGCGCGACGCCGCCGGTCGCGAGCTGCCCATCGTCATCCTGCGGCCCGTGGCCCCCACCGAGGGCGAGCAGCCGCAATGAGGCAGCCGCGCCTACGGGTGTCGTGCCGGTTCTCGGGCCTTGGCGTAGTAGGGCGACATCCGCAGAATCCACCGGCGCGCAAGCGGGCGCACGAGCGGAATGAGGCGGCGCTGCCAACCGAGCGCGGCGGCCACGTCCCCGATAATCTGCTCGAAGCTGTGGCGCTGGTAGCGCAGCAGCGCCTCGCTCTCGGCGGTGTCGATCCAATCGGTGCTATAGGGCTTGTCGCCGAAGGCCGTCTCCGGCAGGCGGCCGATGCCCATCACGTCGAGCATGCGCCCCAGATAGTCGCGATAATGTACCTGGCAGGATGGCCCACCGCCGATCAGCCAGACCCGCCCCCACACGGCGTCGCTCGCCAGCGCGTTCGCCACGGCCAGGCCGGCGTCTTCCGTATGCAGCACCTCGAAGCGCGTCTGAAGCGGGATGCGGAACATGATGGGGTGCGGACTGCGCATCGCCAGCGGCGGCACGTCGGCAAAGCGGAAGATCGTCCAGGTCAGCCCCGACGCGCGCACCATGCGCTCGCCCTCGATCTTGTGCCGCGTGTAGGCGTCGGTGGCGGTGACCGGATCGGTGACGCGCCGCGGCGGGGGGTGATCCTGGGTGAAGCCGAAGATGTCGAAGGTGGACGCGAAGAGCAGGCGCGGTGGGGTCGGCTGGGCACGTGCGGCCTCGATCACGTTGCGCGTGCCGCCGACGTTGACTGCTTCGGCCAGAGTAGGGTGCTCGTCGGCGTCTGGCGGCAGGATGTAGGCCATGTGGACGACGGCGTCCTGCCCCTCGACGGCGCGAGCGACGGCCGATGGGTCGCGCACGTTGCCCCAGCGCAGCTCAACCTGCGGGCCGAGCGAGGCCGCAACGCGTCGATTGGCCCGCGATGGACGGCCGAAGGCGCGCACCTGGTGCCCCTGGCGCCGCAGCTCGCGGACGGAGCTGGCGCCGATATTGCCGAACGCCCCGGTGACCAAGACGCGCATCCGCAACCTCCCCTTGATACCTGCCCTGCCACACCACGGCGTCGGCGAGCGTCACAGCCAGCCGCGGCGCTTGAAGTACCAGATCTGTGCGCCGGAGATGATCGCCATCGCCAGCAGCACCAGCCAGAAATTGGCGCCGCTGTCGTGGACGACCTGCGGCATGTAGCCGAAGTTCTGGCCGAAGATGCCGGTGATGAAGGTGATCGGCATGAAGATCGTGGCGATGATCGTGAGCTGCTTCATGACCACGTTGAGGCGATTCGAGACGGTGGTGAGGTACACGTCGAGCAGGCCGCTCATCAGGTCGCGATACGAGTCGAGCACCTCGAAAGCGCGCACGAGGTGGTCGTGGACCTCGGCGAAGTACGGCTCGGCATCGCGCGGGATCAATTCCGCGGTGCGGGTGATGAGGCCGTTGGCGACCTCCACCTGTGGGCTGATCACCCGCCGCATATACGCCAGCGATCGCTTGACGCTGAAGATGCGTGCCTGCACGTCGTTCGAGGTGTAGGCGACTGCCTTGTTCTCCAGATCGTCGATCAGGTCGTCGAGGGTATCGAGCACCGGGAAGTAGCTATCCACCAGGCTGTCTAAGATCGCGTAGACCAGATAGGGCGCACCGCGGCTCATGATGTGCTCTTCGGACTTGCCGGTGCGCGCGGCCTCCCAGAGGGCCTTCATCCACGGCAGCGGTCCGGCGTGCGCGGTGATCACCCAGTTCGCGCCGAACACGACGTCCAGCTTGGGGGTCGCCGCCTCCAGCGTCTCGGCATCGAAGGCCAGCCCATGCGCGATCACGTGCGCGTAGCTCTGTGTCACCACCAGCCGCGCCCGCTCATCAGGATCGGCCATTGTGGTGACGGTCAGCGGCGCCAGAGAAAATGTGCGCAGCAGGCGTTGGCGGTCTTTGGCAATGTCGCCGCCCGCGAGATCGAGCCAGACCACGGCATTGGGGTCTTTGACGGCCTTGCCGACGGCCTCTGGCGAGAGGTCCGCCGTCACTTTCGCATTGCGCCAGACGAGCGAGTGTCCCACGACGAACTCCCAGCGGATCGCGTGTGGCCGGCACATGCCGCCGCAGCCGCCGAGAGGCTGGGCGTGCGCCGGTGATCGGTGATGCCGCTACGGATTTTGACGAGTGGCATGAGGCACGCGCCACCCGTACCATTCCTCCGCGACGCCCTCAAGCCGCATCGCAAGCGGCGCGGCGGCGCGCCGTGGCACGACCTTTGCCAATCACCCTGGCGGGCCTGGCACCGCTTGAGGATGTTGGCGGCAGGCCCGCAGGCTCAATGCCCGGCGTACGCACACCGACCTCCGCGGTCGCGCCAAGGAGGTGGCATACATGAGACAGCCCACACGCGATCCAGAGCGCCTGGACGCGCTGGCGGGCATGCCGCGCGCAACGTCGCGCCCGACGGTGCTGGTGGTGGACGACGAGCCGACCATCGTCGAGCTGCTCTGCGAGTTCCTTGAGGATGCCGGCTACCGCGCGCTGCTCGCCCGCAACGGGCGCTCGGCGCTGGCGATCGCACGGCGTGAACGGCCGGCGCTGGTGATCACCGACCGCAACATGCCAGGGATCGACGGCGTGGACTTGCTGCGCCGGCTTCGTTCCAATCCCGTGACCAGCAACATCCCGGTAGTCATCATGAGCAGCACGCGGCCCAGCATCGAGGGCGCCGAGCGCGTGCCGTTCCTCGCCAAGCCCTTCGACCTGGACGATATGCTCGCCACCGTTGCGACCTACGCCGGCCTGCCCGACGAGAGCCGTCGCTAGCTAGCCGGGCTAGACTTTGGGCACCTCGTCGCGGTCGCGCTGGTAGCCCGCCTCACGAGCATCTTCCTCGCTGGCGAAATACACGCGGTTCTGCTCGGCGGGCAGATTCTCGGCGTTGGATTCGTGGTAGATCATGGTCTTGATGTCGCCGATGAACGGCGCTTCGTTGGGCACGACCACCCCCGCGGGTGCGCCTGTTGGTGTGACGGTTGCCCCGCCATCGTCCCACGGGGTCGGTGGCACGATCACCGGCTTGCCTGCCTCCGCCTGCTGGGGCGTCTCGTCCTGGAGCAGGTCCGCTGCCGGCCGCTCGCTCAAAGGTCGTGTCGGCACGGCTGCGGATGTACTGCCATAGGCCGACGCGCCGTTGGTTGACGGACCTGGCAGGTCGAGTAGCGGCTCCTCGGCCGCCGCGCTCAAGCGCCGCCGCACCAACAGATAGGTCCCCGCTCCCGCCGCCGCCAATCCGAGTCCCGCGCCCGCCAGCCACAGCCAGCTCCCGCGCGAGAGGCGCCCGCTGATGGGCGCCGATGCATTTCTGCTGTCCGCGCGCATGAATCTGCCTCCTGTCTCGCGCGCCACCTCGGCGAGCTGCTGGCGCAGGTCGCGATAGGCATCGGGCGCCAGCGTCCCAACGGTCTTGAGCCGCGCTTCGATCTCGCCAAGCAGCTCGCTCGCGCGTTCCGCTCCGCGCAGCTCATTCCAGCGAGCGATCAGCGGCGCCACCACGCTCGCCGAGAGCATCCCCAATTGGAGCCACTGCCTGCGGTCGTCGTAGGGGCGCTGGCTTGCCCTGGTGGATGAGATCCAGCGCCACGCATCAACCGGTCGCATGTGCCTCGCTCCTTTCCTCTGGCCGCACCCGCGCGGGCGCCATCGCTGCTGATGCCCGCAAAGCGGTGTCGGGTCGCACCTCCCATGCCAGATGCCCGCGGTGGAGCGCCTGGCCTTCGTATTGTGTCGCGCGCGGCCGCCGAAGCGCCACGGCCGTTTGGCCGAGTGCTGAATGCTGTCCTGTCTATATGCTGCCGCATAATCGGCACGTGCCACACCCGCCTGCGATTCCCCCCGCGCAGCCTTCGCGGCGCGGCAAGAGGCTGGAGACCCCGCGACGCTCAAATCGTGAACGTCTCGAAGATCCGCTTATCGGATTCGCCGTTGATGTGGGCCGAGATCTCGACGTACGGCTCCAGACCGGAGCCGCGGAGCTTCTCCTTGAGCAGCTCGTCGAGCTGATAAAGGCCGGCGGCGTTGCTCATCGTGATCTCCACGCGGATGGGCTTGGTCTCGCCGGAGACGATCTCGACGTCGTCAATTGCCGCCGCCGAGACGGAATGAATGTTCACCGCGCCAGCCTCGAAGGGGATGCGCGAGCGGCCCTTCGCCATATCGAGCGCGTCGGCCACGCGCACAATGCCGGCCTCGATGGTCAGCGGCTGGCCGCCGGCGCGGTGGCTGATGATGGCGTGGAGCGTCTCGGAGACGACGACGCGGCGGATGGCGGGCGTATAGATGCCCTCCAGCAGCTCCATCAACTTGGGCAGCGCGATGACTACGCTGAACTCTTCGTGCCCCGCCCGCGCGACGGACATGCCGGCATCGTGCAGCAGCGCGGCCAGCACGACAATCACCTCGGCATCGTCTTCGGTCAGCCCCTGCCGCTCGACCGCGCTCGCCGCGACCCCCGCTTTGGCGAGCAGCCGCAGCAGCCGCAGCGCGCTATTGGCGACGATCTGCACGTGGACGGGGCCGTGGTCGGTCATCTTGAGGCGGTCCACGGCGGTGACGTTCTGGCAGCGCCAGATGGCATGCAGGTCCTCGTCGGTGTTGACACGCTCCAGCACGCGCTGGAGCGTTGGATTGTGGCGCGCGGGGACTGTGATCGTCTCTTTGGGCGTCAGCGGCTCGGTGGCCGGCGGCGCGACGAACGGCGCCGGCAGCGTGAAACCTTCGGCAACCTCCGCGCCCTGCGTATCCTGCGCGCCCTCCGTGATTTCCGTAGGCATCGTATCCTGGCTCATCGTGATGCTCCCCTTGTCCATCAGTCCAGCGCCCAGTGGACGTCGCCCCACCACCGCCCACCCACACATTCGCTTGCCCGACGTGGCACAGGGCGCATCGCGGTACATGGCATACTGTATCGTGCGGCGGCGCTCCCGCAACGTGCCGGCACGCGTTGGACCACGTGGCGACGGTCGGATTGTCCCGGCGGATACCGGTGCCTTGTTGCTATATCCGCTGCCGGCTGCTATAGTGGCCGCGGAGCGGGTGCGCGAGGGGTCTGCTAGACGGCGAGGCGAGCGCAGTGGCGGACGCGGACGAAGGCGCGGGCATGGAGCCGATTGCGGCGCTGGTGGCGGCGCTGGGTGGCGCGGATGGCACGGCGCTGGAGCGCAACGCCGCGCGGCTGCCGGTCGAGCGCGCGCTGGAGATCGGGCTGTTTCTGGCGCGCTGCGAGCCACAGGGCGCACAACATCGCCATGCGCCCCTGCGAGGAGTGCGCACCGCCGCGCGAGCGATTGCGAGCGGCATCCTCACCCTGCTGCGGCCACTCGCCGGCCAGACGATGCAGCTCACCGATGGGCTGGCCGAGCTGGCGCTGGCCCTGGGCGACGGCGCGCAGGCCGCGGCGATCGTGACCGAGCGGCTGGCGGCGAGCGAGGCGATGGGTGCCTACCACCTGCTCGCCCGCGCCTACGTGCTGCTGGACGATCGTCCGGGTGGCATGCAATTGGCGGCGCGGCTACGCGCGTCCGGCGGGACGAAATTGGCGGCCGAGCTGGCGGTGGGCGAGCTGGCGCTGGCCTTCGAGGGTCCCACATCGGCAGAGGCGATCTACCGCCATGCGCTGGAGCTTTCGCCCGGCAGCACGAGCGCACTGGTCGGCTGCGCCCGCTGTCTGGCGGTGGCCGGAGACGCTGAGGGGGCGCGGGCGGAGCTGGGGCGCGTCTTTGCGCACTATGGCGACACACCCTCGGCCTGGGTGCTGCGCGAGGCGCGTGAGATCGCCACACGTCTGGGCGACACGGACTGGGACGTCGAGCTGCGCGACCGGCAGGCGGAGCTGGACGCGCGCGAGGGCGGGCGCCTGCACGGTGCCGTCGTGCCCCTCTTGGAGGGCGGCCGTGGCATCCATGGCATCTCCCCGTCGCCACGGCGTGGCGCCTTCGGCGCGCTCTCGGTCGGGATGGCCCGCGCCAGCGTCGCGCCCGCTCTGCCAGACGAGAATGCGGATGGCGACGACGAGGTAGGGGCGTCCGGTGGCTACCGGGCGTCCACCGGACGCCCGCCTGCCGGCGCCGCGCTCGACGAGGCCGATGATGAGGAGCCGGCGGCGCCGGAGCTGCTGGACGCCCTGCGCGAGACCTTCGGCTACGAGGGCTTTCTGCCGGGGCAGGCGACGATCGTGCGCGCTGTGCTGGCCGGCGAGGACGTGCTCGCGCTGATGCCCACCGGCGCCGGCAAGTCGCTCTGCTACCAGCTCCCGGCGTTGCTGCTGCCCGGCACCACGGTGCTGATCTCGCCGCTGATCGCCCTGATGAAGGACCAGCTCGAAGGGCTGCCCGCCGAGCTGCGCGCCGTCACCACGGTCATCAACAGCCTGGTCGAGCGCGACGAGATCGACCGCCGCCTGCGCGACATCGCCACGGGACGCTACAAGCTGGTCTACGCCGCGCCGGAGCGCCTGCGCCAGCAATCGTTCGTCTACGCGCTGCGCCAGGCGGGCGTCGCGCGCTTCGTGGTGGACGAGGCGCACTGCGTCAGCCTGTGGGGCCACGACTTCCGGCCAGATTACCTCTTCATCGCCAAGGCGCTGAGGCGGCTAGAGGCCGGAGGAACGCTGGCGTCCACCGAACACGGTGCGCAGGCGTCCACCGGACGCCCCTACGAAGGCCGCGGGCGCGTGCCGGTGCTGGCGCTCACCGCGACGGCCACGCCCGAGGTGCGCGACAGCATTGCCGCGGCGCTGGGACGCGACCTGCGGGTGGTCAACCGCGGCGTCTTCCGCCCCAATCTGCGCTACGAGGTCGTCGCCACTGCCAATAACGAGGCGCGGCTGCGCGAGCTGGAGCGCATCGTCACCAGCACCGCCGGCAGCGGCATCGTCTACGTGCGCTCGCGTGAGGGCTGCGAGGAGGTTGCCGAGTTCCTGCGCCGTCGCTGCCGCGTCAGCGCGGTCCACTATCACGCCGGCATGGAGCGCGACGAGCGCGAAGCGGCGCAGGATGCCTTCATCAGCGGGCGGGCGCGGGTGGTGGCCGCCACAGTGGCCTTCGGCATGGGCATTGACAAGCCCGACGTGCGCTTCATCGTCCACTACCAGCTCCCCGGCTCGCTCGAAGCCTACGCCCAGGAGTCCGGCCGGGCGGGGCGCGACGGCATGCCCTCGCGCTGTGTGCTCTTCGTCTCGCCGGCCGATGCCTCCGCGCTGCGCCGCCACGTCGGCCAGGACGAGCTGAGCATCGAGACACTGCGTGCGGTCTACGCTGCGGCGCGGAGTCTCGTGCGGGCAGGCGCGCCAGCGGGATCGCTCATGGCGCGGGTGGCATCCGGCGAGCTGGAGCGCGACATCGCCGTCGCCTTCCAGGAGAGCGGGCGCCAGGTGGACGATACCGCCGCGCGCGTGGCGCTGAGCCTGCTCGAGCGCGCCGGCTTTCTCGTGCGCCACCCCGACGTGCCGCGCGCCCCGGTCGTGCGCATCGGTTCCGTAGGGGCGTCCGGTGGACGCCCAGTGTCCGGTGGACGCCCGGCGCCCGATCCCGCCGAGGAACAGGCATTCCGTCAGTTTACCGCGAGCACGGGCCTGCGGCCCGATCAGGCACAGTCGCTCGATCTGGTCGCGCTGGCGGTGCGGATGGGCACCGATCCGGCGGATTTGGAGGGGCGCCTGCTGGGCTGGCGCGACGCCGGACTGATCGAGTACCACGAGAGCGGCCGCGATCTGCTGCTCGAAATCCCGCCACCGCCCCCTGATGGCCGCGAGGCGCTGCCGGCGCTGCTGACCGAGGTTGCCGAGCGCCACGGGCGGCAGGTCGCCGCGCTGCTGGCCTATACACATGCCACCGGCTGCCGCCAGCGCGTGATTGCGCGCCACTTCGGCGAGCGTCTACCCGTCGCATCATGCGGCACCTGCGATCATTGCGCGCCCGCCGCAGGCGATGCGGGTGCGCCCGCAACCGATGGTAGGGGCGCACGGCCTGCGCCCAAGGAGCCGCGCATCCGCGACGAGGCGGTGGTGCGCGAAGCCGTAGTCGCCTGCCTGCACGAGCTGCCCTACGCTGTCGGCGTGAGTGGGCTGGTGAAGATTCTGCGCGGCTCGCCCGACGTCGCTCCCAGCGGCAAGCGCTCGCCACAGTACGGTGCGCTGACTGGTGCTGGTGCCACGCTCATCAATCGCGTACTGCTGGCGATGATCGCCGAGGGAGTATTGGAGCGCGACGCAAGCGCAGAGTTTCCCACGGTGCGGCTGACTGGTGGCGCCGGCTTGGATACGGGGCGCTGACGCAGCGACGTCCTGCCCGCGCTCCGGCAGCTCTTGCCGAGTGATCGTGGCGTCCGGCCGCACACTACGACGTGAGATCGGGGTGCAGCGTGCCGTGTGCCACGCCGCTGACGGGGCCTGTGAGCACGGCATGCCCGTCGCCGGCAAATCTGACGGAGAGCGCGCCGCCCGGCATGAGAACCGTCACCTCGTCGTCCACCAGCCCCAGACGGCGCGCCGCGGCGGCCGCCGCGCAACTGCTCGATCCCGATGCCAGCGTATAGCCCGCGCCACGCTCCCAGATGGTGATCTCGACTTGGTCGCGGCTGAGCACGCGAGCAAGCTGGACGTTGGTGCGCTGCGGAAAGCACGCGGCGTTCTCGACCAGCGGACCGATGCGCCGTGCGTGCTCCGGCGTGACCTCATCGGTGAAGATCACGCAGTGCGGATTGCCCATCGAAACACAGGTGACACGCGGCGCGGGCATCTCACCGGCGATCTCTAGCGGCTCGTTGACGACCTCGCGCTCCGGTCCCAGCATCGGGAGGTCGCCGCTGCGAAACGACGGGTGCCCCATATCCACCTCGATCAATGCACCCCGCTCGTCGAAGATGCGCACGGATACCTCGCCGCCGCGCGTTAGCAGCCTGAATGGCTCGCCCGCGGTCACATAGCCGGCTTCGAACGCGTAGCGGGCGAAGATACGGATGCCGTTGCCGCTCTTCTCGGCTTCCGAGCCGTCAGGATTGAAGATGCGGATATGCATGTCTCCTCGCTCGTCGGCGCCGGCCGCGGGGCCGCTGATGATCCCATCGGCGCCGATGCCGCGCTGGCGGTCGCAGAGCGCGCGGATGCGGTGAGGTGTGAGCGCCAGGGCGGCGGTACGCGGATCGATCACCAGATAATCGTTGCCCAGCGCGTGATACTTGTGAAATGCGACTTCTCCCATCGGTGCCTCCCCACTACGCCTCGCGCCGGACGGCGACCCGCTCGCGCAGCCAGCCGGTGAAGCGATCAAGAGCGTCGCGCAGACTTCCGGATCGGTTCACCAGCGCCTCGATCTGCTGCGCCAGCTCCAATATGTCGCCGGTGAAGGTCATCTTGTTCAGAGACATGAAGACCCTGCCGGCGGCGAAGGCCGTGCGCTTGTTGCCATCTACGAACGCATGGGCGAGGGCGATGCCTGCTATGAGCGTGGCGGCCTGTGCGACGAGATCGGCGCCCTCGTAGTATGCGGCCATCCGCGGACGCATCACGGCGCTTTCGAGCGCGTTCTCGTCGCGACTGCGCGACGAGATACCTTGCATACGCTCCAAAATCTCGCTATTGAGCGCCATCACATCGGCAGCCGCCAGGTATCGCATCCTCTAGCGATCCCTCAAGTACTCGTAGGCCGCCTGATCGTGCTCCCACGACTCCTCGAACGCCGCGCGCACCTCGGGCGCCATCTCAGGTGTGAGCACGAGCTTGCGCACCTCGACGCTGAGCGTGTCGCCCTCGCTCAGATGCAGCCGCTCGACCTCTTCCTTCGGGATCGTCACGACGTAGCTGTTGCCAACGCGCCGCAGCTTGGCGGTGGTCATCTGCGAGCCTACTTCTTCTCGGCATGTGGAACAAGACGTATATCCAGTGCATATTGTATATCCGGCGGTTGCCGCTCGCAAGCCGCCCGCTGCATGTTGACTCCCACCGCCTCACGTCGCGGGCGCTACTGCCACAGCGGCTCGTCCTCCAGATGGATGTTGTTGACCTGGAGCCAGTGCAGCGCCTCGCTGCCTTCGGGCTTCTGGAATGGGCGCGTCAGACCGACGCTGAGGATCGCCGGCACGCCCGCCGCCAGCCGCGCGGCAATGCGCTCGACCGTCTCGCGGCGCGGCGTGGTGTAGTCGTCCTCGTAGAGCCGCAGGTCGGTGACGGAGACGTTGGCGCTGAGGGTTCCGTCGTCGAGCGTGCAGCGCAGCTTGCCGGCGGGATCGAGCGCGAGTAGCGGCGACGCGGTAGCCGGGATGAGGCAACCCAGCGAGGCGATACCGTGGCCGGCGGGGAGGGCTGCCGCGCGGCCAACCGGGCGCAGCTCCGGCCCGAAGATCGCCGCCAGTGTCGGCCGTGCCACGTCTCGCAGCAGCCGCCAGAACGCCGCGCCGTCCAGCGTGCGCAGGCGGCGTGCGCGCTTGGGCTCGAAGCGCCGGTCCTCCACCTCGGGCGGCCGGCCTTCGGCCTGGACACTGCCGAGCGCGACCACCGCTCCCAGCGCGAACGGTCCCCCGTAGCGTGCCAGCAGTGCCGCCGAGAGCCGGCCGTAGATCACCGGCCGCACGTGCTGGCCGCTCTGCGTATCAATACCGGCTACGCAGATGTAGCCCGGCTGCATGCGCGTCAGGTGGTTGATCGCGATCTCCACCGCGCTATCCCTCCCGTTTCTCGCCCCGTGCACCCTCGTGCCGCGATCAAGATCAGCAGGCATTCATGCCGTTCGCTCGTGCGCCGGCCATTCATGGCCGCGACACATCACAGATGCACGATGCGCACGTCACCCCAGTGGTCGCGCAGGTATTCGGCGACGAGCCGGCGGTGGCAGTGCTCCGCCGTCGCCTCGCTGCACAGCAGCACCGCGGGCACGTCAAAGAGTGTGCGGTCCAGGCGCTCCGCGATGCGCCGCTCGTCCATCAGGGCCAGGAAGCGCCGCTCGTAGTCTTCCCAGTCGCCTTTGTGCTTCTTGTACCCATCGAGCAGCTCCTGGGTCGGGGCAAGCAGTGGCTCGTGGAGGTAATCGGCGCCGCAGATCACGCGGAGGAAGTACGCCAGGTCGTCGCGCTTGGAGAAGCCCGCGAGCTGCGAGACGTTGTTGAGCCGCACGTCAATCAGTCGCCGGATGCTGGCGTCGCGGAGCCGCTCGAAGAATCGCTCGGCGCTGGTGTGCGTGAAACCGGCCGTATAGATCTCCATGCCTGCTCCTCTCGCTCGCGCGCTGCCGCCTCCGAGGGGTCATCCCATAGCGACGGCGGCGGCACGTCAATCGCCACCGCGCGCTCCTCCTCGATGTGCCCGTCGCCGCGGATGTGCCGCAGCAGCGCACCCTCCCGCGCCAGCACGCGCCCCACCAGCAGCCGGCGGTGGCATCCGGCGGGGTCCTCCTCGCCGCACAGCACCACGACCCGCTCGCGTCCGGCCAGCTCGCGTAGCTGCGCGATTCCTCGCTGGAACCAGTCCGCCCGCGCCACGCGGCTGTAGAACACGTGCCTCTCGGCGTCGTAATACTCGTCGCCCTGCGGGCGGCCGCCGAGCGTGTCGCCCATGAAGCGATAGCCGATGCCCGCCTGCCGCGCGGCAACTTCCAACGACGGCCGATTGAAGTGCGGCACGTAGCGCGAGTAGGGTGCCGAGCGCACGTCGGCCAGCAGGCTTATCTCGTGGCGCGCCAGCAGCGCCAGCAACGCCTCCAGCGCGACGTTCGAGTGGCCGATGGTATAAACGACGAGCGACTGGGGTTCTTCGTCGGGCATGCGCGGCTCCCTATGGACGAGGCGATACGGCGGGCGCTCGGTGCATCATAGCCGAGTATGGCGGGGAATGCAAACAGGACATCGCTGGTAAGTGTTCAGATTTGGGGTAAGGGACTTTGGAGCAGGCGGCGAAATTCGTGCAGGGGGTTGTGGCCCTGGGCCGTCCAGGTGGCGGCCAGGGAGTAGAGCGCCATGCGCGTGGTCGAGCCGCGCGGGGAGCGGGTGCC
>DASVAA010000198.1:0-27335 GCA_036376595.1 Ktedonobacterales bacterium | reverse complement strand
CCGCGCGCCGGCAACAACGGCGCGATGCGCGCCCAGGCCTCCTCGGTCAATTCGCCGCGTCCAACCATTTTGCTACCCTCATTCCAGGTGCCTCCTGCACGAGGGTAACACATCGCTCTCCATTCGTCAGACAGGCCCTAGGGAACCCTCGCTTACCCCTGGACCGGGGAGGGGGTGCGGCGCGCAAGGCACCCGTGACAGCTTGACCTTCCTGTGCATGCACTGCGAGGTTCCCGGCTGTGGATGTGAGGAGCGCGTGGCGACGCTGTGCTATTGCTATGGTTGCGCCTGTGGCGGCTGAGGGCAACACGGATTCTGACACCACGTCGAGGAGCGCCAGGAGCGTTGAGCCCGGATCCTGGAGACCAGGAGATGAGCCGCCCCGCGCTTCCCTCCGCGCCGAAACGTGTCGCGTTCGCCCGCGTAGAGCGAGCGCTCGCAAAGAAGGAGGAAGCCACATGCGATCACAACGACACAGCGTCGGACGAATCGTAGGAGGTATTGGGGCGCTTGTCCTCGGACTGGCGCTCGTTGGGCTAGGCCCGGCACTGGGACTGGGGCACGCTCCCACGGCCCACGCCGGCAGCGGAGGAGGGAGCGGTGGAGACACCAAGTATGTCCTCAAAGTCAAAGAGCGGACGGTGTTGGCAGCCTACCAGGTAGTAGCTGCCGATGGCTGCACCGTGACCGAGGTCTCTATCACGGCAGGCGAGGACCTCAGCCGTCAGGTACCTGCGCCCAGCACGCGGTTCGGCCCTGCCACGATGGCGGTGGTCACGCACTACAACCAATGCACCGGGGAGACACTGTTTGCCGGCGGCGGTTTCACCGACCAAAACGTGAGCGTATCCATTGCCAATTCTCTCAATACTGCTCAGCTTGCGACCACCATTCCGGTCACGTCCCTCGACGCACCGCCTGATAGTCCACCGACCTTCTTTGTTACGATACCGAGCCTGGCCTTCACGGCGACGGGGCCGCCGGCCCATACCGTCCAAAGCCAGCACTTCAACATGCACGGGGCGAACCTGGTCGAGAACCTCAATGCGGCCCGAGCACCAGCCACGACGGAGGGGGCGGTCGTCATCGGGGACTACGCTACGGCGTCAACCGCCAATCTGCTCATCGCCGAGATAGACAACTACCATTCCGGCACGACCTCAGTGTCCAAGAGCTGAGGTGTGGCGCGACACAACAATAATCGGCTGACGATGCACAACGTCGCCCCCTGGCCCGCTGCGCTCGCTGGCCTCGCACTTCCTGGCCATTGGTAGGATGCGCCGCTCCATCTATCGAATGAGCCAGGAGGTGCGGGGCAGCATACTCCCGCAGCTACGCAGCGCTGCGTCCAACACCCTTGTGGGCCTAGAGGCCACAGCCGTTAGGCATCCAGGTTTGAAACCGTCCGAGAAGGCTGCGTAAGCGAACCAGGCGGCGGAGCATGAGATGGATCATCCCACGTTCTCACCGTCTGAAGAGTAGTGCTAAGTCCAGTTGGATCTTGCCGTAGGTGCCGTGCATAAAGGACAACTCGCTGCACGATGCGCGTCCCATCAGGGGCACCTGCGGCTGACCCATCGAGGAGGTGCCATATGTCCACCGTTCGTACCGCTCATGATGTGCCTGCATCAGTCCCCGCAGGCTCCCTCGCCCTCGGTGTGTACCTCATGCTGCTCGCCGTCGTCTTCTACGTCCCGTTCGCGCTGAGCCCGCTCGCCCAGCAAAACGACGTCTTCATGACCAACCTCTACCTCGGCCTCGGCGCCTTCACCGCTGGCAGCGTGCTGGTGGCGGTGGACGCAGCGCGGGAGGCGGCCCACAAGCCCTGGCTCACTGCGATGCTGGGCACCCTGGCTGGGGTCGTCGCCTTCGCGGGCGTCACAGCCTTCTTCTACGGGACCCAGACGTTCGCTGGCGGCGCGCCGGTCATGGCGGGCTATACCGCCCTCCTCCTCGCCCTCGGCGTCTTTGCGGGTGCGCGCGGCAGTCACCTCATCGGCCGGTCCCGTGCGCTGCTCGTCGGACTCAGCGGCGGCGGCCTCATCACCCTCTACTACGCGCTGCTTGGTGGCCAGTACTACGACGCCTACGGCCTCGCGACCTACCTGCCCCGATTCGTCGACGGCCAGACCAGCGGCCTCGCCCTCCTCCTCGGCGTCGGCGTCTTCTTCCTCGCGCGTTTCTGGGTGCGGCGGCCGTAGACGCTCCCAGCCCTCATCCCCAGGGCGCACCTGTGCTGCTCCGGCGGTCAGCAGAGAGAACGATAACAGGTGTCAGTTTCATTGGCCTCGTGGGAGGCGTTGCGGATGCGCCATCTGGGTGCGGGAATAGTGATGGCGAGGCAAGTGCGCTCGAACCAGCAGCGCCTGAACGAAGATCGTGGTGACGGCGACGTAGACAATCAGCTTCTGCCCGACCGCGTGAATCTCGTCGCCGATCAGCGTGCGTGTCGAGGGTCCAAAGACCATCAGTAGCAAGTAGCCGGAGAGGATAGCGACAAAGGCGAGATTTACCCAGAGCAAAGCCGCGGGAATCTGTGAGGTGAGCCGGAGAGCCGCGGTCTCCAGGATGACGGCGACCAGCAGCAGGCGGAACGCCCACTGCACAAATGTCTGGTGCTCCGGAAACAGCACATTGTAGGGGGTTGCCCCAACGCCCACGAAGCACACTGCCGCTGCCACGCCGACCGCCGTGGCGGCACGGTTCAACCGCAGCGCCCACTGCGCCTGCGCCTGTGTGGCAACGATCTTCCCGAAGGCCACGAAGAACGTCCCCAGTCCGGCACCGACCGTCGTCATCGCCGTGGTAAAGAGGAGCATCGAGGGGTAGTTCCACGCGCCCGACTGCGTGCGTGTCTGGCCCAAGTCGCTGAGGAAGTTGACGAAGAATTGGTAGCCACGGGTCGCCGCGATGGGGACTGTTCCGCCGGGATAGAGCAACATTGCCAGCGCCGTCAACGCGACGAAGAGCGCGCAGACGCCGGCGACGATGCCAAAGAGGTGCCGGTACCAGAATGGAGTCGCCTGGACAGGCTGGGAAGCGACGACCGGTGCAAGCTCTGCCATGTGAAGGGTCCGCCTTGGATCAACTTGGATCAGTTCGCGCATCGCGAGCGAAGTCTGCGTAACGCGACAAAGACCGTGAGGAATAGCTCTGGTGTGGACGTCAATTCATGGCGCTGCCCGAACGCTGTGTGCCGCCAAGACGCTATCCACCCCTATGGTGTGGGTTTCCTTCCGGCGCGACACGTGCCACCGTGACGCGAATGGGACGCCGAACCACGTGATCGCGCTCTCCTTGTGAGCCATGGGCGTGAACATATGGAGCGACCGCGAGGCGACCCGCCACGCGGAGCGGATTGCCGGGGCCGGCGGGTAGGCTGCATCTTACCACATGCTATACGTCGGCGGGGAGCGTTCAGTTATGAGCACGCGGGCACCAGTCGCACAATCGAGCGAGGCGGCAAACGAACGCGCCCAGACGCACGAGCGGCGTCCCGATCTGGATTGGCTGCGGACGCTCATCGTGCTGAGCATCATCCCCTTCCACGCGCTCGTGGTCTTCAGCGCAGCGAACGCGACCGTGATTAAGCACCCCATCGCCGATCCCCTGTTGCCGCTGGCGACCACATCGCTGGAAGGCTGGGGCATTCCATTTATCTTCCTCCTCTCTGGAGCGGCCGCCTACTTCTCCCTGCAGACGCGATCGTCGGGAGCCTACATGCGGGAGCGCGTGCTGCGCCTACTCCTGCCGGCAGCGCTGGTCGCGCTGACCTTCACGCCGCTGCGTGCGTACTTCCTGCTGCTGACCAACCCGGACCTAATACGCATCAGCCCCACGCCGATCGCCGAGCCTGCGCGGCTGCACAACATCGGCGCCTTCTTCACGCAGTACTGGACCAGCCTCTTCACGACCAGCTCGCCGATCGTCGTCAGGAACCTGCTGGCACATCTGTGGTTCGTCCCGCGCTTACTCGTCGTTTCCGTCGTCTGCCTGCCGCTTTTCCTCTGGCTGCGGCCACGGTGGGCGCGCTGGGTGGACCGCGTGGTCGCGTCTCCGCCGCGAGGTGCGGCGCTGCTGATCGCCGGTGGTGCGGTACCGGCCGCCACGGTCGCGCTGCTCGCGCCGGGTTGGCTGTCTCGTCTCACCGCCTGGTTCCCGCTGCGCGACGACTGGACGGCGCTGTCTCTCGACGTGGCGCTGTTCATCTCCGGCTGTCTGATCTACTCCAGTCCATGGCTGCGTAACGCGGTACGCGATCTGGCCGTGTTCGCGCTGGCGGCGGCGACAGGATGCTGGATCGTCGTCTTCACTGTCAGGCTGCGCGGGGATATGCCGGCAGGTGATCTGTCGCTGCCCTCTCTCGCGTTCACGTGCATACAGATCTACGCCATCTGGCTGCTGACCCTGGCGGTGCTCGGTCTCGCGATGCGCTACCTGAGCCGAGCGACTGCGTGGCAGGAGTACCTGACGACCGCCGCCTTCCCGATCTTCGTGCTCCACCTGCCGCTGCTGACCATCGCCGCCTACTACCTGCAGGTGCTGCCGCTGCCATGGTATCTGCTGGCAGTTCTCATCACCCTCGTGACGGCTGCCGGTTCGCTCGCGCTCTATGAGTACATGGTGCGCCGCATCGCGGTGCTGCGCTTCCTCTTCGGCCTCAAGCTGCCGCGCCGAATAGGCTGAGGTCGGTTTCTGGTAGCTGCCTTGCCGCCACGAACCGGCCCCAGTATCCCGAGTGCGGTACCCCCATCGCTCATCGCGTGGGCGGGCCACTGCTGACGACATCACCGGACACGTAAGGTCCGTGTCCATCTTGCACGCCGAGCACCGTCTCCGCTTGATGAATGACGCCCTCGGTGAGCTTCTGCACTTCGTCCGTCACCCATTCGATGCTGTCCACGAGTGTCGCGATCACGCCGCGCAGCAGCACTGTGACGATCGCCGCGTAGGCGCAGACCAGCGCAAACGCTGCCGCATAGACATGGGTCTGCAGAGGCACTGTAAAGGACCCGGCGGCGATCATGGCGAAGCCCTCGACGAGGATGGCGGCGATGATGCCGCTCAGCAGACCCGCAAAGATCATCGCCCGCCCGGTGGACTTGATGGTTGCCAGAATGTGTTGCCCTCCGGACTTTCTGACGCTCTCGTAGCGCGTTCTCATGGTCGTCTCCTCTCGTTACTGCCTATCCGGCAGCCATCTTCTCGGGACTGGGTAGGCTTGAGTATTCCTACCTGCCGTTGGCAAGCACTGTGGTATCCATCTCGTCGGGCACCGGAGGTAACCTTCTGTGGGCGCTCACCGACGGACGGCCGGGATGCAGCATCTGCTGAACTTGCTCGACGATGAGATACGCACCCAACGCCAGCGCCGCGGCGGTCTTGAGCTGGAAGACTTGTCGTTGCCGGTCGGCCCTGGGCCCTGTGAACACCAGCTCCGCATGCTTGCTGATGGGATCGCGCAGCGCCTTGATCAGTCCCGCCGCAAGCCGCTCCATCTCACCTTCCAAGGCGGTAGGATCCGTAGTCTGGACCGCTGCCTCCAACCGCTGCACCTCGGCTGGGGAATGGTAGAGCAGCGCATCCCAGGGATGGTCGAAGTAGTACTCGATGTCCTCGACCTGCGCCAGGTTGTGCGCCGCGGTCAGCAGCCACTGAACGTACCACCATTGCACGCCACCCTGGACACCATGCAGGAAGAGCATCGTCATATTGTGCAGCTCGCTGCGCTCTTGCTCCGAGATAGAATGCAAATCGGCGACCTGCTCGAGATGCTCCAGGAATCCTCCCACCAACGGGATGGAACGTACCGCCTGCGGCACGAGGCGCAAGACACTGCGGGCTACGCCCGCCAGCTCGCCCTGGCGAATCTCGGCGTGTGGCGACGGTGGGCGCGAGAGATCCGGTGTGTCTTCATGATAGAACTCTCGCCGGAACGCGAGATACTCGTGAGATACTGCGGCGTACAGCTCGGCGGCGCGGTCGCGAGTAGCCTGCGCCAGGCCATCGGCCCGTACAGGCGTGGGCACGCCCGGCGTATCGAACGCTGGCTGGACGGTGCTGGGGGCTTGCATAGCGCTTCTCTCCATTCCGCACGATCGATGCCTGTGGCCGCTCGGCGCTACAGCGCGTTGCCGCGCGCGGCGGCCATGCAGGCCGGCGCAGGACTTCAGGCATCGTAGCCGCTCGTGCCGTGCCTGCCGTGTCTCCGGATATACCATGCCAGCATCGTGTCACAGCAGCGACACCTGTCGAGCTGCGCATCTCACGTGCAAATCACAGATTCCTTGCCGCGGTCGATACACTCCTTCCGCGCTGACCTGCGTGGACGACGAGATCGCGCAGTCGCCGACCGATCGGCGGATGTGGAAACCGCTGGCGCGTGCCCTCCTGGGGTTCACGGCGAGCTGTGACACAGATAGAAGATGAAATGCGGCCGAGGAGACCGCGTTGTGAGACCACGATGCCTATGGTGGTTCAGCGGGAGAGGGAGAGGGGGTAGCGCCTCTCTATCCCGCGTGAAGCGCAGGCAGTGAACGTCTAGGAGGGGCAGACTGTGAGTACGCAAGCACCGGTTCGTGAGGAGCAACAGACGCGAACACCATCGGAGATCGCTGGGGAGGCTGTCACCGGAGACGGGCAGCACGCCCTGTTCGAGCGCGGGCGAGCGAGAGTGGGCCGCCCCACACGTCCGAGAGTGGCCGTGGCGGTCATGGGCGCCACGACACTCATGAGCCTGGGCGCACTGCTTGGCGCGCGGTTCATCGGCCGACGCGTCATGCGGCGCGGGTCGACGCGTGTCATGGGTGGCAGTCCAACGATCGTGGTCATGTTCCCATTTACGGCGCTCAACCTCTATGGTCGGCCCGCGCGTCGTCTGACCCTGCCGACCCTGCCGCGTCTACCAGACCGCATGCGGCGCTTCCAGCTCGCAAGAGCCGCGCGGTAGCCCGCATGGGTATGGCCGAGTGGATCTGGGCAGGCGTGTGCGTCCTGTCACTGGCGCTTGCCGCTCCGTTCGCGGTCCACGCCCGCCGCAGAGCCGTGCCGTACGCATCGCTGGCCGTTGCTTTCCTCAGCCTGGGATACCTGCTTTTGGCGATGCTCTTTGCGGCGGACGTCGTCGTTCAGCAATGGCCGGATCCCACGCTGCGGTTTGCACGCGGCTGCCTGGCTGGCCTGGGCGTCGGAGCGATCCTCGGTGCACTTGGCTTGCTCGCAATCCACGCCGGCCGCCGTCGCTGATGGTGGCGTGGGTAGTCTGGGCGTGTTGGTCGTGGATCATGGGCGCTCGAGGACCGCGGACACGTGGCTCGCCCGCGCTGTCCGCGGCGCATCTATCGGCGGAAGGCTGGGCGGCTTGCCTGGCGGGCGCAGCTTGAGGCCGAAGAGCCGGCGCATGATCCCGATACGCCGCACGAGCAGGTCATAGAGCGCCAGCGTCGCGGCCAGGGTCGCCAGCGCGATGAGCAGCAACTTGGCCAGCAGCGGCAGCGGCCAGCGCACGACATAGAGCGCGATGAGCGAAAGGATCGGCATGTGCAGCACATACGCGGGGTAGGCCGCCTCATTGAGGTAGTGCAGCAGCCCATTGGTTTGGGTGAGGAAGCGCATGCCATAGCTCAGGATCGCCACGACCCAGAGCCATGACGTGTAGCCAGTCAGGAGTGCGTAGGCCGCATAGGTCAGCGTCATAGCAGGCCGTGGGGCCAAGTTGGTGAGTTGGAGCGTTTCAGCCGCGCTCGACGCCAGGCATGCCAGCAGCAGTGTTCGTGGGCCGACGGCACGCGCTGAGCGCTCCAATCGCGAGTCGGCGTAGATCACATAGCCGGCGAGATAGGCCAGCAGGAACTGCGCGCACAGGGACCAAGCCGACACCGATTGGAACTCCGGGTCGAGCGCCGCGCTGCCCCGAAAGATGAACTGCGCGACCCCGAACGGCAGCCCGAAGAGCGCCACGAAGCCCATGCCCCGGACGTGCGTGGCGATAAACTGGAGCAGTCGCTGGCCGGCACCCGCACGGAAGAACCCATCTAACGACAAGACCAGCGCCTCGAAGAGGATGAGCATCGGGATGAACCACAGGTGGCCGATGAAGTCGGCGCCGCTCGGTGGGATGACGCCGGTGAAGATGCGCAGCAACATTGCCACGTGATTGCCGTAGAACGGGAGGAAGGCCGGCGCCGTGCCGCGGGCAATCCGGCTGATGTACACCTGGAGCGGCACAACGGCGAGCATACCGACGAGGAAGGGGATGACGAGCCGGGTGAAGCGCTCGCGCACGAAGTGGGGTGGCGTACGCACCTGGAGCGCGAAGCGCGCGCCCGCCCCCGCGATGAGGAAGATCAGCGGCATGCCCCAGGTGGAGATGAAGGCGACGAAGACATCTACGCCGCGGCTCGTCTCGGCGTTCTTGACGTAGTCCATCGAGCCAGTGGTGAAGATGACGGCCGCGTGGAAGGGAATGAGACCCAGCACGGCAAAGGTCCGCAGCCAGTCGAGCTCGTTGCGGCGAACCGGCTTGCCGTGGGCGAGCGGAAGGGTCGCCATAGACGCTACTCCTCGCCCTCTCTTTCGTGAGCGGCCGTGCCGGCGGTTGGGCGTATGCCATACGCCCCTGCACGATGTCCGCTGTCGCAGACGGGGATCTCCGCGCGATCCCTTCACTCGCGCCGCTCTTGGTGACGGTATAGCCCTTGCGCCTCACAACCATGACACAGTCGCCTCGCGTGCCATCACAGCGCGTGCTCGAAACGCGTCAGTGATAGCTGATCAACGGCAGGGGTGCCGCGAGCAGCCAGCCGAGCAAGAGTGCCTGGCCCAGCGCGAGCGTGAGTGTGGGATGCGCGAGCACGCGACGCGCCCACGCGGCGATTCCGGCGCTCGCCAGCAGCGCGATGGCCACGATCGGCAGAAGGATGCCGAGATAGCTGAGGCGCTCGAAGTTCATCGCGATCGCCACGCCGAACGCCACCAGGATCAGCAGCGTGTAGCCCAGCTCGGTGAGCGCGCCACGATGCGGACGGCGGCGTGTCGCGGCTCCGAGAAGCGCGCGCAGACCAACGAAAAATGGCAAGACGAGCAGGGCGTAGACGCCGGCGCGCCACAGCCGCGCGGGCGAGAGCGCCAGGCTCTCCCAGGCGAAGCTGGAGAGGCCGCCGATGGTGGCGTATAGGAAGACCGCCACGGCCAGCGCCAGCGCGGCCTGCCGCCACCAGCCGGCCCACGTGGGCCAGGAGGCGGCGCCCCGCGGCGCCGGCACGAGCGCCAGTATCCCGACCAACAACACGCCCGCCAGCAAGAGGAGCACCGCCGTGTCGCCCGACACCTGCTGGTGCATGAAGCCGAAGGGAAATGGCTCTGGCGCCCAGAAGCTCGCCGGCAGGTACAGCTTGAGCAGCACGAGCGCGCCCGCCAGCGCGCCGCCATAGGCCAGCATCGCGAGCCAGCCGGGCACCGCCGGCCGGGCGGAGAACACTGCAGGTTCCGGCGTTGCACCATGCTTGGCCCCTGTTGCGAGCCGGAGCGCCGCTGCACCGAGCGCCAGCAGCGGGAGTGTGGCGAAGGCCGCGGCGAGGAATCCCAGCAGCATCCAATGCAGCCGGACGTCGGGATACACTGGCACGGCGCCGATGCGCGGGTCCACCGTCGCATGCAGCCAACTGAGCACCACGGCGTGGGTCGAGCCGGCAGTGACGATGGAGATGTGATCGAGACCCGGCAACACCACGCGCCGCCGCTCCGTCACCGGCAAAGCCCCGCATTGATAGGTGTTGGTGATGGCCTGGACCGAGACGCCGCAGCCAGCTGCCATCACCTGGCGCGCAGTATCGTTGATTCCCGGAAGGTCGAACTGGCCCGACAAGACGAGCAGGCTGCGCGGCACCGTGCGCGAGGGGCGATCACCCAGGATGCCCGCGACGAGCACCGTCGCGGCGATGTTGCCTTGGGTTGGATGTTGCAGCGCGTACTCGCCCACTGCGATAGTGCCCAGAGAGTACCCGACCAGCACGAGGCGTGTGTTGGGCGCGGGCGCGTGGGCCAGCGCGTAGTCCACGACTTCGCCGAGCGAAGCGACCAGCTCCCTGGCTGGTGTCAGTCCACCTGCCCCACCGTAGGTGACGGGCGAGGCGCCGTGGCCGGGGAAGTCGAAGGTGTAGGAAGTGATGCCTTGTTTCGCCAGGTCGACCGCGAACGACGACATCAACCCTTTATTCGCCGAGTAGCCATGCGCGAGCACCGCGACCACGTTGAGGCGCTGCCCCACTTGAGGCGTGAACCGCAGCACCGGCACGGGGATCGCCCCGCGCAGCAGAAAGGACTGGCGCGATACTCCCTGCTCGTAGGCATGCACCTGGAAGCTCGCAAAGCCGAAGGCCGCAAGCAGCACAACCAGCAGCGCTGCTTGAATGAGGAGCCAGCGGCGGTGAAGAACCGTCCGCGCTCTCCGCGTCGCCGTCTTCACTGTCTCCGCCGCGCGCGTCCTGGCGCCGTTCGGTCGTATGATGTCGAGGGTGGGCATTGGGGTGGACGTGTCGCTTCCTTGGTCCGCTGTGCGCAGCGTCGCACACCGCGGGACGCCAAGCAGGCAAGGCGCCGGCATGGGCGTGGCCAGCGTACCACGCGTCGGCCTCGCCCCGCCAGGACTCACTCGAGCGCCTGATCCCGCATAGCAACATGGTTTGCTCTGTTTGTGACGCGATTGTGATGGCCTGCCAGGCTGCCGTGATGGGATTGTGATATGGCTCATCGCCCCCCCAAGCGACCCCGCGGGATGACGCGAAGCCCATCGAAGCACGGCACCGGGTGGGAAGCGCCACGCGGCGCGGGTGTATGATCGCAACCAGGGAACCGGGAGCCGAAAGGAGTGGGCGGTGCCTGTCCACGTCGCCTTCCTGATCGCCGGGTGCGCCTCCCTGGTCGTGTCCTTGCCTCTGATCGTGCGCGGCTGGGTACGCCGGGTGCCCAATCGGCGGCTGGCGTCGGCGTATTACACGTCAGGCTACCTCGTCATGGCCGCCGGTTACCTCCTTGACAGCGTCTCCAACCCTCCACTCTTCGTGCATGGGTTTGTCCCTGGTATCGGTGTGGCCTTGGTCGTCATCGGGCTGGCGCTCATCATGTCGTGACGGTGAGCGTGGCGCTGATGGTGGCCGATGATAGGCTCTCTGGCGCATCGCTTGTTGCTGCGCGGTGTCGCCACCCGTCAGGTACGCGTGCGAGCACGCTCTGCCCGCCGCCCGCACGCGACGTTCCCGACTTCTGCCTTCTCCATCGAGCGCCTGCGCTGTCACGACCATCGCACAGCGCCTGCTCGCGCCGGCACGTGTTCCACACACATGCCGCATGCAAGCCGAGATGTTTTCGTGATGCGAGCCTGGCGAGATGGGACCCCGATGTGACGATGCGACGTTACACTTTCGCCATGACCAACGGCGGGCCTCGCGACACGCCGATCCAGTCGCAAGATCGCAGGACCTTCCGCTTTGGGCGCCGTGCGAGCCGCAAGGACTGCCGCGGTCCCGCCCACGAGACAGCAAGGAGCACGTCAATAGACGCGCTGTCGTCTTCGTCGCTGCAGGTCGATGTCGGGGAAGCCTTTGGATTCGTCTTCCGCTCGCGCAACTGGTTCGGCCGGCTGGCGGTCGGCGCCCTCTGCCTGTTGTTCTTCTGGGTGCTGCTGATTCCGCTCTTTATCTTGCTCGGCTACTTCATCGAGACCGCGCGGACCATCAGCCGCGGCGGACGCGAGCTGCCGCCGTGGACGGATATCGGCAAGAAGCTGAGCGTAGGCTTTCTCCTGGCGGTCGTGCTCTTCATCTGGAATCTGCCGGGGTCGATTCTGTCCAGTGGCGACGGCGTCACGTGCGCAGGCTCAGGAGCCGCGGCAGCATGCCACTATGCGCCCGGTCCCCTGGCGCCCCTTGGCGGCCTCTACTCGCTGCTGCTGGGCCTGCTGACGGCCGCGATCTGGAGCCAATTTCTGCAGGGTGGCTTTGGTGCCGCCTTTGACTTCCGCGCCATCTTCCGCCGGGCGACGCTGCAACCTGGGATGACCGTGCTGGTCTGGCTGCTGGCGATCGTGGCTGGGATCATCGGGGGCCTGGGAGTGATCCTGATCGTGATCGGGCTGTTATTCACCCTGCCCTACGCCTTCGCGGTGATCGCCAACCTCTACGGCCAGTTCGCTCAGCGGACAACCAGCGCGGCCGGCGAGTCCAGTGCGGCTCCAGCCACCTAACATGACGCCCAAGGGACATGTCCTAGGTGCAGATTATTGCCGTGCATGGCGCGGTCGGCGAAACGCTACGGCATCTGCGCGAGGTGCTCCGCCAGCACGATGTTTGACCGTGGCGCGAGGCATGCTGCTAGCGGCCGAAGCCAATACCACGGCCGGAGCGATATGCAGGCGCTGGCATCCTGCCGCGGGCGGGCGCGAACCGGGGAGGCCACCTTCTCGATGGCACGCTATGGGGCCATCGGATGCTGCGAGGACGAATTCGTAGGAGCGCGTCGACCAGACGTCCCCCCCTTGCAGCATGACGTGCCGCGTAGTTGAAGACGTGATGCCGCTGTGACGTACGCGCCGCAGGCGTGACCCCGCCGAGACGCGTGTCTGGTACACCAAACCCATAGCCGTTGTCTGTGCGCGGGAAGGCCCACTTGATGGCGAGCTATCGTGGCCTCTGCGGCCGCGCCACCGATTGCGCTGAACCGATTGCGCTGCGATGAGGACGAGGAGGACATGCTATGTCTATGTCCATGTCTATGTCTCCGTATCCCTGGGAGCATCGAAAGCCTCGCGGGCGAGCTGCGGCAAGGCTGGAGCAGCCGACCTTTACGCCGGAGGAGATCTCTGGGCTCCTGGCCCTGCGGGATCGCGTGCAACGATGCTCCCTTGACCTCGAGCTGGGCCTGGATGAACGCCGCCTCAGGTTCGCACGCTGGCTGGTGGAGCAGGGGAGGCTCAGCGAAGAGTGGTAGCGAGCCAGCATCCCATCCTCACGAAACGGCCCAACAGCACGAGCGGCAACCGAACATCCGCCACGAGACAACGAAGGAGAACAGCATGCAGGCGTTCGTCATGAGAAGTCTCGGGGAGGTGGGCTTCATGGAGAAGCCCATCCCGACACCCGGACCAGATGACGCGATTGTCAGGACCACGCGAGCCTTGATTTGTACGTCCGATTCGCACACGGTCCGCGGCGCTATCGGCCCGCGCGAGAACCTCACGCTGGGGCATGAGGCGGTCGGCATCGTCCATGAGGTTGGCAGCAACGTCAAGCTCTTCAAGCCCGGCGATCGTGTGGTCGTCGGCGCGATCACGCCGGATTGGGGCGACCTGGCCTCGCAGGCCGGCCACTCCTCGCAGTCTGGCGCGCCACTGGGTGGCTGGAAGTTCTCCAACACCAAAGATGGCGTGTTTGCGGAGTACTTCCACGTCAACGAGGCCGACGCCAACATGGCGCAGATCCCCGACAGCGTGTCCGACGAGATGGCGGTGTATTGCTGTGATATGCTCTCCACCGGCTTCATGGGCGCCGAGAACGGCAACATCCCCATTGGCGGCACGGTGGCGGTCTTCGCCGAGGGGCCAGTCGGTCTGATGGCCACGGCGGGGGCGAAGCTGCGCGGTGCGGGGCTGATCATCGGCGTCGAGTCGGTGCCCGCGCGCCAGAAGCTCGCGCGGCACTACGGCGCCGACGTGATCGTGGACTTCGCCAAGGAGGATGCGGTCGAGCGTATTCTGGCGCTCACGGCTGGGCAGGGCGTGGACACCGCGATTGAGGCGCTAGGCGCGGATATCTCGTTCCAGAACTGCGTCCGCGCGACCAAGGCGGGCGGCACCATCTCCAACATTGGCTATCACGGCGAGGGTGAGTTTGTGCATCTGCCGCGTGAGGCATGGGGCGTCGGCATGGCCGAGAAGACCATCGCGACGGGGCTGTGCCCTGGCGGGCGCCTGCGTATGGAGCGGCTGCTGCGGGTGCTGGAGATGGGGCGCGTTGATCCCACGCCGATGACGACCCATACCTTCGCCTTCAGCCAGATGCAGCGCGGGTTCGAGGTGATGGACCACAAGCTCGACGGGGTCATCAAACCCCTGATTATCTTCGAGTGACCCTCGACATGTCGGCCCGCAGTGCCCTTTGAGCATCTGACCGGCCAACCACGTACGCGGAACGGGCCACTCCACGAACCGTGGAGCGGCCCGCATCGATCCTGTAGCATATCCAGCCACGCGACCTCCAGGCCGAGCGCGGGCGGCCTCGTCGGGAGCATCTGAGGTGTTCGTCCTACTGCTCCTGCCACACCACTTGCTTAGCCTGCGCGCCGGGCTTACCGCGCTGTGACCCACATGAGAGCGTGCGGACGCAGCCTTGATGCGAACGTGATCTGGCCGCTGCACGATGACGATAGCCCACAAGGGGGCACCACCGGCGGAAAGGACTGAACGCCGGCGGGACAGCGAGCTGGAGAGGACGAGGATCGAGATGTCCGGCGCTGTACATCTGCTTCCCCGCGCGGCTGTGGAAGCCGCACTGTCAGGCGTGGCGGGATCAGCCGCCACAACGGGCGCCACTGGTGCTCGCGGTGAGTGCCCCGCATGCGCGCGCGTGTTCCAGATGATGATCTTTGACTGGGATGGCACTGCCGTCGCCAATCGCTTGGAAGACGCATCGGCGCTGGCGCGCCTGGCGGAGCCCCTGCTGGCGGACGGTTGCTGGCTGATCGTCGTCACCGGAACCAGCTTCGACCACATCGCGCGGCAATTCTGCGATCTCGTGGCGCCCGATTGCCGCCAGCGGTTAGTCGTCTGCGCTAACCGCGGCTCAGAAGTCTTCGGCTTCGACAAACGTGGCCAGACGATGCTGCGTTTCCGCCGAACCGCCACCGCGGCAGAGGATCAGGCACTATCGGCGATCGCGGAGGCAGTGCGAGATGAGCTGGTCCAGACAACGCACCTGGACATCGGGATCGTCTATGACCGGCTCAATCGGCGCAAGATTGACTTGATTCCGCTGCCGGAGTGGGTCGATCCACCCAAGGCCGAGATTGGCGCGCTGCGCGAGGCGGTCGAGGCGCGTCTCGCGATGGCGGGATGGCGTGGCGGCATCGCGGCCGTGGTGGACCTGGCAGAGCGCTTGGCCGCTCGGGCGGGCATCGCGGTGCGCATCACCAGCGATGTCAAGCATGTGGAGATCGGTCTCACCGACAAAGCGGACGCGATTGCGTGGATCAGGCGCGAGCTGATGGCGCCGGAGGGGATCGGCGAGGAGGCCGTGCTGGTGGTGGGCGACGAATTCGGCCAGATCGGCGGCTTCCCGGGCAGTGACGACCGGCTCCGCGTAGGGCTCGAAGCCGCGCCTGCGGTCTCCGTCGGCATCGAGCCGTCCGGTGTCCCCGCTGGCGTCGAGCATCTCGGCGGCGGTCCGCACGCATTTCGCGCGCTGCTTGCCCGCCAGATCGCACGCCGGTGTTCGCCATCAGCAGGAGAGGCCACGGCGCAGGCTCTAGTCGCTGGGCGGCGCATCGCGTCACGTGTCGCCCCACGCTCCGCGGCGAGATCCGCGGCGAGAGAACACGCCGGCTGGACGTTGACGGTACGTGGCGTCCGCCCAGAGCTTGAGCACATGGTCGAGTCGCTCCTGGCCGTCGGCAATGGCTTCATGGGGGTACGCGGATCGCTCGAGGATCCGCATCCGGCGTCGCGGCCAGCGACGCTCATCGCAGGACTCTTTGGCGAAGCCCCCGAGCCGCAAGCACTGCACTCGCTGGCCCCGGCGCGCGCCCTGGCACCCGCGCCAGATTGGCTCAGGATGCGACTGTTCGTGGACGGCGAGCCGATCGCGTTAGGAGCGAGTGGTGCGGCAGAGCAGCTCACGCGCACGCTCGATCTGCGCGATGGACTCCTGCAATCTGAGTGGTCGCCTGTATCGAGCGGCCTTGCCTCGACGCCTGCCGTCACCATTCAGACGCTTCGTCTCGTCTCGCAGGTCCGGCGCGGTCTGGGCGTCCAAGTCATCCGCATCGAAGCGGCCAGCGCCGCGACAGTCATGCTCCAAACCTGGCTCGAGCCGCCATCGCTGGGACTGGTGCCGTGTGACGCGCGCGCACCGGGCACCGCATGGCGGACGGCTGATGGCGCGCATGCTCTTGGATGCCGTGCGCAGACGGCACTCTCAACCGATGGACATGTGCGGCGTCCGCTCCGACAGCGCGCCGCCGACGACAAGCACACCTGGGCATGGGATATCAGGCCGGGTCACCCAGCGACTTTCGTGCGAATCGTGTCGCTGGCGCGCGACGATCGACCTGAGGACGCCGATCGACAGACGGCAGCGCAGCTTGAGGCGGCGCGTGCGGTGGGCATCGAGACGCTGATCGCAGAACATGTGCGGGCGTGGCATGCGCTGTGGGACACGAGCGACATTCGCATCACGGGAGACGATGAAGCCCAGCGGCAGGTGCGCTTTGCCATCTATCATCTGCTCAGTGCGGCCAACCCCGACGACGAGCACGTTTCAATCGGCGCGCGCGGACTGACCGGCGAGGGCTATCTCGGCCACGTCTTTTGGGATACCGATATCTTTCTCGTCCCGTTCTACACCGCCGCCTGGCCGGCCGCGGCGCGTGCGCTCCTGATGTATCGCTATCACACCCTGCCCGCCGCCCGCGCGCGGGCGGCGGAGCTGGGCTACCACGGCGCACTCTACGCCTGGGAGTCGGCGGATACCGGCGCGGACGTCACGCCCGCCGAGGTGGTGGGGCCGGACGGCCAACGCGCGGCAGTCCGCTGCGGCACGCAGGAGCAGCACATCAGCGCCGATGTGGCATACGCCGTGTGGCGCTACTGGTCGTTCACGCACGATCACGACTTCTTACTCGCCGCGGGCGCGGAAATACTCCTCGAGACGGCGCGCTTCTGGGCCAGTCGCTGCACTCTCGAAGGGGACGGCCGCTATCACATCCGGCACGTGATTGGGCCAGACGAATATCACGAGGACGTGGACGACAACGCGTATACCAACGGCATGGCCCGTTGGAATCTCGACTGCGCGCGCACGACGGCGCGCCTCATCGCGACGCGCTGGCCGCGGCGCTGGCAGGCGCTCGCGCAACACCTCGCCATCGGCGAGAAGGAGCTGGCTCGCTGGCGAGACATCAGCGCACGTCTCGCAGGTGGCGCGCCCCGGGGAGACCCTTCGCGCGTCATGAATGCGAGCGCGCAGCCTCACGTCATCGAGCAGTTCGCGGGCTACTTTGGCCTGGAGCCGATCGACCTGCGCGCCTATGCCACCCGCACACTGCCCGTGGACATCGTCCTGGGCCAAGAGCGCGTGCAGCAGTCACAGATCATCAAACAAGCGGACGTAATCATGCTGCTGGCGTTGTTGCCGAAGCAGTTCTCCCGCCGCAGCGCCGAGGCAAACTATGCGTTCTATGAGCCGCGCTGCGGCCACGGCAGCTCACTCAGCCCGGCGATCCACGCGCTGGTGGCCGCACGGCTCGGCAAGCTCGAAATTGCCGAGCGCTACTTCCACCAGTCGGCGGAGATCGACCTCGACGAAGATGCGGGCACTGCCGCTCAGGGCGTGCATATGGCGGCACTTGGCGGTCTGTGGTCCGCGGTCGTCTTTGGATTCGCCGGTCTCTGGTCGCAGCAGGCGGCGCTGCGGCTTGAGCCACGTCTCCCGGTTGGATGGACGGCGTTGGAGCTGCCACTGCAGTGGCGAGGCAGGCGCCTGCGGTATCGTATCCAGGCTTCGCCGCCGCGCCTCACACTCCAACTCGCCGCAGGCTCTCCGCCGATGTCGGTCCTCGTGAGCTCCGTTCACGTGCGGCAGCGGCACCGGCGGCATCGTCGCTTGCGGGCGCCGGTGCATGCGGTGATGTATACAGAAGACCAGGTGGGATGGGGATGATCCCACGGGGCGCTGGAAGGAGAAGACAGCATGAATGGCCAAATCACTCAGCCCGCACCAGCAGCGGCGGCAGAGGCAGCACGCGCGCCACGCACTCAGCCAGCCGTGCTCGTCGCGCTCGATGGATCGGCGGCAGCTGCCGCCGCGATGCCCGCCGCACAGTGTCTTGCCCGCTGGCTGGAGATGCCGCTACACCTCCTGCATGTGGCCACCAATGCCCTTGCGACCCCAGCGGTCCAGCATCTGCTGCGCCTCGACGATGACCTGAACCTCGACCTTGCGACGGCGCCGATGGTGGAGCTCGATGTGCGCGCGGGCGATCCTGTCACCGAGATCCTGCGAGCGGTCGCGGAGCCGGCCACGTATCTCACGGTGCTAACGACCCATGGACGGGCCATTGAGCCTGGCCGCCACCTAGGGCACATCGCCGAACAGGTCATCGCGCGGACCATGCAGCCGATTCTGCTCGTCCGGCCGGAGGCTGCCGCGGCGGCGGCGGCGGCCATTGAGGCACGCCGCTTCCTGCTCCCCTTGGATGGCAAAGCGGCGACCGCACGCGCGCTTGGTCGCGTCACCGACATCGTTCAGCGTCTCGGCGGGTCGTTCGACGTACTCTTCGTCGCGGACCCCGCGCAGCTGGCCTCGGCCGCGCCAGCGGCACCGGGAACAGAGGAGTCAGGCAATCTCGGTATCCCGCGGTATGTCGATCAGCTCCAACACGAGTGGCCAGCGTGGATACATGAGGTGCTCGCTCATCTCAGCGCCTGCTCTGCCCGCTATCCGCTCGGCATTCCGGCGCGCGTGCATGTGGTGGGTACGGCCGGCATGGCGGATGGGACGGTCGCCGCAGTCGTGCTCCAGTTTGTGGCCGACCATCGTGACGACGTGATCGTGCTGGTGCGACGGAGCCGCCTCGAGCCTGGGCGTGCCCAGATCTTACGCACGCTGCTGGATCAGACGCCGTGCCCGGTGCTGCTTACGGGCGCTTCCGGCCGCACAGAGTCGCGAGTGAGCGAAGTCGCAGAGTAATCCCAAATGAGCCTGGATCGGCGGCACACTGCGGGCATCAGCCCTCATCCCGCCCGGGCTCCGGCAGTTCACTGCCGAGGCAGACGATCATCATGTGGTATAGGTACCCATGTGTGGGGGCGTCGGCATTGGAGTCGCTGCCACTTCGTAGCAGCCCCCCGGCTCGCCATCATACGCCGTGCCGCCCACACGCGCCTTCCACGTGCCGCGGCCGCGGTCTGGCCCGCATTACAGAGCGCTCCGACACAGCCAAGCAAGCGCCTCAGGGAGGGCTTCGGAGAAGACTGTGAGCGCGCTGAGAGACACGACACGCTCAACGCGATGTCTCTGTGACTTCGTGAACTGAGGATATCTGTGTGTTGAATATGTCTCGTCGTATTTCGCTCAGCCATCGGATCGATAGCAAAAGCAGGCATTAGTGCGATTCCTCGAGCAGTCGCCAAGCAACGGGCACAGCGGCGGAGGAGGTCATGATGGTCACCCTAGATCCCAATCAGCTTGGGCACTCGGCGTCGGTCTCCGCGCCCGCCCTGCCCAGCGCAGTCGCGCCAGTCTTCATCAGCTGTTGCCCGGAGGAGTTGGTGGAGGTCGAGCTTGAAGCACTGCGACAGGGCCGCGAGCGCGCACGAGCCGACGGTACGCAGGCGCTCCGGGATATGCAGGCGATCTCCAAAACAGCCGCCACAGCCTGTGACCGCGCGTTGGCAGAGCAGTATGTGGCACTCGACGAGGGAAGATTTCGCGACGTGTTTACGCTGGCCTGGTGCGCCGGCTACCGCCAGGAGAGCGCAATGACGTCGCGCGGATAGCGGATAGACTGCGCGGCCGGCGCCGTACCCGTACAGACCATGCGTCCTCATCCGCCTGAGTGCCGTCTCCCTCGCTGAGGGGAGGCACTCAGCGCCTGTGGGGCAGCCCTGTCTGGATTCACGCTCATACCACATGATGGTCATCTGCCTCAGCATGGAACTGCCGGAGCCCGGGCGGGATGGGGGCTGATGCCCGCAGTGTGCCGCCGATCCAGGCTCATTTGGGATTACAAGTCACCAAGCGCCCAGTCTCCCTGATCGAGGGTGGGCGCCCGAACTTACAGCGCCCGGTTGGCTAGCTCGATATACCGATGCGTCGCCGCCATAAGCCGCTTGAGGGCGGCCGGCCGCAGCACCTCGCAGGCCCAGTCCCAGTGGACCGAGACGACATCGCCGGGCTGTGCGTCGTCCACGAAGCCGCGGCCACCGAGCTGCCGCGCCACACGCAGAACGTCGGGCCTGCCGAGCGCCAGCTTGCCATCGGCCAGGACGAGCTTACGGCGCTCGACAAGAAGCGCCGCTCCGTCGAGCGCCACCACCTTGCCCCAGCTAATGCGACAGTTATCCATCGTCTCCAGCAGAACCGGCGCCGTGCGGTCGTTCATCAGGCCGGCGCGGGTGTAGACCTCGAAGACGTGGAAGTTGTGGTGCGGCCGCGCGCCTAGCTCCAGCTTGGTCGCGAGCCAGCCGAAGGTGCGCGTGTCCATCCGGGTGCGAAAGCGCTCCCCCAGTGACTGGTGGAAGGCGGAGGCGTTGACGCGCTCCAGATAGGGATTGCCGATCCAGTACGCCTCGACCACGCGCCGGTCGAAAGGATCTGCGATGCCGTTGGCGCTGGCGATGAGCTGCAAGTAGGGGTAGGCGCCGGCGAACCGTCGCTCCAGCGCGAGCAGGCCGCGGTCGGTGCGACCCTCGGCGATGTACTCCAGCAGCGTGGAGGTCTCGTCGGGGCCGCAGTAGCCGAGCCGGTTCGGCGCGAACGCGTAGCGGCCGAAGAGTACCGCGCCCGAGACGGCGGCCGGGGACACCGGCCCGGTCGCCTGCAACGTCTGCAAGGTCGTCGGCTGGGTCATGCTACGGCTACCTTCCCTGCCCCCGCGCGGGCTTCACGACGCCAGCCCACGAGGATGATGGCTGCCACGCCAACCAGCATGATCAGCAGACCAACGACATCGCTCGTGCGGAGCGTCAGGGCGCCAGATCCGAAGGCAACGAGGGTCGTGGTGATCAGCGGCGACGCGACGGGGATCGCGGTCGCCGCCGTGGCCGTGATGTGACGCAGCGCCACGAAGGCGGTGACCGTGAAGGCCAGCAGAATGAGGCCGGTCACCAGGACGAAGGTCCACTGCCGGCTAGAGAGCGAGCCAATCGCACCCAGCCGGCCGGTGGCGGCGACGTAGCCGAGCAGGAACACCGAACCGAGCGTCATCTTGGCCGCCATAACCGTTTCAGTGGAGAGGTCACGCAGCAGCTGCTTGGCGAGCACGACCCCCGTCGCGAACAGCAGCGACGAGAGGGCGACCAGGAGGGTGCCTTCGTTCCAGCGCAGGGCATTCAGATTGGCGCCCAGCGAGACGCCGACGAAGAGCACGGCGAGCGCACCCCACACCAGCAGCCCCACCCGCTCACGCAGGAAGAGCAACGCCAGGAGGGCCGCCAGCAGGAACTGCGCGTGGTTGAGCAACGAGGAGGTGACTGGGGTGGTGAGCTGCAAGCCCCGGAAGAAGAGCAGGTAGGGCATGCTACCGCCGATGAGGGCCAGTAGCAGCAGCCAGCCCCACTGGCGGATGTTCAGGCCGCGCAGCTCAGCGCGGCAGCGCGTGAGCGCGATCACAGGCACCAGCAACGCGACGCCCACAACGGCGTTCTTGAGGGTGGTGTAGAGCGTCGAGTCACTGAAGAGCTTGACGCCCAGGCTGTTGACATAGATTGCGATGCCGCTGACCACGGCGTTGAGGACGGCGAAGAGATAGCCGATGGTGGGATTGGTGCCGCGAACTGCGCTAACGTAGGACGGCGTCTTCATGGTGTCGCTTCTCCTCTGCTCGTTCACGAGGCGTTGCCGCGGGCGGCTGAATGCCACCGCGCCGCGCAACGCATGGTCGAATTACTCCCCGGTTGACTTCACGTCGATGTCGGTGGGCGGCGCTGCCCCAGATGCTTGCTGGTCCTCTTCGTCGATCAGCCGCTCCATTTCGCGCGCCGCCTCTTCCATCCGCTCGGCCTCCGCCTGTGAGATGATGGCGACGATCAGGCTGGCGTGGGTGAGGACGTAATCGCCCACCTTCACGTCTGGCTGCGCCAGCGCGTTGTACCGGTCGCGCTGGCCGTGCGACTCAACCTCGGCCATGGCGCCCTGCACCTGGATCACCCGCCCGGGAACCGTGAGACACATCGGCCCTTGACCTCCTCACTTACACTTGCATTCGCGCTCACTCCACGGCCTCGCTCGATGCCGTTGGAGCGCGGGGCACAGTCGTAGCCGTCTCGTCTGAAGAGAACGCCACCTCGATGGCGTTGAGCGAGAATATCTCTTGGTGCTTGATTTCCAGCGCGACGCCGCCGCAGAAGGGGCACGCGACCTCTGCCGGCGGCTGCGCGCTCGCAAAGCAGCTCAAGCACGCGAAGCACTGGTAGGCCGCGGGGAGCCAGATGAAGTTCAGGTCCGCACCCTCAGCTGGCGTCCCATGCGCCAGCAGCGCGAAGTGCTGGCGCACGGCGTCCTCGGTGAGGTGTCCGGAGACGCCGACGGTCAGCTCCAGCGCGGTCACACGAGTCGCGCAGGCTGAGCGCATCTCTTCGAGCGCGGTCGTCAGGACGCCCTGTGTCGCGGCTAGCTCGTGCATTCCACACCTCCTTCTCCATATGCTGATCGCCGCTCGATGTTCAGCCCCCAGCGCCGCAGCTCGTCGGCAGCGGCGTCTGCCAGGGCGTCCAGGCGCGCGGCCACCGCTGGCGAAAGCTCCCAACCCAGCGCCAGCGCCTCCGGCTGCATCCCCAGCACGACGACCTCGCGCGGCGCCGTGCCGCGCAGCCGAGTGACGGCGAGCAGGTCGGGCAGCGCGATCTCGTGCGGCGAGGTGCGCATGCCGAAGAAGGCTGGCACCTCGTCATCCGCTACACGCAGCAGCGTTCCCGGCGGCCCGTCGGTCAGCGCCGCGTCCAGCACCAGCAGCCGCTGCGCCTCCTCCAGGTAACACAGCAGGTCGAGACCGAGCGTGCCGCCGTCCACCACCTGCACGCCATTCGGCAGGAGATAGTGCTCCTGCAACCGTTCCAGCGCGCGAATGCCCAGCCCTTCGTCACGGCGGAGCAAATTTCCCAGGCCTAGCACGACCACGGAGCTTCGGGTGCTCCTTGCCATCGACTCCACTGAAGGCTCTACTGACATCACCATCACCTCGCCCTCGCCCTCCGACCCCGGCGCCGAGGCGCTGGGCGCTCCTCGGCTTGCGCCTCAGCAATGTGATGGGTCGTCAGCGATTTGTAGCCCGTCACGATGCTGGAGACCAAGCCACTGCGCTCCTCGATGTCGATCAGGATGGCGCTGTAGACGTGGTGAATGGTGAAGGCGATGATCAGGTACATGACGATGTCATGCACCAAGCGGACGACCGGCGCGCCGAAGGCCATGATGATCCAGCCAAAAGCCGACTTCCAGAAGCCGCCGCCGAACGGCTGTGAGTAGAGTGCGAACCCCGTCACGATCTGCAGCACGAAGAGCACGTAGAGGCCGATGTAGGTCGCGCCAGCCAGTGGATTATGACCCACCTCGGCCGGTGGCTCGCGGCGGAAGAACGTGTAGTAACGCACCATCTTGAACAAGGCGCGCCGCCGCCCCCGCGTGGCTGGGAGGAACTGGCTCCAGCGGGCGTACTTGTTGCCCCTGAATGCCCAGTAGATGCGGAAAAGCACGCTCGCCGTGAAGACGAAGGCCACCGTGAAGTGGACGAAGCGCACGAAGCCCATCAAGAACTGGTTGACCGCTGGGCCGCTCGTAGTGATGAACGGGTTGCCGATGTAGTAGCCCGTGACCGAGAGCACCAGGATCGAGGCGACGTTGGCCCAATGCGTGATGCGCACCGGCAGATCCCAGACGTAAATCGTCTCCTTCGCCAAGGCCCGTGGAGTTGCAGGTGCGGGCAGGGCGGGCGTGCCAGCGGCGGAGTCCACGGCGGCATCAGGGCGTTGTCCTGACATATCCATGCTGCCCCTCCTCTAGACCACGCGAATGTTGGCGTATTCGCGTCCCTTTGGATCCAGCACGTGAACGGCGCAGGCAAGGCACGGGTCGAACGAGTGGACCGTGCGCAGGATCTCCACCGGCTGCTCGGGGTTGGCGACCGGTGTGCCGATCAGCGCGGCCTCATAGGCGCCTCGCTGGCCCTGCGCGTCGCGCGGCCCGGCGTTCCAGGTGCTCGGCACCACCGCCTGGTAGTTGGCGATCGTGCCGTTCTTGACATGCACCCAGTGGCCGAGCGAGCCGCGCGGTGCCTCATGGTGGCCGAAGCCGAAGCCCTCGGAGGGCCAGGTGCTGGGATCCCAATGCGCTGTGTCGTGGATCGTCAGATCCCCGCGCGCCATATTGTCTTCGAGCTGCGCCAGCCACGTGGGGAGCTGTTGCACCATGACCTGCGCTTCGATGGCGCGCGCCGCAACACGCCCCAGTGTGGAGAACAGCGCCGGTGCGCCGGCGTTGAGCTGCGTCAGTGCGCCGTTGACGAGCTGCTGCACCGCCGGTACGCCCTTGGCGTAGGCGATCAGCATGCGAGCGAGCGGGCCAACCTCAACGGCATGGCTGCCGTAGCGCGGAGCCTTCAGCCAGCTATACTTGTCGTGGTCGCTGACCAGCTCGAAGGGCGGCTCCGGACCGCTGTACTGGGGATTGGTCTCGCCCTTCCAGGGATGCAGACCCGCTGCGTCTCCCTCGTCGTAGCGATACCAGGAGTGGGTGACGTACTCGCTCACCTGGTGCTGGTCAACCGGCAGCACGGTCGTCAGGTCTTTGTTCAGGATCAGGCCGCCGGGGAAGAAGTAGGTCTCCGGCCGGTTCTGGGTGTCGCTCGGATAGTCGCCGTAGGCCATGTAGTTGCCCAGGCCCGATCCCAAGCCCGCCCAGTCCTTATAGAACGAGGCGACCGCCAGCACGTCGGGCAGGTAGACCTGCGAGACGAAGTCCTGGCCGCGCTGCAAGAGCTGCGCGATCAGGCTCAGCCGGTCGGCGTTGATGGTGGACTCGTTGTCGGGGTTGAGGGCCGTCGCCATGCCGCCCACGAGGTAGGACTGCGGATGCGGGTTCTTGCCACCCAGGATGGCATGGATGCGGATGAAATCGCGCTGCCAGTCGAGCGCTTCGAGGTAGTGGGCCACGCCAAGCAGGTTCACCTCGGGGGGCAGCTTGTAGGCCGGATGGCCCCAGTACCCGTTGGCGAAGATGCCGATCTGCCCGGTGTTCACAAACGCTTGCAGTCGATCCTGCACGCCCTTGAAGTAGGTCGCGCTCGACTTTGGATAGGTCGAGATGGACTGGGCGATGGACGCCGTCGCGGCTGGGTTCGCCTTGAGTGCTGCGGTCACATCCACCCAGTCCAGCGCGTGCAGGTGATAGAAGTGAATCACATGATCCTGCACGAGCTGCGCCCCGGCGATGAGGTTGCGCAGGAGTCGCGCGTTATCTGGAATCGTGATTCCCAGTGCATCTTCGACCGCCCGCACCGATGCGAGCGCGTGGACGGTGGTGCAGACGCCGCAGATGCGCTGCGCGAAGACCCAGGCGTCGCGCGGATCGCGATTTTTGAGGATCAACTCGATGCCACGAAACATGGTGCCTGAACTCCAGGCATCGGTGACCTGGCCATCCTGCACCTCGACCTCGATGCGCAGGTGGCCCTCGATACGGGTGATGGGATCAATGGCAATTCTCATGACGGCGTGCCCTCCTCACTGCTCCCCTCCCCAGTCCCCGCGCCGCTCTGCCCCTTGCCGTCCGCGGAGGACGCTGGAGCCGATACCGCTGCAGCAGACCCAGGAGTAGGCGCGGCGGTCGCAGTGGCACGCACCTTTGCCCGCTGCTGGCGCACGACCGATCCCACCGCATGCACCGCCGTCAGCCCGGCGACTGCCCCGACGACGGCGAGACCGATCTCCTCGGCGGTGGTCTCGACGCCGAAGCCTGGGACCGACGGCAGCGTGCGATAGAAGGGTGTCATCGTGTCCCAGAAGTTCGGCTGGGCGCAGCCCACACAGCCGTGCCCCACGCCGATCGGCCAGTTCGTGCCGTCGTTCCACTGGATGCGCGGGCAGTTGTAGCTGGTGGCCGGACCCTTGCAGCCCATCTTGTAGAGGCACCAGCCCTGGCGATGGCCCTCGTCGCCCCACTCTTCGACGAACTCGCCGGCATCGTAGTGCGCGCGCCGCGGGCAGTCGTCGTGGATGCGGTCGCCGTGGGCGAAGAGCGGCCGGTTCAAGGCGTCGGTCGCCGGCAGCTCCTTGAAGGTGAGCCAGTGAACGATGGTGGCCGCCAGGTTCGCGCCGTTCATCGGGCAGGCGCTGAGATTGATCAGCTTCAGGCCGGGGATCGCCTCACCAACGCCGACCGCCCCGGTGAGGCCGCCCGCCGCGGCCGGGATGCCGCCGAACGCGGCGCAGGTGCCGACGGCGATGGTGGCGTAGGCATTGGTGCAGACCTGCGTGGCGATGTCAATCGCGCTACGGCCGCCAATCGTGCAGTAGATGCCATTCGCGGCAAGCGGGATCGAGCCTTCGACGACCGCGAGATACTGCCCCTTCTGCTGGGTCACGGTATCGTAGAGCGACTTCTCCGCCGCCTTGCCTGACGGCGCCATGACGGTCTCGTGGTAGTTCCACGACAGCAGATCCAGCACGATGTCGGCAAAGCTGGGGTGGCTCGCCCGCAGTGCGGACTCGGAGTTGCCGGCGCAGTCCTGGAACTCGAGCCAGACGAGGGCCGGCCGTGTCGTCTGCTCCAACGCCTTCACGATGCGGTCCGTGTAGTGCATCGGCAAGGCCAGCGCTGCGGTCATCACCGAACAGAAGCGCAGGAAGTCGCGCCGTGAAATGCCCCGGCGTGAGACCGCTGCCCAGACGCCGTCCTGGATCGCTGTTGGATCGCCCATGGCGTAATCTCCCTCCGCATGCGGCACGCTAGACGCCGTAGGAGTTAGAGCGGCTGGCCGCTCGGCGGTTCATGACGGGAAGTGTGCAGCCAGCGAGTCACGAAGCCGTCACCTTGGCTGAGGGGAATCTCACGTTCAAATCACAGGTGTCAGCCGGGTCCAACCGGAATGATCACATGGCACTGGTTCGATTTGGCCGCCCCGGGTGAGGTACCTGGGACGGCCAATCGATCTACAGGACTCGCACAGCGGCACATGACCCGCAACGAGATAGGTGTGACGGCGTGATGGCATGACCGTCACGCCGCTGGGACCGCGCCTCGCGGAGGCCTCATGCTCACGCCGGTGAAGACCCGCCCCGGCTTCCAGGGCAGGCCAAGGGCCGGCAGCAGGAAGCGATCAAGCCCATAGTAGCCGGCAACCCGCCAGCCCAA
>DASVAA010000197.1:0-36398 GCA_036376595.1 Ktedonobacterales bacterium | reverse complement strand
AACTCGCGCCGCGCCAGCGGATCGAGGCTCGCCAGCGGCTCGTCCAGCAGCACCAGCTCGGGCCGCTTGGCGAGCGCCAGCGCCAGCGCCACCTGCGCCTGCTGACCGCCGGAGAGCTTGCCGGCGCGCTGATCCAGCGGGATGCCGAGCCGCCGCAGGCGCCGCAGGGCGAGATCGTTCTCCCAGCGCGGATTGAGCTTGCGCCCCAGCGTGAGCAGGTCCTCCACCGTGAAGCCCCTGTAGAGCGGGTGATCCTGGGCCACGAAGCCGATCCGTGGCAGCACGGCGCGCGGGCGCTCGCGCGGGGCGTCGCCGAAAATGCGCACGCCGCCGGTGGAGGGCGCGAGCAGTCCCACCGCCAGGTGCAGCAGGGTCGTCTTGCCGGCGCCGTTGGGACCGACCAGTGCCGCCACGCGGCCGGTGGGCAGCGAGAAGGTGCAGTCGCGCAGCGCCCAGCGACGCCCGTAGCGCCGGCCCAGGTGCGCTGTCTCGAGGACGGCGCGGGATTGATCGTCCATTGGGTTCTCCTTTCGTCGTCGGTGGTTCGTGGTTCGGATCGCCTGTGCGCCTGTGCGATGCCCTTCGCGAGCTTCGCGCTTGCTTCGCGCTTGCTTCGCGTTTTTCGCGTTCTCTCTGCCTCCCCTCTCGGCGTAGCTGTCGTGGCGAGGCCCGCCCCACCTCTCCGCGTTGGGGTGAGGGCCACGCGACGAACGGTAGCAGGCGGAGATGACGCGGCCATGACACGCGAGCGGCGCGTTGTCATCGGGGTGTCATCTTCGGGTGACACGCTGCGTGTGGGCGGCGTAGAATGCGGGCCGGGCGCAGGAACGCAGGAGGGAGAGGAGGGGGATCGGCAATGCGCATCCTGCTGGTGGAAGACAACCGGCGCCTCAGCGCGGCGCTCAAGGGCGCGCTGCAAGATGCCGGCTACGCGGTGGACGCGGCATACGACGGGCTGGAGGGCGAAGCATTTGCCCAGGCGGCGCCCTACGACGCGCTGATCCTCGACGTGATGCTTCCGGGCAAAGATGGCCTGGCGGTCTGCCGGGCGCTACGCGAGCGGCGGGTGAATATGCCCATCATTATGCTGACGGCGCGCGATGCCGTGCAGGACCGGGTGCGCGGGCTGGATAGCGGCGCCGACGACTATCTCGTCAAGCCGTTCGCGCTGCGCGAGCTGCTGGCGCGGCTGCGCGCGCTGCTCCGTCGTGAGGCCGACTGCAAGACCGGCTATCTCGCGTCCGGCGACCTGCGGCTGAACCCGGCCACCCACGAGGCCGAGCGCGCGGGGCGGCGCATCGAGCTGACGCCGCGGCTGGTGGCGCTGCTCGAATACTTCATGCGGCACCCCAACCAGGTGCTGACGCGCGAGCAGATCGAGAGTCACATCTGGAGCTACGACTTCGACGCCACCTCCAACGTCGTGGATGTCTATGTGCGGCGGCTGCGCTTCCGCATTGACGATCCGTTCGAGACCAAGCTGCTGGAGACGGTGCGCGGCGCGGGCTACCGGCTGCGCGCCCCCGCTGTCGCGCCGTCGTGAGGGCGGAGGGTATCTCTATGGACGGCGCTGTCCGCACGCTCGCGCGCCACATCGCGCGCTTCTTTGGCGGCGTGCGCATCCGCATGACCCTGTGGTATCTGGCGATTCTGGCGCTGGTGTTCGTCGTCTTCGGCGGCATCGTCTCAGCCAGTGCGATCCAGCAGGATCAATCGGCGCAGCGCGGCGACCTGACGACGCTCGCCACCACACTCAGCGCGACCTACGATGCCACGCACGGCACGCTCCAGATTCAGGACCCGTGGGACAACGTCTGCACTGCGGCTGGCAAGCAGCAGCAGGTCGGTAAACAGATCGCCGTGACGCCGTTTGTGCCGGGCGATATCGCCGTGCTGCTCAATGCCGGGGACGATCCCGTCCAGTCGTTTGGCCCGCTGAGCGCCCAGGCAATCGCCCGCATCCAGACTCTGGCGGCGCAATTTAGCGGGGGCAACTCCTCGGTCGGGATATTTCCGACGATCGCCCTGCCGACCGTCGGCTGCGCGGGCAACGTCTCCCTTGCGCCGTATACGCTGCATTTCGCTCCCATCATGGGCGCGGGCCGGCAGGTGGCGATGCTGGTGGTGGGCCAGCCGACGGAGTCCACGCGCACGCTGAGCGTGCTGGTGCCGGGGCTGCTGATCGCCGGGCCGCTAACGTTGCTGGTGGCGGCGCTGGGCGGTTACTGGCTGGCGACCCGCGCGCTGCGGCCGGTGCGGCTGATTGCGCTGGCCGCGGAGGAGATCGAGGAGAGCGATCTGAGCCGCCGGCTGAATCTGAAGTCGCGCGACGAGCTGGGTGCGCTGGCGGCGACCTTCGACCGCATGCTGGCGCGGCTGGACGCCGCCTTCGCACGGCAGCGGCAGTTCACCGGCGACGCCAGCCACGAGCTGCGCACGCCACTGAGCATCGTCGCGGCGGAGGCCGAGCGGGCGCTGGCTGTGCCGCGCACACCGGAGGAATACCGCCGCGCACTGGGGGTCATCCAGAGCGAGAACGCGTACATGGGGCAGGTGGTGGGGCAATTGCTCACCCTGGTGCGGGCCGATGCGGGGCAGCTGCAGCTGCGCGACGATCCACTGGACCTGAGCGACGTGACGCTGGAGGTGGTGGAGCGCCTGGCGCCGCTGGCCCATGAGCGCGGCGTGGTCCTCAGCACCGGCGCGCTGCCTGAGCTATGGGTGCGCGGCGACCGGACGGCGCTGGGCCTGGCGCTGGGCAATCTGGTGGAGAACGCCATCAAATACGCTGGGCGGGCCGGTCAGGCGGAGCGTGGCCGTGTGCGCGTAGAAACGGGCGCGGCGGCGGATCGTGCCGGCGGCCAGCGCGTGGCGTGGGTAAGCATCGAGGATGACGGCCCCGGCATCGCGCCGGAGCACCTGCCGCACCTCTTCGAGCGCTTCTATCGCGCCGACGTCGCCCGCACGCGTGATGACGCTATCGAGGGCCAGACTAGCGGCGCGCCAGACGGCAGTGGGTTAGGCCTCGCCATCGCGCACGAGATCGCCCGCGCGCACGGCGGGGCGATCCGCGTGGAGAGCGTGGTCGGCTGCGGCTCGACGTTCACCTTCGAGCTACCGGCTGAGTAGGGGGTGCGGGGAACGCGGCGGCAGGTTGGCGCGTATACTTGGTTGGGTCGCCGTCGAAAGGTTGCGAAAGGAGCTCCTCATGCGCCGCGCGTCCCTGCTGCCCGGACTTGCCGTTCAGGCTGCCGTTGCGTTGCTCCTTGGGGTCGCGGCGACGCTGCTGGTGCTGCTCGCCGGCCGCATCGTGACGACCATCGTGCTGGGCCTGCTGCTGGCGCTCTTCTTCTATGCCGTGCTGACTATGCTGCGTGTGGTGCCTGTGCGGCGCTGGTTTGGGCCAGGCGGGCGATTTCGCTTCCAGCGACGGGGCGGTGGACCGCGCAACGGAGGCCTTGGCGGGGGTGGCGGCTCCGCTGGCGTGCGCGAGCCACGGCGTCCGCGCTGGCCTGGCTTCCCGCCGCGTGCGGCTGAGGCCGAGCCGGAGGGCGCCGAGCGGACGATGTAGAGCGCAGCGTCGATCACAGGGTGATGGGGAAGACGCCCAGCGAGCCGCGCAGTGGGATGGGACGCGCCAGGCGCTCCGGCATCTCGATGCGCCAGCCGATCAGGCCGGAACGGAAGGCGAAGTCGCACCAGTGCAGCGCGCGGGTGGCCTCCCAGGTCTGGGGGTCGAAATCGAAGCAGTCGATCACCCGCATGCGGCCGACGAGCGCGCCGCGCGGATAGGCGTCGATCTGCTCGGGCAGGCCGATGTGGCGGGCGATGGCGGCGGCATCGCGATACGCCCGCTTGGTGCCAAGGTCGCGCGTGCCGTACCAGGTGCGGCCGGCGTGGATGTAGAGCGTGCCACGGTGAAAGGTGCGCCAGGTGCGCACCTCGATGCGCTTGCGCCCGCTGAGGATCGCCTCGGCGTAGGGCTGCTGCACGCTGAGCGCGAGGGCGTGGGATGCGGCTTCATCCATATACTCCACGCCCTCTCCTCTCCGCGACCTCCGTCACCCCCTCCTATTCATACCGCAGCGTGTCGGCGACGCGCACGCGCGAGGCGCTGAGCGCGGGAATGGCGCTCGCCACCGTGGCGAGGACGAAGGTGAAGGCTAGCATCAGGGCCAGCGCCGTCGGGTCGAAGGCGAAGGGCATCTGAATCAGCACATTGCCGATCAGCGCGACGAAGCCGTAAGCCGCCGGGATGCCGAGCGCCACGGCAACGAGCCACGCCACGCCCGCCAGCGACAGCCCCTCCACCCAGAAGACGCTTGCCACGCGCCAGCCGGTCGCCCCCAGCGAGCGCAGGATGCCGATCTCGCGGCGGCGCTCCAGCACCGAGGTGGTCAGCGTGTTGAAGAGACCCAGCACCCCCACCAGCGCGACGATCACCGCGACGGCATAGAGCAGCACGTAGAGGATGTTGAACTCCGATTGGTTGCGCGCGATCTGCTGCTGCGCGGTGGAGACGACGGGATTGAGGCCCGCGCGGCTGAGGGTGTCGTCCAGGGCGGTCGCCATGCGGTTCACCGCCGCCGGCGAGCGATCCGCCGCCTGCACCATGAAGCTGCTCGCCTCGTCCGCCGGCAGCCCCGCGAAGGCATGCAGTGTATCAATCGTCGTAAAGGCGGTGCCGATGGTGCCCAGGCCGCCGTTGAGGTCGCGCACGACGCCGATCACGCGCCAGGTGGCGAAGGTCGTCACGCCGTTGACGGTGAGGGTGTCGCCGAGCGCGAGGTGTGTCTGCTGCTGCATCTGCTCGCTGATCACCACCGTGCCCGGCTCGCCGGCCCGCAGCCAGCGTCCGGCGACGAGGTCGTAATGATAGAGGTGGGTATCGGCCTCGACGCCCTGCACGCGCGCCGTGCCCCATTTGGTATCCAGCTCGTCCTGCTCGAAGCGCTCAACCACCGCGACGTTGGGGACGGCGAGGAGTTGCGCACGGCGCGCGGCGTATGGGCCGGGGTTGGCGCCCACGAAGGCGTCGAAGTTGTACTGGGTGAAGATGTGCGAGATGAACTGATTAGCGCTGTAGGTGGTGGTCTGAATCGCCAGGAATGCCGTCGCAGAGAGCGTCAGCGCGAGCAGGGTGAGCGCCGCGCGCCCTGGCCGGCGGAACACGCCGCGCGTGCCGAGCGCGATCGCCGGCGGCAGCAGTCTCGCGCGCCGTGTGGTGCGCCCCGCGTTGCCGGCGCTGACGCCATAACCTGAGAGCGCCGCGCGCACAGTGATGCGGGTGCCGTTCCACAGCGGCAGCAGCGCCGCCAGGATAGGGATGCCGATGCCCACCGCAAGGCTGAGCGCGAGCACTCCCGGATCGAGGCTGAACGGGCCGAGGTCGAGGGTGATCAGGTCGGCGACGTACGAGGCCAAAAGATAGCCGCCGTAGATGCCCAGGCCGATGCCGAGCGCGCTGCCGGCGACGGCGTAGATCGCCACCGAGCCGAGGTAGCCGCGCATCACGCGGCCACGAGTTGCGCCGATGGCCTTCATCGTGCCGATGATGCGCGTCTGCTCGGCGACGAGCGTCGTGACGGTGTTGATGATCAGGAAGCTGGTGAGCAGCAGGGCGATCAGCGAGAGCACGCGCATGACGGTGAACAGGCCGTTGAGCACGCCCAGGTCGTCGTTGCGGCTGAGGAGCGAGACGTTATCCACTCGCACGCCTGCGGCCTTGAGCTGTGCCTGGAGGGCGGTCGCGGTGGCTTTGGCGTGGCTGGGGTCGTCGAGGCGGATCTCGATGAAGTTGGGCGCGCCGACGCCGGCGAGCTGTTGCAAGCCGGCCATATTCATGTAGCCACGGGCGGTGCCGGTGAGCGCCGCGCTGGTGCGTCCCAGCGTGCGCGAGGTGCCAACGATGGTCAGTGTGGTGGGGCCGTTGGGTGAGTCCACAGTGATGGTATCGCCGACCGCGAAGCCCTGCAGCGCGCGATCGCTCGTCTCCATGACGATCTCGCCGGGACCGGGCAGGTGGCCGCTGGTGAGCTGGAAGCGGCCGAGCGTGATGCGGTTGAGATCGGGGAAAGCCACGATGCCGATGTTGACGTGCCCCGGTGCCTGCGCGACCTTCCAGCGCGTGGAGTAGGACGCCAGCAGTTGCACGGTCTGCACGTTGGGCTGCGCTTGCAGCAGCAACACGGCCGCCGGCTGCACGCCCTTGGAGGCGTAGAACTCGATGTCGCCGCTGGCGCTCTGGTTCTGGCTGTAGGCGAAGGCGGCGCCCATCGCGCCGGCGGCGACGTTGATCGCGGTGAGGCCGAGCACGCCGATCAGGATGCCCAGCACTACCAGCAGCGTGCGCCCCTTGCGGCGCGTCACGTCGGCCAGCGACTTGCGGCCCAGTGGCGAGAGGGCAGGGATTCGGAGAACGCGAAGGTCGCGGAGTTTCACGGAGGTCGCGGAGAGAGGAACCGCAGACGACGCAGACGACGCAGACGACGCAGACGACGCACAGGAGATGGAGGATGTAGCAGTGGGCTGTTCCTCTGATGGCAGGGGCGAGGCGGTGGGGGCGGCGGATTGCCGTGAGTCGTCGCGGGTCATGATGCCGCCTCCTCCGCCGGGTCAGGCTGCCAGGTGACGATGGCATGGGTGCCCGCGAAGTCCCGAACGCGGCCGTCGAGCAGTTCGATGCGGGCGGCGGCGCGAGCGGCAAGCTGGGGATCATGGGTGACGTAGATCACCGTCTTGCCGCGGCCCACGAGCGCGGCGAGGGTATCAAAGACGGCGTGCGCCGAGCGCGAGTCGAGATTGCCCGTCGGCTCGTCGGCCACCAGCACCGGCGGATCGTTGGCCAGCGCGCGGGCGATGGCGACGCGCTGCTGCTGTCCGCCAGAGAGCGCGCCGGGCAGACGCTGCGCGTAGTCGGCGACGCCAGCCAGCGCCAGGCACTCGCGCGCCCGCTCGCGCCACTTTCCGCGCGCGATCCCTCCGCCCCCGCCAAGCTGCAAGGCGAGCAACACGTTCTCCTCAGCGGTCAGGGTGGGGATGAGCTGGAAGAACTGGAAGATGATGCCGACGTGGTGCCCACGCCAGCGGGCGAGCGCGTTCTCACGCTTGGCGCGCAGCTCCTGGCCCTCAAAGATCACCCGCCCGCTCGTGGGTCGGTCCAGCCCGGTGAGCATGTTGAGCACGGTGGACTTGCCGCTGCCCGAGGGGCCATTGATGGCGAAGAGGCTGGCCGCCGGCACATCGAACGTCACGTCGTCGAGGATGGTGGTGCGCTGAGCGCGGCCGCCGATGATGCGCGTCACGTGCTCGGCGCGCGCGAGTGGCGCGGGCGTGGCGGCGTCTACGGCCACCTCGCGCCGTGTGGTCTGCTGGATCACGGTTATCTCCCCCATGTCTGTTCCCTTGTTCTCCACTCACTATGGACCCTGGAGTGCGCTGTGACGAGTACGAGTGCGTGTTACGGGTGATGCGCCTTCACGCCGTGACCTTGCGTGCCAGCAGGATGACCGCCGACTGGCTGCGCAGCCGGGCGCGCTCGGTGCGTAGCAGCTCGAAGCCGGCGCGCGCGAGGGTGTGCGCGATGGCCGCGATCTGCTCCTCGGAGAGGCTGCGGTGGTTGTACATGGCCCCGCGTGAGGCGTCGCGGGCGCGCAGCCCCAGGGCGAGCACGCCACCGGGCTTGAGCACGCGCTTGACCTCGCGCAGGTCGGCCTCGGGCCGCGGCCAGAAATAGTAGCTGTTGATCGCCAGCGCGGTATCGAAGCGCGCATCGGGGTAGGGCAGGTGCGAGACACCCGCCAGGCGCAGCTCCACGCGACCGGCGCGGATCGCCTCACGGTTGCGCCGCCGCGCCTGGGCGATCATCACGTCCGAGACGTCCACGCCCGCGATGAAGCCTTTGGTGGCCCGCTCCGCGGCGCGCGCCAGCGCCCGCCCCGGCCCACTGCCGATCTCCAGCACCGCGTCGGCGGACTGGATGTCGAGCAGCTCAATCACGTGTACGTTCATGTCGTCGTTGCCGGCCATCAGCCAGCCGGCGACATGTCCGAGCAGTCCGTGCGGCGCCGCGAACTGCGACGCGATGCTTGGCACGCGCTCGTCGGTCTTGGTTGCCATCTATATACACCGTCCTTATTTGTCTCTCTTGCTCTCTTGTCCTCTACCGCTCGCTCTTCTCCGCGTCCTCCGCGACCCTCCGCGAGCTCCGTGTTCCCCGAACCCCGCCCCCGCGCGCCGTATGCTGGCCGTAGCCCCAGGTCGCGGCAGCGAAGAGCAGGCCGCCGAGCAACCACCAGGGATCCCACAGCAGCAGGTGCCAGCGTGCGGCCGTCTCGCCCACCAGTCCCGCCGGAATAGCGATGGCGCCGGTCACCATCAGCGCGTGCTGTACAAAGCTGGCGCCGCCGTAGAGGATCAGGCCAATGGCCGCGCCCCAGCCGGCGATCAGCGGCAGCCAGCGCGGGATGAACCAGCCCCAGTGCTGAACGAGCGCCAGCGCGAGCAGTCCCGCGACGAGCTTGAGGGCACCAGTGATCCAGAGGATCGCGACGAACTCCGGATCGCGCGCCAACGCGAGACTCGCGAGCGCCGGCCCGATCGTGTCGGCGCCGATGGTCCCGCCGGCCGCCCAATAGAAGCTCACCGCGGCGAACACGAGCGCCCACGCGCATGCCGCGTAGCCCGCAAGCTGGGTCCAGCCTCGCGGCGCGCGGGGGGACGACGGCAGCATCCTTGCCGCGTCTGATGCCATGCGCATGTCTGCGCTCCTTTATAGATGCGCGGGTGCTATCAGGAGCCGCGCGAGGCATACTGGCTCTGGTTCAGCTAGCTGGCGACGACACTGGCGTTGCCGGCGGTGACCTGGATCGTGATCGTGCTGGTCGGGTTGGGGTTCAGGTCCTGGCTGAGTGTGCCGCTGGTGCTGTCCTGCGAGCTGGCCCAGCCGGCGGTGCTGACATGCCCCGCGGTGACGGTGGCTGCGAGGTGCGCCGCGGTGTCGGCCGGCAAGAAGAGGCTGACGTTGCCCGCGGTCACGTCGGCTTCGAGCGCCGTGTGCGGGGTGAGCGCACCGTGCAGCGTGACATTGCCGGCGGTCAGGTGCAGCGACGACGTACCCCGCAGCGTGACACTGTCGAGTGTGACGTTGCCGGCGCTGGAACGGACCTGGAGCGCACCGGTCGTGCCGCTGACGTTGAGGTTGCCGGCGGTGAGCGTCGTGTCGAGGTCCGTCGTCGGCGGGACCGTGATCGTCATCTCAAGGCTACGGCTGTAGACGAGCGGATTGGATCCGAAGGTGCCGTAGGTGCTGGTGATGGTGATCGTATTGCCGTCCTGAGTCGCGTTGAAGCGCACCCCATCGAGCGCCTGCTGCGCAAGGCCCTGCGAGATGGCACGCACCGACTTGCTGAGGCTGATATGCACGGTGCCCGCATCGCCGGTGCCGACGATGACGTTGCCGGCGGTGGCGGTCAGCACGACGTGGGGTGTCCCGTTGACGGCGAAGCTCTGCGTCTGGGAGCCGGTGACGTCGGTGCTGACGATCCGCAGTCCGGCGGCAAGGCCGGTGCCCAGCGCGCAGCAGGCCATGACCGCCACCAGCGCAATCAGGCAGCCGACCGACGCCTTGACCCAGCCGGAGGTGCCGCGCCGCTCGCGGGGTCCCGCCTGGTAGCCCGGCGCGTCGGTTGGGTACGCAGGGCCGGGATACGGCGCGTGCTCAGGGTACGGTCGTGGTGGATACTGCGGATATTGTGGTGCTACCGGCTGCTCCGGCGTCGCGCGCTCGCCCTCCGCCTGGCGTGCCCGCGCCTGCTCGTCGATCGGCGTCGTCGGGGCACCGGCGAACTCTCCCGTCGCCTCGGCGCCCGCATCCTGCCCTTCTTGTTCTGATTCTGGGTCCCGTTGCTCGTCCATCTTCATCGCCTCGTGTCTCGTCATGTCTTGCCACGTCGCGCCGGCTCCCTGCCCGGCGCGACGCGCGTGTGTCGTGTCCCCTGGCGGACATCTCTAGCCTAGCCTGCGAGTATGTCCGGGCTGGAGCGGAAGTGTGGCGGAAGTGTGGCGATGTGGCGGCGTGGATGTAGATGAGGGAGGGGTCGCGGCAACAAATTGCCGGCGTTGGCTCGGAGGTCGCCGCACGGCAAGCGGTAGCGCGCACGATGGGGACCGAAGCCCCGTTCCTGCTTCGCGTGCTCCGTGCCCTCTATGGTGCCGGCGGTTGACCGAACCGGCAATACCACACGGGATAGTCGCTCACTTTTTCGAAGCCGAGCTTGCAGGCGAGGGCGCTGGAGGCGAGGTTCCGCTGCCAGCAGTGCCATCCAACTTCAGTCATCCCCGCCCGTTGGGCGTGCGCGATGGTTGCCCGGGCCACAGCGAGCGCCAGTCCCTGACGCTGGTGGGGTGGCAGCGTCTCGATGCCCAGCTCGCAACGGTCTCCGTGGTTGTATTCAGAGAGACACCACGCCACGATGTCCTCGCCATGCTGCATGCAGTAGCCGAACCGGTTGCGCAGAAAATCAGCCACCGAGGGTGCTTCGGACTGAGTCTCGGCAAGCAGCACCTGATGGTTGCCGAGCGATGTGTCGGACACCAGTGTCGCGTCAACACGGCGCAGGCGATACTCTGCCGGCAGCGGAGGGGTGACGATCGGTGCGGTGACGCGCAGACGGTAATACTCACGCTCGGCACGGAGGGAGACGATGTCACCAAACAGCGAGGGCAGATAGGCTTCCCATCCCGCCGGGGTATAGGCGACCGTGCGGTCGCAGGGACCATCGTCGCGCGTGTGTGGCGTGTAGCGATCGCGGAGCAGCGCAACCACCGCGCGGGCAAACGGCCCATCGCCCGGCGCCCCGGCCAGGAAGAGCCGGTCGTTCCACAGCATCAGGAGGCCCGCGTGTGGATGCTGTAGGTCGTCCACGTAGACCTCGGCTGGCGACTGCCCAGCGAGGGCGCTGACGACGGCGAGATGGTCCTGATCGTGGCCAAACAGCGTCCACGCGCGTGCGAACGCATCGGGTGGAAGCTGGTGGAGCATCGAGCGTCCTCTTTTGCTTAGCCGGCGGGGATGAAGGATGGCAGACGGAGCGGACGAGGAGAGGAATAAGGGCAGCAGCCGCTACTATACCATAGCTGTGCCCTCTAGGACATAAAGCGGTAGCCGACGCCCCAGACGGTGACGATACGCTCGCCCAGCGGTCCGAGCTTCTTGCGCAGCCGCACGATATGGGTGTCTACCGTGCGGTCGTAGCCGTCGTAGGTGTAGCCCCAGAGGCGCTCCACCAGGAACTCGCGGCTGAAGGCGCGGCCGGGGTGGCCGGCGAGCAGGGCCAGCAGGTCGTACTCCTTGGGGGTGAGATCGAGCTCCTGGCCGTCGAGCGTGACGAGGTGATTCGCGAGGTCCACGCGCAGCGGGCCGCGGACGATTGGCTCCGGCGCGGGGGGCATGCCGTCGTTGGGAGGAGTAGCGGCGTCGGCGTCGGGGCTGGCGGCGCCGGCGGGCGTGGTGGATGCGGGCAGAGTGGCGTCGAGCGCGACGCGGCGCAGCATGGCGCGCACGCGGGCCAGCAGCTCGCGCATGCTGAAGGGCTTGGTGACGTAGTCGTCGGCGCCGACTTCGAGGCCCAGCACGCGGTCGATCTCCTCGTCGCGCGCGGTGAGCATGATGACCGGCATCAGGTGCGCCAGGCGGAGCTGGCGGCAGACGGCGAGGCCATCCATGCCCGGCAGCATCCAATCGAGGATCACCAGGTCGGGAGTGTGCGCGTCGGCGACGGCGAGCGCGGCCGGCCCGTCAAAAGCCTGATAGACGGTGTGGCCCTCGCCTTCGAGGTGCGTCTTGAGCAGGTTGTTCAGATCGACTTCGTCCTCGACCACCAGAATCGCTGCCATCGCGTGCCCTTGCCCCTCTCGCGCGCCCTCTCGCTCGCCGACATGTCCCAATTCATTCCCGCCCGCATCGTACATCATACGGCGCAGCAGAGAAAGCGTGCGTCCTGCCACACTCCAATCGAGCGATTGACTTCCCGCCTGCGAACCTGTACCATTGTCGCACTTTGAGGAGCAGGGGGAGTTATGCCGGCACAATTTTGTCCCTTTTGCGGCACACCACTCGGCGGGATCGACGCCGCGTTCTGTCCGCAGTGCGGCCGCCAATTGCCCGCGGTCACATCTGACGCCACAATGCCCGCGACACCGCAGCCGAGCGGACCCGTCGCGCCCGCGCCGCCACAGCAGCCGCCATCGTACGCGCCGCCACCGCAACCATCCTCCGGTGCGTATGCTCAACCTGCACCTGGCGCCTACGCGGCTCCGCCCGCACCGCCCTACGCCAGTGCGCCTGCTGCGTCCGCGTCCGCTCCATACGCGGCGCCCGCTGGTGCGTATGCGCCCGCGCCATACGCCATCATGGCGCCACAATACATGCTGCCGACGCCTGGTGGACCAGTGACGTCAGGGCGCGCGATCGGCGTCACGGCAGGCGCCGCCGGCATTGCCCTCGTGGTATCGCTGCTGACAACCACTCCTTCGTACCGATTTGTGGCAGGATATATCGTTTCCGTCGCACTGGCTACGCTGCCGTGGGTCTTCGCCGGCGCCTTCTGGCTCGCTATCGGTCGCCTCGCGCGCTACTCCTTCTGGCAGGTGGCCGGCGAATGTGCCGTGCTGGCGTTTGCCGGCCTGCTGGTGCTGCCAGCCCTGGATGCGCTGGTCGTCGGTGAACTGCTGGGTTTTGGTTCACCGGCCAATGCTCTTACCTGGCTCCTACCCATCCCGCTGAGCAAGTACGTGATCATCCTCATTGTCACGGCCATGGTAGCATTCGGCGCCGCCGGCCTGGCGTGGGGGTTCGCGGTCTGGCCGCGGCTGCGTGTGGCACGCGTCCCCGTCTCGCCGGCCGCGTCGCTCCTGCTGCCGGCGGGCGTTACGGCCGGCCTCTTCGTGCTGACCGACGTGCTCTTCCTCCTGTTTGTCTATCGTATGCCGTTTGTGTTCAGGCTGGAATTCGTGTTCACGGTAATCTTCGTGATGCTGCCGGCGGTGGCGATCGCGATCCTGGGCGGGCTACTCACCTACAACGCGTTGCGCAAGTATTCGGCGGTGCCGGCTCCCGCTCCGGCGCCGGTCGCGCCCCCATACCCGGCCGCGCCGCCGTCTGGCGCGCCACGCTAACCAGAACGCTTCACGGCAACGCCCTCGCGGCAAGGTAGCGAATTCTCCACGTCCATAACACCCAAGCACCATGCGGCATAGGTAGACTGAATGGAAGACGTTGTGCGGCTTGTAGGGCAGTGTGGGTACGGAGCGATCAGGGGCCAAGTGGATGCATGAGCTCATCTCGTCGTTGACGCCGTTCATTCGCCGCTGGGGTTGGGTCTGCGTGGGAATCGCCCTGGCGCTGGTGCTCACCGGCGCGTTGGCCCTGGCCGCCTCCGGCTCCGTCCACCAGGGCGCCACTGCGGGTGCGGCAGGCGGCGTGCATGTCTCATCCCATGTGACGCCTCCGCCGACCAAAGGTACGCCTGCGGCGGCCTCAGGCTCGGCAGCCGCGACCCAGACCCCCTCGCTCCCGCCGCCTCCCACCGTGCTTCCCTTGCCCCCGACATCTCCCACCGCCAAGCCGGCCGGATCGCTCGCCCTTACCTGCACAGTCCACCTCTCGGCAGGGGATGAGGACGACAGCGAGAACATGGCGCTGATCTGCACCGTGACACATGCGCCGCAGAGCGATACGAGCTTCAACCTCGGTTTCGGGGTGCTTGACCCGCTCGGCCAAGTTCACGCGTTTACCCAGCCCTGCGCGAGCACGCTGCGTGATGGCAGCGGATCGTGCAGCCAATCCTATACCTTCATCTTCCCGTTCCCCGCGACGCCCGCGCCCGTCACGGGCCAGTCGCTCCCCAGTCGCCAGCAGCTTGGTCCCACCACGCCTACGACGGTCTAGGTGGGGCCAGCAGTGCGCAGCAGGACGCGGAAGGTGCTGCCCTCGCCCGCGCGGCTCTCGACGCCGATCGTGCCACCCATTGCCTGAACGAGATCGCGTGAGATTGCCAGGCCGAGGCCAAAGCCGCCGCTGCCGCGCGCCCGCGAGGCGTCGGTGCGGTAGAAGCGGTCGAAAACTTGCGGCAGGTCTTCGGGCGCGATGCCAATGCCGGTATCGGCGACGATGAAGGCCACCTGCCCTGGTCCCGCCGGCTCGATCGAGAGCGAGACGATGCCGCCAGCGGGGGTGTAGCTGATGGCATTGCGCACGAGGTTGAGCAGCACCTGCGCCAGTCGCGCGCGGTCGGCCCAGATGGGCGGCAGCCCCTCGGCGGCGAAGCGCACTAGCGTCACCTGGCGCTCACTACGGGCAAGCTCAGCCAGCGCGCCGTAGACCTCCTCGACGACCGCCGCGCCATCCACCGGCCCCAATTCGAGGTGTAGCTCGCCAGCGTCGCCGCGGGCCAGCGCAAGCAGATCGTCCACCAGCGCGCCCAGGCGCTCGGTTTCGCGCTGCACAATGCCCAGGTACGCCTTCAGCTCGGCGGGATGCTCGACGACCGGAGCAGGGGAAACAGAAGGATTCACCACAGAGGGAACGGAGGAAGAGTCTTCACCCACCCCGACGGGCAAGCCATGGCTCGCCTCGACACTTGAGGTGGACAAGGGGGAGCCAGCGGCATCTGTGATGAGCGCGGGGGTTCCTGAGACTTCGGCGGCTTCGGTGGCCATCAGCAGCGACTCGACGTGGCCGCGGATGCTGGCGATAGGCGTGCGCAGCTCGTGCGAGACGTTGACGATCAGCTCGCGCCGGCTCTGCTCCGCCTGTTCCGCCTGCGCCTGCGCACGAACCGTTTGGGTGCGTGCCTCGGCCAGCCGGCGGGCGGTGTCCGATTGTCCCAGGAGCGCTTGCGCCGCCTGGCCCCAGAGCTGCGCGAGCCAGTTGCCCAGCCGCAGCGTGAGCGCCACGACGACCACGCCGAGCAGCAGCCAGAGCGGTGAGACGACGAGCCAGCCCGTGCGGTCAGGGGCAAAGCCGGAGCCGGCGGCTCCCGCAAGCGCCCACACCGGCGCCGTCAGCAGCAGCCCGGCGAGCGCCAGCAGCGCCCAGATTAGGATGCCTGCCAGTCCGCCGCAGAGTGCTTTGAGCGTGAGGTAGAGCAGACTCGTCCAGGTGATGGGATTGCGCGCGTAGGCTTGCAGGCGCTGCCACAACGACAGCCCCGGCGGCAAGGGAGCCGACATCGGTGCAATGTTCACGTCCAGCCACCACATCGTCAGCTCGCGCTCGTAAGCCGCCAGCCACCACCAGACGGCGGCCATGAACAGTAAGACGGCCACGCCCACGAGCACGACCAGCAGGCTCATACCGATGGTGAACAGCGTCAGCAGGATGGTGAGATAGATCGCGCCCAGCGGACCGGCGGAGAGCACGTAGGCGAGATTGCGATACGCGCGGCGGTCCCACAGGACGGCAAGGCGTCGTCTGCGCCGCGCGTGCCGCTCCGCACGCCATGCTCCCACTGCCCGCGCCATGTCGTGTCCTCTATCTTGCCTGGGGTGCATGCCGTGCGCCCCTACGAATGTGCGGCACCACATCAGATCCGCGCTCGCACTACCTGTCGCTCATCACTATATCCCCCCGCCCACGCCGAGGATGTGCCGAAAGTGTGAACATCTGTAGGATTGACAGCGCACGGTTCGGTCGCGGCGGGAGGGCATCGCACATCCTGTTGCGCGGCGGGCGTCCACCGGACGCCCCTACGAATCTCCTCTGCGGTTCCTTCCTCTGCGTCCTCTGCGGTTTCTCCCTCTACTCCCTCCTCCGTTCCCTCCGTTGCCTCTGTGGTGAATTGCTCTCCTTCTCCGCGGCCTCCGCGAACCTCCGCGTTCGCCGTTCCCCCGTAATCACGGTGCGCGGCGGCCGGAGAGCGCACGGTCGGCCAGCCAGGGCAGCAGGTGCTCGGCCCAGATGGCGCCGCGATAGATGCGCGGCACGATCACCTCGCGGCGGGGGTGCGCGGCCAGATTCGCGACGGCGCGCGCGACGACCTTGGGGCCCGGCATCGGCGTGTGGCGGGCGGCGGTCATCGAGGTGCGGATGAAGCCTGGCGAGACCAGCGAGGCCGTGACGCCTGTGCCGCGCAGCTTGCGGTTGAGCGAGAGCGAGAAGCCGCGCAGGCCAAACTTGGTGCCGGAGTAGAGCGGGTCGGTGGCGATGTGCCCGGAGACCGAGGCGACCGAGATGATGCGGCCGTGATGGCGCTCCAGCATCCCCGGCAGCAGAGCGCGGCTCAGCAACATCGGCCCCAGCAGGTTGACGTCCACGATGCGGATGATCTCGTCGCCGGTGGACCGGGTGAGGGGTTTCGCGCCGATGCCGGCGTTGTTGACCAGCACATCCACGCGCCCAAAGGCCTCCGTCACCGCGCGCGCCAGCCGCTCCACCTGCTCCGGCAGCGCCATATCCACGATGAAGGTCTGGGCCTCACCGCCCGCGTCGCGAATGGACCGCGCGACCGCATCCAGCTCGTCCGCGCGCCGTGCGGCCAGCGCCAGCCGCGCCCCTCGTGCCGCCAGCTCGCGCGCCGTCGCCGCACCAATCCCCGAGCTGGCGCCCGTCACCAGCGCAACGTTGTCCGCCAGCGCGTTGTGGTTGGTCTGTGCCATGTGTGGATGCTCCTCCGCTTTGCGCGTGCCGCCGCTGCCGCCGCCGTGCCCCACGCCGATTGTCGCCTGCCGCTCACCCTATGGTACCCCCCGCGGCAACGGGCGGGGCAAAGGACCGGCGGATGCATCCGCACCTGCGGGCCGCCGGCCACCCAGCCCGCCTGCGCGGGCTGGGGACGGGCACGATGGTCGGATAAAGGGGCAAAGTCCCGGCTCGCGTAACGACTGTAGGCGCTCGCACGTAGAATGGAGTGGACAGCACGCGATGGATGGATGGATGGGTTGGATAGATGGGGTCGTGAGCCGCGCGAGCGGCGAAAGCGGCGAGAGCTAGCTGGAGGCAGACGACATGGCGAAGATGGGCACCTTCATGGCAGGGGTAGTGACGGGCCTGACCGCGGCGGCCATCGGACAGGAGCTTGCCAAAGAGCCAGCCGAGCGCACCTGGCAGGGCAAAGTGGCCGGCGTGCCCTATAACTTCCGTCTCAACGACTGGCGCGACATCGCCCGCGAATACTGGAATCCCGAGAGCGACCGCATCTTGACGCCGCACGCGATCGGCATCGGCTGGGGCATCAACGTCGCCGCGCTGGTCCAGCGTCTGCGCGAGCTGGTGCCAGAGTCCGGCGAGCAGGCGGCGGCCAGCGAAGGCGAGCGCGGGCAGACGGTCGAGCGCATTTCGCGCTGAGAGCTGATAGCGTATCGGAGCGGCACGAGCCGCCGGAGGAGGCGAGCACATGCTTGCCACAGACCCTCTCTCATTACTCTTCATCGGCTGCGCGGCCTTTTCCGCGGCCTTTCTGCTGGTCGCCACGCTCACCGGCGCCGGCCACGGCCACCTGCTGCACCTGCACCTCGGCGCGCACGCGGCGCACGTCGGGCATATCGCCCATGTTGGGCACGCCGGACACCTCGGATCGGCGGGCGACGCGGGCCATGTGGCCCATGCGGCGCATGCCGCCAATGGCTCCCACGCGGCACACGGCGGGCACATCGCGGGCGGCGACAGCGGTTCCCCTTCGGCGCTCCAGTCGGCGGGGTCAGCGGTGGCCGGTGTGCTGGAGCAGATGGTCAATCTCTACGGCATCCTGGTCTTCTTGCTGATCTTCGGCGTGCTGGGCTACCTGCTGCGCAACTTCGGTGCGCTGCCGACGCTGATTACGCTGCTGCTGGCGCTGGTGGTCGGTCTCGTCTGCTCTGGTGCGACGAGTATGCTGCTGGCGCGGCTGTTCCTGCTCGAGATGCCACGCTCGCTTACGCGCGAAAGCTCGCGCCTGGAGGGGCGCCTGGCAGAGGTCAGCATCGCGATACGCGCTGGGGGTATCGGCGAGGTGATCTACCAGGGCGAGACGGGAGGACGCCACAGCGTCGGCGCGCGCGGCAGCGACGGCGAGCCGATCCCCGCCGGCACGCAGGTGGTGATTCTGAACTACGAGGACGGTATCGCGCGGGTCCAGCCGTGGGATAGCTTCCTGGCGAGCGCCCGCGCCGGAGAGGAGCCGCGGATCGCGCCAGCGGACCAGCGGGAGGGTTAGCGCACGAGGGCCTGAACCCTAAGCCCGCGCGGGCAGGCTTTGCGGCCGCGAAGCAGGCCCTCCAGGCGCGGATTCATCTGCCGGCGCATGAGAGATGCACCGCTCGCGCGGCGTCTGAGGATGACGATCGGGGCACACCATCTGCCGTCGGCGCCGGGTCATGAGCGGAGACCACCAACGAGCAACGGACAAGCGGGGGAGCGATCCCCGCGGATCATCGAAACACATGCCGCACGCAAGCACGGCGCGATGCCGCTAGCAAGAGGATACCGAGATGGGCGGGTTTCTGACCGGCGGTCTGCTGATTGTGCTGATCGTCGTCGTGGTGGCGCTGCTGGCGGTGATCGCCGTCATCAACGCCTACAGCCGGCAGTATGCCAAAGTGGGACCAAACCAGGCGATGTTGGTCTATGGCCGCGCGAAAGAGCCGAAGGTGATCACCGGCGGTGGCACGTTCGTGCTGCCGATCTTCGAGCGCGCCGAATCGTTCTCGCTGGAGCTGATGTCCTTTGACGTGGCGCCGCAGCAGAACCTCTACACCAACCAGGGCGTCTCGGTGCGTGTCGAGGCGGTGACGCAGCTCAAGGTGCGCAACGACCGCGACAGCGTCTTGACCGCGGCGGAGCAGTTCCTCAGCAAGACGTTCGACCAGCGCCAGGGGCTGATCCGGCTGGTGATGGAGGGCCACCTGCGGGGCATCGTCGGCCAGCTCACGGTGGAGCAGATCGTCAAAGAGCCGGAGATGGTCAGCGAGAAGATGCGCTCCACCAGCTCGGCGGACCTCGCCAAGATGGGCCTGGAGGTCGTGTCGTTCACCATCAAAGAGGTGCGCGACGAGAACGACTACATCGCCAACATGGGCCGGCCGGAGATCGAGCGCATCAAGAAAGAGGCGAACATCGCCGCCGCGCTGGCCGCGCGCGACACGCAGATCGAGCAGGCCAACGCCAGCCGCGAGGCCGCGGTCGCCAGGGCCGACGCCGATCAGACGCGCGTGGCCGCCGAGACCGCCTCGCAGGCCAACCAGGCGCAGTCGCAGCGCGACCTGGCGCTCAAGCGTGCCGAATACGACGCCGAGGTGAAGAAGCAGCAGGTGGTGGCGGATAAGGCCGCCGACCTGCAAGCGCAGATCGTCCAGCAGCAGATCGTGGCTGAGGCGGCGCGCGCGCAGGAGATCGACAAGACCGCCCAGACCAAGGTGCAGGAGGCCGAGGCGCACCGGCGGGAAATGGAGCTCGATGCGACCGTCATCAAGGCGGCGGATGCCGAGCGGCAGCGCATCCAGGCGCTGGCGGATGCCGAGCGGCAACGGCTGGCGCTGGAGGCTGAGGGCAAGGCGTCGGCGCTGCGGGCGCAGGCCGCGGCGGAGGCGGAGGCGGCCAAGATTCGCGGCGCCGCGGAGGCCGAGGCAGCACGGCTGCGCGGCATGGCGGAGGCCGCGGTGATCCAGGCCAAGGGCGAGGCCGAGGCGGAGGCGATGCGCACCAAGGCGGCCGCCTACAACGAGTACAACCAGGCCGCGCTGCTCGATAAGGTCGTCGGCAATCTGCCCGAGATCGTGCGGGCGCTGGCCGAGCCGCTGAGCAAAGTGGACAAGATCAGCATCGTCTCCACTGGCTCGGGCGACGGCAGCCTGGGCGCCAGCCGCGTGACCGGCGACATGGTGGCGATGCTGGCGCAGGTGCCGGCGGTGCTCCAGGCGGTGACAGGCCTGCGCATGGACGAGCTGCTGGCCCACGTGCCAGGGCTGCGTGGCGCAGTGGACGCGACCGCACCCGCGACGCCGAGCACGGAACCTTCCGCGAATGGGGCTTCCGCACTGGCAGCAGCAGGACAGAATAGTCCATCAGATACGGAAACCAACACACCCGCCACGGCGGCGGCAGCGACCGGCGATGGCGCCGCGAGCACGAATGGCAGCGCATCCCGTGACGATACCCATGACTCCGGCGAACCCCTCGCCGTCACCAGCTCCGGCGCCAGCGCGAGCGGCGGCACGAGTTCAGCCACCGCCAACAGCGCCAACAGCCGCGGCGCGGGGCCGCGCAGGCGCCCGAGCCGCTAGCTCAGCGCGCGGCGTGCGCAGACGCGACGCGAACGCGCATCATCCCTCGAAGTCGAACGGCCACCCGCCCTAGCGGGTGGCTTTTCGTTTGTCCTGTTGCCACCACCCATCACCACTGCTCGACGCGCAGCCCCTCGATCCAGTTGAAATGAGCATCACGGGCGGCAAGCGTCACGTCATACTGGATCGCGGTGGCAGCGATCCACAGGTCATTATCAGGCATCGTCAGCCGTTTGCCCTTCAGATCGTGCTTGATGCGGCCGTAGATCAGCGCTGTGTCGGCGTCAGGGCCGAGAACGGTGTTTGCGGACGCAAGTGCCGTGACGTCCGCAATAGCGCCAATGGGCCTGGTGGGTGAGCCGTACGCGCCAACGTATAACTCGCCCAGAGCAGTACTTGACAGATAGAGCTTCGATGCGGCCGCAAGACGATTCCGAATCGGCTGGTCGCCGCGCATTGAGAGGATGAGGACACTGCTATCGAGGAGATAGATGCCGCTCCCTCCGGTCGAGGCACTACCACTCATCGGGATCAATCCGCTCGCACTCCTCCAGCGCCGCTTCCATCGCATCCGCAGTTTCAGGATCGACACGGATGTTGAGGACGGCTTCGGGCGGGCTGCCGGGTGGCAGCGGCGTGTGCGGGAATTGCGGCGGATTCGCCAGCATGCGCGCGTACCACAGCATGCGCTCCTGGTCGTGCTTCGACATGCCGGCGAGCAGCGCGTTGATCTCGTCTATCACGGTCGCCATGGTGTACCGTCCTTCCGCTCGCCGTGCGCGTCATCGTGCGCCCACGCGCCGTGCTTGCAGTCTACCACGCCGGTAGCCACGCAGCTCGCCCTCGCCTCCGCAGAGGAGAGGGGGTCAGAGGGTGAGGACTCCTACTCGGTCACATCGTGCTTCCAGGTCATCAGCACCATCGCCGCGAGGAAGGCGGCCGCCCAGATGGCGGTGACGAGCAGCGTGTGGCCGCCGGTGACGGGCGTGAGCGGCGGGGGCATCGCGCCAGGCAGCCCGGCGGTAGCGGCCGAGCGCGCGGGCAGCACGGCGGCGGGCATCGCGTTGAGGTTGGGGCCGAGCAGGTCGCCGGTCGCCAGCAGCCAGAAGGTGCTATTGGTCAGGCGAGAGGCCAGGAAGAAGAAGATTGTGCCGATGTTGTCGGCGGCAAAGAAGCCCACGCCGATCGCCAGCCCAACGGCCAGCGAGCGTGTGAGGGCCGTGACCGCCGCGGCCATCAGGATCGTCACCGCCATGCTGATGACGACGGTGCCGATCGAGGCGAGGGTATCTTGCCAGAAGCCGCTATTGAGGGCCTGGAAGGCGTCGAAGTTGCCGGCGATCACCCGTAGCGCCAGGGTGTTGAAGACCAAGTCGATCAACAGGCCGCCCAGCAGCAGACCGGTCGCCAGGATGGCGAGTGCGAGCAGCTTGGCGCCCAGCAACTCCAGCCGGCCCACGCCGCGGCCCAGCAGCACACGGATCGTGCCGCCGCTGTACTCCATGCCGATCAACCGCGCCGTCGTGATGATCAGGAAGGTGCCGACGAAGACGCGGAACACCAGCAGGCCGCTGCCCATCAGGGTGTAGAGGAACGCCAGCGGCGCGACGGCGATCTGCGCTTTGAGGTTTGGATTGGGGATCGCTATCAAGATGCCGTACGGCGCCAGGACAATCAGCAGCAGCACGATGCCCAGCGCCCAGGTCGCGCGCTGGCGCGAGATCTTGAACAGCTCGCCGCGCACCAGCCCGGCGAAGCTCGGTCGCGTCTCGGCGGTCGGCGCCGCGACGGCATCCGGTCGCGTGGTGACTAACGCACTCATCTGAATTGCGGCGCAGAGACCCTGCCTTCAGGCATGGGGAGGAAGCGCCGCTCCCCCTTTCGTCGTCAAGCACTGTTGCCGGTTTTGCTGACCGGCTGTAGAATCGTTCTGTGCCACCCAAAACCACAGTGGCATTGGCCGCGGGGCTCGCGGTGTCAGCCTGTGGAGAGCCGGTACGACCCACGGTGAGGCTCGGCTCGGTGAAGCAGGAAACCCCTCTCGCGAGGGAGAGAATCCCCCGCCTTCGGGCGTGGGGAGGATGTCAAGATGTATCTGTCTCCTCGTATGGTAATGTGATGTCGTCGTTTGTATCCCAGATCAGCCGGCGCTCTCAATCGCCCGGCCGGATTTGGTATGCGTTTTGTCGTGGGGCGCGAGGACGACCCGCGTGTGCGTCAGCCGATCGTAGAACGCCTGCCGCGTATCGCTGGTGAGCAGGGTGATGACGTAGGCACCAGCGAGCGCGTACACGAGGGCATAACTCGCGTAGTTCGCCGCGGTCGGCCGCGAGTGGCGTGGCCAGCCGGGCGTGTGCCAGAGGCTGGTATGCGCGATCTCCCACGGCAGGAACTTGAGCGCGATGCGCGCGGCGGCTTGCGGCAGGCTCACGCGCCCGCCAGCGATCGTCACCACACGCAGCCCCAGGCGCCGCTTGCCCGGCGTCGCCTCCCACGGTGAGGCTTCGAAGAGCGCGAAGTAGGCCATCACGGGCAGGTCGAAGGCGAGCGAATCGGCGAGCTGGGCGGTGTAGGGGTTGCTATACACGCGTCCGAGCCAGTCTCGCAGCGGAGTCCGGCGCAGCGCCGCGGCGACGCCGGTGAGCGCCGCCAGATAGGCCGCGATCGGGAGGTAATCGATGCCGAAGGCGCCAATGCGCTTCTTCAGCCCCGCTGGCACGAGATGGCCGGCCGTGTCCCGGCTCACGGCGCTACGCATCTTCAGCATCGCGATCACCTCCATTCGAGGGTAAGTGGGGCGTTGACTGGCATTTCTGCCTCCTCCGCACCCCGCCAGGAGCATGCCACAGGCCCCTGGATCGCGTGGTGTGGTGCCAGACGGGCGTCCACCGGACGCCCCTACGAATCCCCGCTGCGCCCTCTGCGTCCTCCGCGGTTACTCCGCTCTCCTCTTCTTCGCGCCCTTCGCGCTCGCTTCGCGTGCTTCGCGTGCTTCGCGTTCTCCGTGCTCTCCCCTTACTCCGTCACGTCGCGCTTCCAGGTCAGCCAGACCATCGTGGCGATGAAGCCCAGCGTCCAGATCGCCGTCACCAGCAGCGTATGGCCGCCAGTCACGGGTGTGAAGGGCGTATTGAAGCTGAAAGTTGCCGCGGCAGCGCGTGCCGGCAGCACCGCCGCGGGCATCGCGTTGAGGTTGGGGCCGAGCAGATCGCCGGTCGCCAGCAGCCAACCGCTGGAGTTGGTCAGGCGGAAGGCGAGGTAGAAGAAGATCAGCCCGATGTTGTCGGCGGCGAAGAAGCCCAGACCCACGCTCAGGCCGACCGCCAGCGAGCGACCCAGCACCGTCACCGCCGCGGCCATCAGGATCGTCACCGCCATCGAGATTGCGATGGTCAGGATGTAGACCCAGGTATCCTGCCAGAAGCCGCTGTTAAGTGCCTTGAGCGCGTCGAAATTGCCCGCCGCCACGCCGACCGTCAGCACGGTCATCAGCGCGTCGAAGATCAGCCCGGCGAGCAGCAGCCCCACGGCGTAGACCGCAATCGCCAGCAGCTTGGCACCCAGCAGTTGCACGCGCCCCACGCCGCGACCCAGCAGCACGCGGATCGTGCCGCCGCTATACTCCATGCCGATCAGCCGCGCGGTGATCACGATCAGCACGGGACCGACGAAGATACGGAACGCCCACAGGTTGCGGCCCATCGTGCGATACAGCTCGAAGAGCGGCGCCTGATGGAGGCCATCCTTGAAGCCTGGGGCAGCGAGGCTGACGAGGAAGGGCAGCGTGAGGATACCGGCCAGCACGACGAACATGCCCCACGTCGTCCACTGGCGCGAGATCTTGAGCAGCTCGCCGCGCGTGATGCCGGCGAAGCTGGGCCGCGCCGCGCGCATGCCCGCGACGGCTTGCGGCGCCGCTACCGAGACCGAGGTTGCCATTATTTGACGCCTCCCTCACCGTTGCCGGTGAGCTGCAAGAAGACCTGCTCGAGGTCCTGCGAGGCCTGGGTCAGCGCGTCGGGCGCGAAACCGGCCTGCACCAGGAAGAGATTGAGGTCGCGGCCGCGTCCATCGGGGGCCGGCGTCACCAGCGCGCCCGTGGCATCCACACGCGCCGTCGCGCCCCACGGCTGGCGGCGCACCAGCGCCAGCGCCTCGTTGACCTGCGCCGGCTCCAGCGTGATCGAGAACTCGCCGTGGCCGCGCAGCAGCTCCTCAATGGTCGTCTCGGTGACGAGCTTGCCCAGGTTGAGGATCGCGACGCGCGTGCAGAGCTGACGCACCTCGGTCAGCACGTGGCTGGAGAGGAAGATCGTCTTGCCCTCACCCACCAGCCGGCGCATCAGGTCGCGCATCTCGACGATGCCCGCCGGATCGAGGCCGTTGGCCGGCTCGTCGAGCACCAGCATGTCGGGGTCGTTGAGCAGCGCCATGGCGACGCCCAGCCGCTGCTTCATGCCCAGCGAATAGGTCCGCACACGGTCCTTATCGCGCCCTTGCAGGCCGACCAGCGCCAGCACGGTGTCAATGCGGCTCTCAGGCACGCCGCCCAGCACGGCGGCCACGGCGCGCAAGTTGTCGCGGCCCGACATGTAGAGATAGAGCGCGGGCTGCTCGACCAGCGCGCCCACCCGCGGCAGAATTGCCGCGCGGTCGGCGGCGACGTCGTGGCCGAGGATCTCGACCGAGCCGGCGGTCGGCGTGATCAGCCCGAGCGCCATGCGGATGGTGGTCGTCTTGCCGGCGCCGTTGGGGCCGAGAAAGCCGAAGATATCGCCACGGTAGACCTCCAGGTTGAGGTCGTTGACGGCGAGACGCTGGCCGTAGCGCTTGGTGAGCTGTTTCGTGCGCAGCACCACGTCGCCGCCGCGCGGTGCGCTGATGCCGGCGCTCGCCGGCCGCGAGGCGCTGAGGGTACCTGTTCCCGTCATGTCTCATTCCTCCACATTCCAACTGAGTGCCGTGCCGCCCCACGCGGGGCAGCGGTCTGGTGGCGCCTGCTCGCCTCCAAGGGGTCCGTCACGTAGGATAGCGGCTGGATGTCGTGACGCAATCACGCGCGTGTCGCAACTTTGTCGCAGTCGCCTGGGCCGCCGCTCGCCCAGCCGACGCGAAGCAGCATAGTCCGCGTTTGTCGCCGGTCCATCGTGAGGCGGTCGTGAAGCCGTTACGGCCCTGTCGCAGGTCTGTCGCAATCGAGGCTCTGGGGTTGGCGGGCGTTCTCGCCGCGTCACGGAGGCGGATATAATGGAGGGCACGTTATGGCATGCTGAAGTAGGGGCGCCTGGTGCTGGTGGACGCCCGCCGACAGGCAGCAGGACCGGCGGATGCATCCGCGCCGAGAGGCGTGGCACCACCAAGCCCGCCTGCGCAGGCTAGAGATCGAGACATGTTGGAGAAGGCGATGGCGGTGAGCATCCTGCTGGTGGAGGACGCGACCGATCTGGCGCAGGTGATCCTGCGCGAGCTGGAGGCGGCGGGCTACCGCGCGCTGCACGCGGCCGATGGCCTGGAGGCGCTGGAGCTGCACGCGCGCGAGCAGCCGGAGCTGGTGATCCTGGACTGGATGCTGCCGAAGCTCGACGGGCTGGAGGTGCTGCGGCGCATGCGCCAGAGCGCGCCGACGCCGGTGCTGATGCTGACGGCACGCAGCGAGGAGACCGATCGTGTGCTGGGCCTTGAGGTCGGCGCCGACGACTACCTCACCAAGCCCTTCAGCATGCGCGAGCTGATGGCCCGCGTGCGGGCGATGCTGCGCCGCACCGAATTGATCCGCCAGACTGTGCGGGAGGATCGCCAGGGAGACGGCGGCGAGACGCTTACGCGCGGCGCGCTGCGGCTCGATACGGCGGCGCACCTGGCCTCGCTCGACGGCCAGCCGCTGGACCTCAGCCCCACGGAGTTCGCGCTGCTGCACCTGCTGCTGCGCAGTCCGGGGCGCGCCTTCAGCCGAGCGTATCTGCTGGAGACGGTCTGGCGCGAGGCGTACATCGGCGGCGACCGCTCGGTAGATAACGTTGTGCTGCGGCTGCGCAAGAAGCTGGGGCCACTGGGCGACGAGATCGAGACGGTCTGGGGCATCGGCTACCGGCTGCGGCCGGAGAAGCAGTGAGGGGCAGGCACCGCATGATGGCGACCGTGATTCCCCACGCGTGGCGCGAGCGCTGGCGCGGCTTGTGGCTGGCCGTGCCCTGGTGGCGCGCGCTGGCCGAGGTGCTGATTGCGCAGGCGCCGGTGCTGCTCTGGGCGCTGCTGTTCCAGCTCGATGCCTCAAATGCGATGGTCCGAGCAGTGATCGTGCTGATCGTGCCGGTGGGACCGGGATGCATCCTGTGGTGCGTCTTCCGCATGCGGCGGCCGCCGTGGCCCTGGCCGGCGCGGCTGCTGCTCTACACAGCGATGGGTGCGCTGGTCGGGCTGACACCGACCCTACTGCTCGCCAACGTGTGGCAGGCGAACCCGCAACGCCCTCCGCACTTCCCCACGACCTGGTTCGCCGCGGTGTGGCTCATCGCGTTCACGGGCGCATTCGTCATCTCCCGGCTGGGCGTGCGGCTGCTGGTGATCTGGAATGGCCTGCGCCGGCGGCATCTGGTCTTTGCGCTGACCCACGCACACCTCTTAGTCGTGGTGCTGGGCATGTGCCTGGTGGTTGCGCTGCTGGCGACGATCGAGGTCCTCACCAACCCCAATCACGGCGTGCCGCTCCAACTGCTGCCGGTGCTGTTCTTCTTCTTCCTGCTGACGGTGGTGGTGCTGCTAATCGTCCTGCCTCCCTCGGCGCTCTTCTCGTATCTCTTCGCCAACCGCACCACGCGCCGCCTGCAAGCCCTGGCCCACGCGACGAGCGATCTGCGCGGCGGCGACTACGGCATCCGTGTGCCGGTGGAGGGCGAGGACGAGGTGGCACAGCTCCAGACGAACTTCAACGCGATGGCGGCAGACCTGGAGCGTGGCGTGCGCGAGCTGCAAGCGGAGCGCGACACCGTGACGGCGCTGCTGGCGGCGCGGCGCGAGCTGGTGGCAAGTGTCTCGCACGAGCTGCGCACGCCGGTCGCCACACTGCGCGGCTATCTCGAATCGGCGCGCGAGCACTGGAATGGCACGCCGCCGGTGACGCTGCGCGGCGATCTGGAGATCATGGCGCGCGAGACGGTCCGCTTGCAGGCGCTGATTGACGACCTGTTCACGCTGGCGCGGGCCGAGGTAAGCCGGCTGGAGCTGCGGCTTGCGGCCGTGGATGCGGCAGAGGTCGCGCGTCGCTGCGTGGCGTCGGTCGCGCCGCTGGCGTGGCAGCGCGGGCGGGTCGAGGTGACGGCGGAGATTATGCCAGGCACGCCGCTGGCGCGGGCGGACGCCGCGCGGCTGGAGCAGGTGATTCAGAACCTGCTGCACAACGCGGTGCGCCACACGCCGCCCGGCGGCATCGTAGCGGTGACGGTCGCTCCTGAGGGGGACGCTGCCGGCGAGACAGCGGTCGTGCTGCGCGTGCAAGATACCGGCGAGGGCATCCCGGCCGCCGAGCTGCCGCGCATCTGGGAGCGGTTCTATCGCACGGCGCGCTCGCGCGATGGTGCCGACGGCGGGACCGGCCTGGGGCTGGCCCTGGTGAAGGAGCTGACCGAAGCGATGGGCGGCTCGGTGGCGGTGGAGAGCATGCCCGGCGCGGGGAGCTGCTTCACCCTGCGGCTGCCGGCAGACCTCACCCCCCGTCCCCCTCTCCCGCGGGGCGAGGGGGTGGCAGAGGGAGAGTTGGCAGGCTCAAGCGCGCGAAACGGCGTTGCGCCACGGGATTAGCCGGGTTGCTGGCCGTACTCCTCATCGGTGACGTGCGCGCCCCAGGTTGCGCTGCTGCCCTGCTCGTCAACGTCGAGCATCGCCAGGTGGGTCATGAAGCGGTCGGGGGCGGCGCCGTGCCAGTGCTCCTCGCCCGGCTCGAAGAACACGCGGTCGCCGGGACGGATGACCTCGACCGGTCCACCACGCCGCTGCGCGCGGCCAACCCCTTCGGTGACGTAGATCGTCTGGCCGTTGGGGTGGGTGTGCCATGCCGTGCGCGCGCCCGGCGTGAAATGGACGCTGCTCGCGCTCAGCCGCGAGCCGGCCGACGGCGCCGCGACCGCGTCAATGTAAACCGAGCCGGTGAACCACTCGCTCGGCCCGGCTGTGGTCCCGAGAGAGTTCCTGGTGATCTGCATGGCTGTTCTCCGTTCTAAATCGTCGGGTTCGGTGCCTTGAATACCAAGCCACATATCGCCGATACGCGCAAGCATCATGAGCCACGTCGTTGGCGCCGCGCACGCTGAGCCTGCAAGATAACCCCTGGCGTCGGCAGGAGATAGACGATCGCCAGCAGTGCGAATCCGGCGATGGAGAGGTGCGGGTCCACCAGGGCGAGTGCCACGCACACGGCGTACAGGACAGGCCCGCCCAGCCAGGTGAGGGTCAGCGCGCGCCGCTTGTACGTGCTGAGAGCCGGCGACGTCAGGCGCCCCCAATAGGCGGCATACCACCACAGCAAGTTGTGGAAGGTGCCCAACACCACAAATGTGCATCCGTAGAAGATCACCGCGGCCAAGCGGCTAGCGTCGTTGGTGGCCCATTCGCCGAGGACTGCGGTCGGCACCGGGAGAAAGGCCACGACCATCAGCTCCAGCAGGTTCAGCGAGACCAGAATCCGGTCGCTGCGCACGACGTGACTGAACGCCAGGCGATGGTTGGCCCACACGATGCCGACATTCGCGAAGGTGAGCGCAAACGCGACGTAGCTGGGCCACTGCCGAAGCAGCAGCGTTTTGAGGCCTGCTGACGCATCGGCATCGGTCGGCAGCGGGATGTGGATGCCCAGCACGAGCAGGGTGATCGCAAACGCGAAGACGCCGTCGCTGAATGCCTCGACGCGCGCGATGCCTCGCTCCTCTAGGGCTTCCTTCCGGTCTCGTGCATCCGGCGATACAACTTCACTTGCCATAACATCAGCCTAGAGACTGGTGTCCCCCCTTTCAGGAGCGCGGCACGAGCTTGAGTGTCGCGGCGCGGGCCTGCGGGGTGAGGACGCTGTTGACGATGCTTGGGGCATAGCGGCGGTATTTGGCGCGGTACGCGGCGTCGATCTGGGCTTCGAGGACGGGATCGACGTTATCCACATCCGCGAAGGTCACGTCTTTCTCCACGCCACCGGCGCTCATGCGGCCTTCGTGGCGCACCTGCGCGCCGCGATACCAGGTGGCTGTGCGCCCGTTCACGGATCGGACATAGAGGTCGTCGCCCACGCGTACGTCCCAGATCGTCACCGGTCGCCGCAGCGTGCCGTCAGGCCGGAGCGACGCGAGCTCCAGCTCGTCCGCTCCGCCGATCTTGGTGAACTCGTCTTTCGACCACGTGACCATCGTAATTCCTCCTGGAACGGGATGTATGGGTCAGTATGGATGTGGTGCAGCGGATGTGGATGCGGGAACGCCGCGGCCAGCCCGCCGGACCGCGCATCGAGGCCGCCGGTGGCGTGGCCGGCCGATGTCACATGGTGTTGTCACGGCCAGAGCAGCGCCTTGATGGCGCGGCGCTCGTCCATGGCGCGATAGCCTTCTGCCGCCTGCTCCAGCGGCAGCTGCAGGTCGAAGACCTTGCCAGGATTGATCTTCCGGGTGCAGATCAGGTCGATCAGCTCGGGCAGGAAGCGGCGCACTGGGGCCGGACCGCCGAGCAGATGGACCTCCGCGAAGAACAGCTCCTGGCCGGGCAGCTCCACGCCATGGGAAACCCCGACGTAGCCGACGTAGCCTCCGGGCCGGGTGGAGCGGATCGCCTGCAGCATAGACTCCTGGGTGCCGACGGCCTCGACGGTCCCGTGTGCGCCCAGCCCATTGGTCAGCTCCTTGACCTTTGCCACACCGGCGTCGCCGCGTTCAGTGACGATATCGGTCGCACCGAACTCGAGAGCGAGCTGCTGACGTGACTCATGGCGGCTCATGGCGATGATGCGCTCGGCGCCCACCTGCTTGGCGGCCAGCACGCCGAGCAGCCCGACCGCGCCATCGCCGATGACCACAATGGACTTGCCAGGCCCCGCGTTGGCTGCGTCTGCGGCGAACCAGCCAGTGCCCAGCACGTCCGACGCGGCGAGCAGGCTGGGGATCAGGTCATCGGACGGAATGTCCGGTGTGGCGACCAGCGTGCCGTCCGCGAGCGGGATGCGTGCGAACGGCGCCTGGGTGCCGATCGCGCCGATAGGGTAGTTGTGGATGCACCGGCTCTGATAGCCCGCCTGGCAGATGGGGCAGGTGTTATCGGAGGCGAAGAACGAGCCGACGACGCACTGGCCGGGCTTGATGGTGCTGACCGCGGGGCCGACTTCCTCGACGATGCCGATGTATTCGTGGCCCATCGGCGTCGGGGCAGTGATCGGCTCGATCCCACGGTAGGGCCACAGATCGGACCCGCACACGCAGGTCGCGGAGAGCCGGATGATGACATCGGTGGGTTCAATGATACGTGGATCCGGGCGCTGCTCGACACGCACGTCGCGCGGCCCGTATAACATGACTCCTCGCATGATGTACCTCTTTGTTGCTTATTCCTATTCCTAACCTCGGAACACCTGCTTGGCCACGGCCATCGCGGCCATCGCCTGCGGCCATCCGGCGTAGAAGGCCAGGTGAGTAATGGCTGCGATGAGCTCCCGCTCGCTGGCGCCGTTCTGTCTGGCCAGGCCAAGGTGGTACACGAGCTGTTCGGTGTTTCCGTTGGTCACCAGGCACGCGACGGTAACGAGGCTGCGGTCCTTCGGCGACAACTCCGGACGCGGCCAGACCTGGCCGAACAGGACGTCGTCCGTGAGGCGCACCAGCTCGGGCGCGAAATCCCCGAACATCTTCTTGGCGCCCGATGGCTCCTTGTGAACTGCGTTGGGTGCGTTGTCTGTCATGATGCTTGACCTTTCGTCTCTCCTCGTCTTCGTTGATCGTTTTGCTCGATGGTCATCTGTCCAGTCATCGCCGGCTAGCGGCAGGTTTCATGCCCGATCCCTGCCAGCTCTTCCATTGAAGAAAAGTCCGGCTTGCGTTGCTCAGGACCGCCAGGCATTTCCTCTGTCTGGCGGTAGTTATAGGCCCTGTCGGCGCAGGGTGGTAGAATGTTTGTCGAAGATGATTGTCTGATTCTGCAAATCCCCCTATTGGGCTGCGGAAAAGCAGGTGGAGAGGCTCCGATGGGCGTGGTGACTCTGGATGTGACGCGTCCCCCACAGGCAGAAGGCGCCGATCGCGAGGCACAGCGGGCAGATGCCAATCGCGAGGAGCTGGTGGAGCGGATCGCGCGGGCCATTCGTGCCGATGGCGTCGTCCAGCCGCTCAAGGGTCTGCACCTTTCCCGCCACTCCGTGCTGCTAGAGCGCATTCACGCCGTGGTCGAGCCGTCCCTGTGCGTGGTCGCCCAGGGGAGCAAGGAGTTCCTGCTCGGTGAGAGCCGCTACCGCTACGATCCCTTCCACTATCTGCTCGTCACGGTTGACCTGCCCAACGTCGGCCAGATCGTCGAGGCCTCGAAGGAGCGGCCCTACCTCGGCGTGCGCCTGGAGCTTCCCACCGCCCTCGTCAGCGAGGTCATGGTCGAGACTGGTCACCCCGCACCTCCTGGCCCCGCCGATGTGCGAGCCATCGCCGCCAGCCCACTGGACGCGAACCTGCTGGACGCCGCCGTGCGGCTCGTCCGGCTGCTGGATTCCCCCACCGAAGCGCGGATTCTCCTGCCGCTGATCACGCGGGAAATGGTCTACCGGCTCCTGATGGGAGAGCAGGCGGCCCGGCTCCGCCACCTGGCAACCCTGGGAGGCTACACCTCCAGCATCGCGCGAGTGGTCGAGCGGCTGCGCCACGACTTCGACCAGCCCCTGCGCGTCGAGAGCCTCGCGCGCGACCTGGGGATGAGCGTTTCGGGGCTGCACCACCACTTCAAGGCCGTCACGGCGCTCAGCCCGTTGCAATATCAGAAGCGGCTGCGGTTGCTGGAGGCTCGTCGTCTGCTGCTGGATGAAGACCTCGACGCGACGCGCGCTGCTCTTCGCGTGGGATACCACGACGCCTCGCACTTCAATCGGGAGTACAAAGCCCTCTTCGGCGTCCCCCCGATACGCGATGTGCATCGGCTGCGCGAAGCCGCAAGGGCGAGCGCTGGCTGAGGAGCCGGGGCCAATCGCGCTCCGGGCCGCCTATCTGTCTCGCGATGAAGCCCCTTCCTTTGGAGCAGGCCCGCGCGTGATCTGCGATAGGGTATAGGGCAGCGGATACATGCGCGGGAGGAGCGGGCGCCGATGGCAGAGCCGGACGAGGGCGCAGAGGGAGCGGCAGGCGAAGTGGGTGTGGTGCCGGTGATGCTGGTGACGGGGCCGGTCGGTGTTGGCAAGACGACGGTGGCGGGCGAGGTATCGGCGCTGCTGGAGCGGGTCGGGGTGCCGCACGCCTTCGTGGATGTGGATAGCCTGCGCTGGTTCTATCCCAGCCCGCCTGGCGACCGCTTCCGCACGGCGCTGGCGATGCGCAACCTTGCCGCGGTGTGGGCGAACTTCCAGGCGGCGGGCGCCGAGCGGCTGGTGCTGGCCGACGTGGTGGAGTCGCGCGACGAGTTGGACCGCTATCGCGCTACGGTGCCGGCGGCGCAGATCACTGTCGTGCGACTGCGCGCGGCGGTCGAGACGCTGGCCGCGCGGGTTGGGGAGCGCGAGCAGGGGTCGGGGCGCGACTGGCACCTGGCGCGTGCCGCCGAGCTGGCCGCGCAGATGGACCGTGACGCTGTGGAGGACGTGCTGATCGAGACCGACGGCCGGCCGGTGACGGCGATCGCGCGCGAGGCACTGGCGCGCTGCGGCTGGCCGCTTTCGCCACCATCACTGCGGCCATGAACGGCTGGCGCAGGGACGAGGGGCATGAATGCCGTGGCGCGACATCGCCGTGCAGGCGCGAGGTACAAGACGTACGGCGACGAAAGGGGGAGTTCACGATGGAGCTGGGCGTATTCCTGCCGATCTCAGGGCGCGCGGCAGGACCGGAGACGCTGCGTGGGGCGGCGCAATCTGCCGAGGCGCAGGGCTTCGATGCCGTGTGGTCCGCCGACCGCGTGGTGACGCCGTGGACGATCCAGACCGAGTATCCCTACGCCGAGGGCGGCGGTTTCATCGTGCCGCCGGAAAAGCCGTTCCTCGATTCGCTGACCTGCCTGGCGTTCCTGGCGGGCTGCACCGAGCGCATCCGTCTGGGCATCAGCGTGCTGGTGCTGCCGTACCGCCATCCGCTCTACTGGGCGCGGGTGGCTGTCTCGATCGAGCGGCTCTCGCGCGGGCGTCTGACGATGGGCGTGGGCGTCGGCTGGATGCGCGAGGAGTTCGCGGCGCTGGGCGTGTCCTTTGACGATCGTGGGCGGATGACCGACGAGCAGCTTGAACTCTTGGGCAAGCTGTGGACCGAGGAGCACGTGACCTTCGAGGGCCGTTTCTATCCGGTGCGCGACTTGGCCTTCACCCCCAAGCCGATGCAGCAGCCACGCATCCCGATCTGGGTCGGCGGCGAGGGCAAGGCGGCCCAGCGGCGGGCGGCGCGCTACGGCGACGCCTGGTTCCCCTACTTCGTGACGATCACGCCCGACGAGCTGCACGCCGGCTACGACAACGTGCGCCGGCTGGCGGCGGAGTATGGCCGCGCACCCGACGCCGTGCGGTTCGCCTGCTGCCGGCCCATCGAGGTGACGCGCGAGCCGGTGCCGCAAGACGATGCCCACCTGCGCGGCACGCCGGAGCAGCTCGTGGAAGCGCTGCGGCGCTACCGCGACGCGATCGGCGTCGAGCACCTGGCGCTGCAATTCATGGTGCCGCGCTACCCCGACCGCATGGAGCAGATCGCGCGCTTCGCCGCCGAGGTGTTGCCGCACGTGCGCTGATGCCGTGGGCGCACTGCCAAACGTGCTATGCTGTGGCCGCGCGATCAACATTCCGCGAGGCCATGATCAGTGAAGACCCAATCCGCCGACACATCGCCCGAAGCCGAGCGCGTGCAGATCGCGCTGCTGCGGCGAGTGTCACCTGAGAAGCGCCTGGACCTCGCGCTCGATCTCAGCGCCTGGACACTCAAGCTCTCGCTTGCCGGGCTGAGGCGCCGGCACCCCGAAGCATCGGTGTGTGATCTGCTCTGGATGTCGGCCGCATTGCGTTATGGGACAACCGTTGCGGAACAGGGGCGGCGGCACAGCAAAGGAGATCGCGACGTGAGCATACCAGAAAACATCCGCCCGGCGGTCGCGCCGGTGATCGCAGCATTGGATGAGCTGGGCATCGCATACTACATCGGCGGTTCCCTCGCCAGCTCGCTGCACGGAATCCCACGCTCCACGATGGATGTTGACCTCGTAGCAATGCTGCAGCCGGGTCAGGTTGGCGCGCTCCTCGACAAACTCCAAGATCAGTATTACGTTGACGAGCAAACGGTGCGCGAGGCGATTCAGCACCACTCCTCGTTCAACCTCATCCACTTCGATACGTCGCTCAAGGTGGACATATTCGTCTTGAAGCCGCGCGACTATGACCAGGAAGCGTTCCGGCGGCGCGCCCACGGTGAGGGACCAGAAGGGGCGCTCACCTGGGCAACGCCGGAAGACACCGTGCTCGCTAAGCTCGAATGGTATCGCCTGGGTGGCGAGACGTCTGAACGGCAATGGCTCGACGTGCTGGGGGTGATGAAAGTGCAGGCTGAGGCGCTCGACCTCGCGTACCTGCGGCACTGGGCGCCGGAGCTGGGTGTGGCCGACCTGCTGGCGCGCGCGCTGGTGGATGCGGGGCTGGCCAAGGGGTAGCTGGCGCCGATCAGGGCAGATCCACCACGAGCAGCGCCTCAGGTCGCTGGCCGCGGGCGCGCTCCGGCCAGGGGATGTCGAGCCGCTCCCAGGTCTGTCCACCGTCGCGCGAGTGGTAGAGGCCGGTGTTGTTGGCGGCGTAGAAGACGTCCGGCTCGGCGGGGCTGGCGGCGAGCGCCGAGGCGAGCGTGCCGTCCTCCGGCGGCAGCCCATCGCGCACCTGGCGCCACGGCTCGCCCGCAACCTTGCGGAAGACCCCTGAGCGTGCGCCCTCAGCGTTGTGCGCGTGGTAGGGGCCGGGCGCGGCGGAGAGCAGCAGTGTCTCGGGGTTCGCGGGATCGGTGGCCAGCCCCCAGCAGTAGCGATAGGGCAACTCCTCGTCGAGCCGTGCCCAGGTGCGGGCGGCGTCGCGACTCTCGAAATAGCCGTCGCCGGCGGCGGAGGAGATCAGGCCCGGCACCGACGCCGGCGTGACTAGCGTGTGCGAGTCGAAGGGACCGCCGGGGACGCGGTCAGTCCAGGTTGTGCCGCCGTCATCGCTGGTGACCAGCGCGCCGGCCTCGACGGCGACGTAGAGACGCCCCGGCACGTTGGGATCGCAGGCGATGGCGCGCACGTGGCTGGTGTAGGGGCGCGGCGGGAACGACCACGAGGGCGCCGAGGGCAGCGCCAGCAGTGCATCCATCTCACGCCAGGTGTCGCCGCCATCGTCCGAGCGATAGAGTGCGGTGGCCTCGGTGCCGGCGTAGACCACGCCGACGTCACCCGCATGCTCGACGGCGCTGACCGCCACGGCCATTACCTGCGACGAGCGGAAGACCCGGCCGAGTGGCTGCCAATTTGTGCCGCCATCGCCGCTGCGCCACAGGCCGCGACCGAAGGTGCCGCAGTAGAGGCGCTCAGGACGCCGCGGATCAGCGGCGATGCACTGGGTAGGCAGACCATCCAGCGGGCGCTCGACCAGCCAGCGATCGCCCTGGCGGCGCAGGGTCAGCAGGCCATCGGGCAGGGCGACGAAGATCGTGATCATGACGGTGCGCTCCCTTCCTCGGGCAGAGTCAACCAGTGTAGGCGATGCGGTAGATGTTGCCAGTCGCGTCGTCGCTGATGTAGAGCGCGCCATCGGGACCGATCGCCAGGCCGGCGGGGCGTCCCAGCACCTTGCCGTCGCCTTGCAGCCAGCCGGTAGCGAAATCCTGTGGCGCCCCCGTGACGTTGCCGTGCGCGTCCAGCGGGAGGAAGACCACCTTGTAGCCGGTGGGCACGCTGCGGTTCCACGAGCCGTGATCGGCGACGAACAGCCCATG
>DASVAA010000196.1:0-35555 GCA_036376595.1 Ktedonobacterales bacterium | reverse complement strand
CCACGACGGCGGCACGTACCCGCGCTGGCTGCTGAATTCCGTGCTCTACGCGGTCGTTGGGGGCGTGGCGAGCATGCTGATCTCGGTCCTGTGCGGCTACGCGCTGGCGAAGTACCGCTTCCGCGGCCGCAACCTGATCTTTGGGCTGGTGCTGGGCGCCGTGCTGGTGCCGCAGACGACGCTCGCGCTGCCGCTCTACATGGTGCTGAGCAAGGCCAATCTGACCAACACGTATTGGGCCGTGCTGCTGCCGTCGCTGCTCAGTCCGATCGGTGTCTTCCTGGCCCGCATCTATTCCGCCGACGCGGTGCCCAACGAGCTGCTCGACGCCGCGCGGGTGGATGGCGCCGGCGAGCTGCGGGTCTTTGGGCAGGTGGCGCTGCCGCTGCTCGTGCCGGGCATGGTCACCATCTTCCTGTTCCAGTTTGTAGCGATCTGGAATAGTTTCTTCCTGCCGCTGATTGTGCTCAGCGACCCCAATCTCTTCCCCGTCAACCTGGGGCTGGCAACCTGGAACTTCGATCCGGCGTCGCACGAGCTGCTCTACAACCTGATCGTGACAGGCTCATTCCTGGCTGTGCTGCCCCTGATCGCGATGTTCCTCTTCCTGCAGCGCTACTGGCGCGCGGGCCTCGCCTTCGGCAGCGTGACGGGATCATGACCGCACCCGCGCCGTGAGGAAGTGCGCCCTCCTAGCCCTAGCTCCACCGCCACTGCCACTGCCACTGCCACTGCCACCGCCGCTCGTGGCACGAGCCGACCCGTACCAACTGATCCCCGACGCACCGCTCCACAACACAGGTGAAACCGATGACATTTCCAAGTGACTTCCTCTGGGGAGCCGCTACCTCCGCGTACCAGATTGAGGGCGCGACTCGCGAAGACGGCAGAGGTTCCTCGATCTGGGACGTCTTCGTCGCCGAGCCGGGCCACATCCACCTGAACCAGAACGGCGAGACCGCCGCCGATCACTACCACCGCTCCGCGCAAGACGTCGCCCTGATGGCCGAGCTGGGCCTCAACGCCTACCGCTTCTCGATCTCGTGGCCGCGTGTGCTGCCAGAGGGCACGGACGCGGTGAACGCCGCTGGGCTTGATTTCTACGACCGGCTGGTGGACCAGCTCCTCGCGCGCGGCATTGCGCCGGTGGCGACGCTCTACCACTGGGACCTGCCGCTCGCGCTGTATGAGACCGGTGGCTGGCGCAGCCGCGACACGGCCGCGGCCTTCGCCGACTATGCTGAGGTGGTCGCGCGGCGGCTGGGCGACCGCGTGGGCTGGTGGATCACGCACAACGAGCCGTGGTGTACCGCGTATCTGGGCTACGTGGTTGGCGAGCATGCGCCTGGCATCCAAGGCGACACGCAGGGTGCGGTGGACGTGAGTCACCACGTGCTGCTCTCGCACGGCCTCGCCGTCCCGCGCATTCGCGCACACGCGCCGGCCGCTCGCGTGGGCGCGGCGCTCAATCTCTTCCCGATCTTTGCTGCCGACCAAAGCCCCGAGACGCTGCGCGCCGTACAGCGCGCCGATCGCTTCCACAATCGCTGGTTCCTCGATCCGCTCTGCCGCGGCGAGTATCCCGCCGGCCTGTGGGAGGACCTGGGCACCGCGCCGCCGCCGATCCACGACGGCGACTTCGAGATCATCACCACGCCGACCGACTTCCTGGGCGTCAATTACTACAATCGCTGGGTCATTCGCGGGCACCCAGCATCGTCTGGCGAGGGCGTTCAGGTGGATCGAGACGACGACAGGCACCCGCTGGCAGGCATCGAGTACCTCGCGGCGCCGCCGCAGGCGGTCGTCACCGAGATGGGCTGGGAGGTCTACCCCCACGGCCTCGACATGATCCTGGAGGAGCTGGCCCGCGCCTACCATCTGCCCGCGCTGCTGGTCACCGAGAACGGCGCGGCCTTTCCCGACGAATGGAGCGGTGACGGCAGCGTCCCTGACGCGCACCGGCTGGCCTACCTGCGCGATCACCTGGCGGAGGTCGAGCGCGCGATCGCGCATGGGGTGCCCGTCAAGGGCTATTTCGTATGGTCGCTGCTGGACAACTTCGAGTGGGCGGAGGGCTACAGTAAGCGTTTCGGCCTGATCTATGTGGATTTCGCCACGCAGCAGCGGATCGTCAAAGACAGCGGCCGCTGGTACGCCGGCTTCATCGCCGGGCAGCGCGCTTCTGCCACGCGCTGAGCGCGTACTGTGAGCAATTGCGGGCGGAGTGGCCCCAACGAAGGGACGGCGAGCAAGCAATGGCGGACGTTCGCATCGAGCGCGTGACGAAGCGCTACGGGCAGAATGCGCCCGTGATCAGCGACCTGAGCCTACACATTCGCGATCACGAGTTTCTGGTGCTGGTGGGGCCGTCGGGCTGCGGCAAGTCCACGGCGCTGCGCATGATCGCCGGGCTGGAGGACATTTCAGAGGGCGACCTCTTCATCGGCGAGCGGCGCATGAACGACGTAGCGCCCAAGGACCGCGACATCGCGATGGTCTTCCAGAACTACGCCCTCTACCCGCACATGAGCGTGGCCGATAACATGGCCTTTAGCCTCAAGCTGCGCCACGTGCCCAGGGCCGACATTGAGACGCGTGTGAAGAAGGCGGCGGCGATGCTGGGGCTGCAAGATTATCTGCGGCGCAAGCCGGGGCAGCTTTCGGGCGGGCAGCGCCAGCGGGTGGCGCTGGGCCGAGCGCTGGTGCGCGAGCCGCAGGTCTTCCTGCTCGACGAGCCGCTCTCGAACCTGGACGCCAAGCTGCGCGTGCAGACGCGCGCCGAGATCGCCCGGCTGCACCAGGCGACGCGCACCACGTTCGTCTACGTCACCCACGATCAGGTCGAGGCGATGACGATGGGCGACCGCATCGCCGTGCTCAACGCGGGCATCATCCAGCAGCTCGGCGCGCCCCAGGAGCTCTACGATACGCCGGCCAATCTGTTCGTCGCCGGCTTCATCGGCAGCCCGGCGATGAACTTCTTCCGCGCGCGCCTGGTGAAGCGCACGGACGGGACGGCTGCATTGCGCTTCGGCGGCGAGGATGGCGCGACAGGCGGCGAGGTGGGTTTGGGCGCTGGCCCGTCGGCCCATTTCGCAGGGCAGGCGACGGGCGAGCCGGGCCGACCGGTGATCGCCGGCGTGCGGCCCGAGCATTTGGGCCTGGCTCACGCGGACGCGCCCGCTGCGCTGACGGGGACTATAGACGTGGTGGAGCACCTGGGCAACGAGCAGCTCGTCTACGTCACGGTGCCGGGCGCGACGGCAATCGCGGCGGCCACAGTAGCGCGCGACGCGGACGCGGACGAGAGCGCGTCTCCGGGTGGTCCGGGCGTCATCGTGCGGGTTGACACGAAGACGCGGGTGCAGCCCGGCGAGCGCGTCGCCCTGGCCGTTGACGCCGAGCAACTCCACGTCTTCGATCCGGCGACCGGCGACCGTTTCGTGTGATGTCGGGTGCATTGGATCGCCAAGGCAGAGGGCGTACGCCGTACGCCCTTACGACCGCCGACGGCAGGTAGCCTGAGACACCATCATCCGCTCAGCTCTCGGCTGATTCGGCCACCATGCCCTTGAGTGGCACGAACTCGCCGGCGATCTCCTGGTGCCGCGGCAGGGTCTCTTCACGGTAGAGGTGGAACGGCTCCAGCACGGGGCGGTCGCTGACGGCGAACAGGTCGGCGCGCTCGCTCGCCTGGTGGTCCACGCTGGCCCACGAGGGGGTGACGAAACAGTCGCCGGGTCCCCACGCGAAGCGCACGCCGTTGACGATCGAGCAGCCGCGGCCCTGGAAGACGATGTAGACCGAGCTGCCCGTCTTGCGGCGCGTGTGCGTGCGCGTGCCGGGGTAGATGCGGTGCATCTCGCAGGCGAAGGTGCTGACCGCCGGGCCGCCGGTGAGCGGATTGACGAACTCCAGGCTGACCATTGGACTGCTGTCGCCGTGTGCCTGGTGTAGCGCCTCCAGCGTGCGCTCGGTCTCAGCCCAACGGTAGCGCAGCAGCGGCGAGTGGGCGGGTGGCGCGCTTGCGCCTAGCTCGCGCAGACCAACTCCCGCAAAGCCCTGCTCCGAACGGTTGTGCGCTTCGACCGGCTGGAGCTGGTCGGGGTGGTTCTCGAAGAAGATCGCTTCGAGCGTCGTCAGCAGCGGCAGGTCCAGCCCATCGAACCAGACCATCGGCTCGTCGCTCTGGTTGTTGTGGTCGTGCCAGTTCCAGTTGGGCGTGAGCACCAGGTCGCCGGGTTCCATGTCGCAGGCGTCGCCGTTGACGGTGGTGTAGACGCCCGAGCCGGTAAGCACGAAGCGCACGGCGTTGGGCGTATGGCGGTGGGCGGGCGCCGACTCATGCGGGCCGAGGTATTGGAGCGCGCCCCACAGGGTCGTGCTGGTGAAAGGCAGCCCGCGCAGGCCGGGATTGGCAAACGCCAGCACGCGCCGGTCGCCGCCGCGCTCCAGCGTGATCAGATCGCCGGCGCGCTTGGCGAGCGGCAGCACGTCGTCCCAGCGCCACAGCCAGGCCTGCGTGGTGGGCAGCGGGACATTGGGCATGAGCTGCTTGGCGATCTTCCACAGGGGCTGCAGGTCGCGCGCGGCCAGCGCACCGCAGAACTCGTCGTAGCCCACCTCCACGGTCTGCGCGTGGCTGATGTCCAGGCGGTCAATGCTCATGGATGAGGCTCCTTTGAGGCTGGTAGGCGTAGAACCAGTCCATGTGGGTATAGTCGTCGCTCGCACGCCGGGCGAGCACGGCGTTACGCTTCTGGGCGTTGGCACCCTCGCCGTGGATGATGTCGCCGAACTGGCGCGCACTGAGCTGCACGCGGGTGGTGCGCGGCAGGCGCTCGTCCAGGTAGGCGCCGAGCGTCGCATCTACGTCGCCGGGGTGCGACGCGAAGGCGTCGGCCAGCGCCTCACCGTCCTCGATGGCTTGGCAGGCGCCCTGCGCGATGTACTGGAGCATCGGGTGGGCGGCATCGCCCAGCAGCGTGATGCGGTGGCGGGTCCAATTCTCGACTGGCGGCCGGTCGTACATTGTCCAGTGGCGGTCGCGCTTGATGCGGATCAGTGAGCGCCGCACGCTCTCGTGGGTGATGGCGAAGCGCGCCTCCAGCTCCTCCACGGTGCCCCACTCGTCAGGGTCGGCGTCGGGACGGTAGCGGTCGCTCTGGAACACGGCGACCTGGTTGTACAGCTCGCCGCGCCGCAGGGGATATTGGATGAAGTGTAGCCGCGGCCCGATCCAGTAGCGGATGGTATCCAGTCCGCCGTGCTCGATCACGTCCTCGACCGGCACGGCGCCGCGGTAGGCGACGAAGCCCTCGCAGATCGGCTCGGCGTCGCCAACCACGAATGCACGGACCACCGAGTGCAGCCCGTCGGCGCCGATCAGGGCGTCGCAGGTGTAGATGGTGCCATCGGCGCAGGTGACGCGCGCGCCGTCGCCCAGGTCCTCGACGGCCACAACGTGGCGATTGGTTTCGAGGGTCAGCGCCGGATACTGGCGGCAGGCGTCGAGCAGGATCGTGAGCAGGTCGTTGCGGTGCATCACGATGTAGCGGTAGCGGAAGGTGCGCAGGAACGGCTCGCCCAGGTCCGCCGCGGTGAGCGTCTGGCCGCTGAGCGCGTCTACCAGCAGCATGCGCTTGGGATAGACGGCGCAGGCGCTGATCTGGTCGAGCACGCCGAGGTGATCGAGCACGCTGGAGGCGTTGGGGGCGATCTGGATGCCGGCGCCGATCTCGGCGAACGCGGGGGCCTGTTCGAGGACGTGAGCCGCAAGCCCGCGGCGCGCGAGGGCGAGGGCAGCGGTCAGTCCGCCGATGCCGCCGCCGACGATTAAGACAGGGACGCGCTGAGATCGAGCCATGATCACGCAGCCTTTCGTGAGCCGTTCGAGCGGGTCCGTTGGCGTGCTTCTCTACCCAATACTGCCATGCGGCGCGGGTTCGTGCAACGGTAGCCCGCCGCTGCACTTGCCGCCGTGGTGCGCGCTGGTCTACACTGCTTGTCATACTGGGGACGTCCCGAATCATCTGCCTCGCTGTGTGGTGTAGTGGCGAGGCCCGCCTCGCCCCTGCGGAGGGAGCACGCAGCATCGTGATCAATACCAGGGACCTTGCCGAGCGCATCCTGGCGCAGCGGGTGAACCGCTACCTGGACTCCGGGCCGCCGCTCGCCCCGTACGGGTCCGCGCGCTTCCGCGTGGAGGGCAGGCGGCTGCGCATTGGCTACGCCGCCGCGCGGCCAGGCGCGGCGACGGCGCTCGTGGCTCGCGTGCTGGTGTTTGCCCGCGAGCGTCGCTTGCAGCAGGTGCAGTGGATGGTGGTGCCCGCGCGGGCGGGCGAAGAGGACCTCTGCGCCGAGCTGGAATCAGCCGGCTTCGAGGCCATCGAGCACCTCAAGCTAATGGGCCACGCGGGGGCGATCGTCGCGCCGCTCAATCCGCGCGTGCAGGTGCGGCCGATCTCCTCGTGGCAGGAGATGTGGGCCTACGAGCAGATCAGCCGCCAGTGCTTCTACGACGACATCCGCCCCTCTGATGCGCTTGTCAGCCAGCGGGCGGGTGAGCGCTGGTACGAGCAGCAGCACGGCTGGTGCCGCTACTTCCAGGCGTTCGTCGCCGACCGACTGGCGGGCGGCTGCTACGTGAGCCTCTATGAGGACGTGCCCACGATCATGGGCGTCTGCACGCTGCCGCAGCAGCGCCACCAGGGCGTGGCGACCGCGCTGCTGGCAGCCACCGTGCAGAGCGCGCTCTCGCCAGCCAACGAGCTGACCTGCCTCTTCGTCGAGCGCGGCAACCCCGCCGAAGACCTCTACCGCGCGCTAGGCTTCTTCCCGCTGCTCGAAACCCACACCTACGCTTGGAACCCGCTGTAGCGGCTTCAGCACGCGGAGTACTGATGGACGACCACATGGAATCTGGCCCGGCGAGCGCGTCATGGCGCCTGGATGCGCTGTTCGTCCGCGGCGCCAAGCGCCGGCGCATCATCGCGGCGATCCATGCGGGCCGGCTGCGCGAGGTGGCGCGCATGGAGCTGCTGGCGCCGGCCCAACTGCGCGGGTTGGCGCAGATGGGGCTGATCCTGCTGATGGCGTCGGGTGCGGTCTTCCTGGCGCTGCAGACCATCGCCCGCAGCGTCCAGCACGTCCCGCTGCTGCCGGGCAGCGGCAGCCCGCTGGTGGTGCTTGGCCTGATCGCCGGCAGCCTGCTTGCCTACGCCGCGATCCTGCCACTGCACGAGGGCGTCCACGCGCTGATCATCCTGCTGCTTGGCGGACGCCCCACCTTCGGCCTCAAGCTGCCGCTGGCCGCGTACTGCACCGCGCCGGGCCAGCTCTTTACGCGCAACGGCTACGCCGCGGTGGCGCTCGCGCCGCTGATCCTGCTTTCGCTGGCGGGCATCGTGCTGATCTGGCTTGCGCCCAACGTCGCGGCCTACACGCTCTTCGGCCTCGCCGGCAACGTCTCCGGCGCGGTGGGCGACCTGGCGGCGGCGCGGCGCACCCTCGCGCTCCCGTCCGATGCGCTGATCGCCGACACCGCCACCGGCTTCATCGCCTACGTCGCAGACGGCTCCCCGTCGCGGGCGCCGGAACCCGCTGAATAGCTGGCACGGCGATGCCCCGGCGAGCGTGTCATCGCACCCACTGGGGCACCTATCTGTTCGCTCTCCCTCTGCTCTCCCTCCTCCGTTCCCTCAGTTTCCTCTGTGGTGAAACTCTCTGACTCCGCGTTCCCCGTCACCCTCTCTCCCGGCCGGGAGAGAGGGGGCTGGGGGGTGAGGACCCCCTAGAACTGGGACTTGGCCGCGCAGGTGCCGGTGAAGTCGCCGCTGAGGTTCTTGAAGTTGTTGGGGATCGTCGGGTCAATGCCGTAGACGCTGTTGTCGCGCGTCGGGACCCGGTCGTTCGGCGCGGCGCCGTAGTGCGCGCTGGCCCCGAACAGCCCGCCCAGGTCCACCGTGCCCAGCTCATCGAAGGCCTTGAGCAGCCCGGCCCGCGTCAGGTCGCCGTTGGCGACGGCCTTCTTCAGGATCGCGCCGGTCACCATGGCCTCGGCGTAGCCGAACTCGAAGTAGCCATCGGGCTGCTGAGTGGGAGCATACTTCTGGATGTCGCTCAGCATCTGCGCCATGCCAGTCGAGCTGGTGTCGCCCCAGGTCGCGCCCTGCGCCACCACCCACGTCGTCTGCTCCAGCAGGCCGCTGAACTGCTTCGACACGCCCAGCAGCGCGTTGGCCCACGCCGGGCTTTGCAGGATCCAGTGCGGGAAGTAGTTCATCGCCGCGGCGGTGCCGATGACGCCCGCGGCAACCGTCGGAATGGCGGTCAGGAAGACGTACTGCGCCCCGGCCTGCTTCATCTGCGAGACCTGGGCTGTGAACGAGGTGTCGGTCAGCTCATAGGTTGCCTCGCCGACATTGTTCAGACTGTAGCAGCCGATCGCCTCTTTGTAGCCCGTCAGCCCGTCCTGCCCATAGGCGTCATCCTGGTAGATGATCCCGGTCTTGGGGGCTGTCACGCCGAGCTTGTTGACGACGTAATCGAAGCCGTTCTCGACCTGCAAGCGGTAGGGGGTGCCGATCAGGACCATGTACTTCTCGCGCGCGAGGATGGAATCCAGCGATGCCGCCGAGACCAGCATCTGGTCGCGCTCGGAGAGCTGCACGATGGCCTGTGTGGTCGGGGATCCGAGACTCTCGGCGATCATCAGCACGTCGTTGTGAATCGCGTTGTATTGCTGGACCTGCAGCTGCGGGTTATATTGCGTGTCCTTCTCGACGAACTTGATCTTGTAGCCGCTGATGCCGCCGTTGGCGTTGATGCCGTCGAAATAGGTCTCGATGCCCTTGGTGATCGGGATGCCGATCGGCGCCGCGACCGGCCCAGTGAGCGGGGTGAGGACGCCTAGGGTGATCGTCTTGTTGGCTGTATCCACGCCAGGGCCAGCTTTGATGCCGCTACTGCCTCCGCCACCGCAGCCGGCGACGAACATCCCCAGCACCACTCCAATACTGATCAGACTGAACATGCGCGCTCGCGCCGGATGCGCCAGACGCGCCAGATGAGCCGCCATGAGGTCCTCCTACGCACGAAGATCGACACTGACCGATGCCAAGCCGGCGGTTGAAACCGCGCCTCTGAGGCCTATCGGCCACGAAGTCCGCGATGAGCGGACTGGGCGCGCTACAGGTTGCTGCGCTCGACATCGAGCGGGGACTCAGACTCCGATGACGCCAGGGATGCCGTTGCCGTTGCGCTTGCCGTTGCTGCCGCCGTTGCGGCCGCTTCACCTCCTTTGCGCTGGTCGTCACGCCGCCGGATGACGAGCTGAACCCGGCGAATGAGACCGATGATGCCCAGTGGCTCGAACAACAAGAAGACGATAATCAGCAGGCCGTAGAAGATCGTGCTCAGGGCGCCGCTGGAGAGGCCGGTGGAGTTGGCGCTCTGCGGCAGCAGCGAGAAGTTTTCGAGCGCGGTGGGTAGCGCGAACACGAAGGCCGCGCCCAGAATCGAGCCCCACACGCTGGCGACGCCGCCGATCAGGATCGCGGCGATGACCTGGATGGAGAGCAGCAGGCCCGTGGCGCCTCCCCAGGTCCCGGGCGTGGTGTAGCCTGGATACGATGCCCATAGGGCACCGGCGATACCGGCCAGGAAAGACGAGAGCACGAAGGCGCCCTGCTTGGCCGAGAAGAGGTTGACGCCCATGATCGCCGCCGCGGTCTCGTTATCGCGCACTGCCTGCCAGGCGCGGCCGGTGCGCGAGCGCGCCAGGTTGGCGACGAAGACGGCGCTGATCGCCAGCACGACGATCAGCAGCAGAAAATACCACTGGCTGCTGGTGAACTGGACGCCGAGCACCTCGTCCGGGCTGCCAAACGAGAAGTCGCCGAAACCCGGCGCGGGAACGACCCGGCCCTGCGGGCCGCCGGTGAGGCCACGAAGGTTGAGGAACAGATAGTAGCCGATGAACACCAGCGCCAACGTGACGATCGCCAGGTAGAAGCCCTTGAGCCGCAGCGCGGTTGGGCCGATCAGCGCGCCTACCAACGCTGCCACGATGCCCGCCGCCGGCAGCCAGATGAGGAACGAGAGATTCAGGCCGGCAGGGTCGCCGGGGAGCTGCGGCGCCGGACCGCCGAGGACGGCCGCCGTGTAGGCGCCGATGCCCATGAAGAAGGCGATGCCAAGCGAGATCTGCCCCGCGTAGCCTGAGAGCACGTTGAGGCTGAGCGCCGCAATCCCCGCGATCAGCGCCGTATCAATCACCGACATCCAGGTGTCGCCGCCGAAGAGGAACACCAGCCCCAGCAGGATCACGCCGGCCACGATCAGCGCGCGGCCGCGCGCCGATCCGGGCAGTCTGCGCGCACGTGCGAGGCCAGCGGCGGCGATCGTAGGGGCGTCCGGCGCTCGCCCGTCGCGCATATCGGGCGACTGGCGGCCAGGCTCGGCGGAGGGGGTAGACGAAGCAGCAGGGATACGCTCGCTCATACGCGCTCCACCTTTCGCGTGCCGAAGAGGCCGTACGGACGCGCGAGCAGCACGAGGATCATTACCAGGTAGGGCACGATCAAGTCGAAGCCGGTGCCGAAGATCGGCGTCAGGTGGCTCGCGTACCCCTGGGTCAGCTCGTAGATCAGGCCGATGATGACGCCGCCGATCACCGCGCCGGGGATCGAGTCCAGCCCGCCGAGGATGATCGCCGGGAAAGCGACCAGCGCGGTGCTGCCGAGCGTGGTATCGAACGTGGTGTTGTTGGCCGCCAGGAAGACGCCACCGATAGTCGCCAGCGCGCCGGAGATCGCCCAGGCGAGCGCGTAGACGCGCGAGATCCGGATGCCCATCGCCTGCGCCGCCTCCTGATCGATGGCGGTCGCGCGCATCGCCAGGCCGTAGCGCGTGTAGCGCAGGAAGGCAAACAGCGCAACGCAGACCAGCGCCGTGACGACGATCGTGGCCACGGAGTTGCTGCCAAACTCGACGCCGCCAACGGTGAAGCCAGCTGTGAAGTCGAACGGCGCCGGCGAGCGTGGCAGCCGCCCGCCCACCGAGAGCACCACCGCCTCCAGCAGCAGCACGTCGAGGCCGATCGTCACCATGATGATCGTGAACGGCGGGCGGCCGATCATCCGGCGCAACACCAGCCGCTCGAAAATCAGCCCAATTGCTACCGTCACCGCGACACCGATCAGCAGCGCGACAAAGAAGTTCAGCCCTGACGAGAACATGGCGAGCGACATGACGTAGGCACCAACCAGCAGGAACTCGCCTTGCGCGAAGTTGATCACCTCGCTGGCCTTGAAGATGATCGTGAAGCCCAGCGCCACGAGCGCGTAATTGCACCCCAGGGCGAGGCCGGCGAAGACCAGCTGGATGAAGTTCGTCACTCCGTCCTCCTCTCTGCGTGCAATGCGTTGGCGGTCGCGAACGGGCGTCCACCGGACGCCCCTACGCAATCCACCCGGCAAGCGCCCACCGGCCGACGCGAGCGGCGGGCGTCCACCGGGCGTCCACCGGACGCCCCTACGAGTGGCCGGCTTGCCGTCCGTCGCCCGCGGGCGCAGTGCTCGCGTCGGCGCCAGGTCCGCGCAGCTCGTCGCCAAGATAGGCCTTGACGACGTCGGGATTGGCCTGCACCTCGGCCGGCACGCCCTGCGCGATGACACGGCCGAAGTCCAGTACGAGCACGCGGTCGGCGATGCCCATCACCATCGCCATGTCGTGCTCCACCAGAATCTGCGTGATGCCAAGCTGCTCTTTGATGTCCAGCAGGATGGCGGCGATGTCTTGCGACTCCTCCAGGCCCATGCCGGCCACCGGCTCATCAAGCAGCAGCAGCCGCGGCTGCGAGGCCAGCGCACGCGCCAGGTCGGCGCGCTTCTGCAGGCCGAAGGGCAGGCTGCCTAGCGGCAGGTCGCGGCAGCGCTCCAGCCCAAGCAGCTCCAGCAGGCGCTGGCAGTAGGCGCGATTGGCGCGCTCCTCGGCGCGCGTCGGCCCTACGTACAGCCCGCCGAGCACGACCCCGCCGCGCATGCGGCTATGGCGCCCCAGCAGCAGGTAGTCCAGCACCGTCGTGTATGGGAACTGCCCCAGGTTCTGGAAGGTCCGCGCGATGCCGGCGCCGGCCACCTGATGGGTCTTGAGCCGCAGCAGTTCGCGGCCGTCGAAGGTCACGCTGCCGGCGGCCGGTTGATAGACGCGCGAGAGCACGTTGAAGAGCGAGGTCTTGCCGGCGCCGTTGGGACCGATCACCGCGAACAGCTCGCCCGGCCGCACGTCGAACGACACGTCCGCGAGCGCGGTGACGCCGGCAAAGCGCACCGTGACATCGCTGACGACGAGCAGCGGCGGCTGACCCGCGTTGGATGCGCCACTCACAGCGACCACCGCCTCTCTGGCCGCTGCGTGCGCAGCGCGGCGAAGTTGGCGTGCTCGCCCTCCTCGTGCAGCCCCAGGTAGAAGGTGCGCACGGCCTCGTCGCGCAGCAGCTCGGCGGCGGGCTTATCCAGCACCACCTTGCCGGTCTCCAAGACGTAGCCGTGGGTCGCGTGGGCCAGCGCCATCGGCGCGTTCTGCTCCACCAGCAGCACCGCTGTCCCCCCGGCACTGATCTCGGCGATGATGTTGCCGATCTGCTGCACCATGAACGGCGCCAGCCCCAGCGACGGCTCGTCCAGCAGCAGCAGCCGCGGACTCGCCATCAGCCCGCGACCGATGGCGACCATCTGCTGCTCGCCACCGCTGAGGTAGCCGGCGGTGCTGGCGCGCCGGTCGCGCAGCGCGGGGAAAAGCTCCATCACACGGTCGTAGGCCTGGCGGATGGCGGCCGGGTCGCGCACCGCGAGCGCCCCCGCGCGCAGGTTCTCGTCCACCGTCAGCGTGGGGAAGAGCCGCCGCCCCTCCAGCACCTGCGCGATGCCGAGCTGCACCCTGCCCGCAGCGTCGAGCGCCGTGATCGGCCGGCCGTCGAGCAGCACTGCGCCGTGGGTGATGCGCCCGCCGTGGATGCGCAGCAGGCCGGAGATCGCCCGCAGGATGGTCGTCTTGCCGGCGCCGTTGGCCCCCAGCAGCGCCACCACCCCACGCTCCGGCACCTCCAGCGAGACGCCACGCACGGCGCTGATCACGCCCTGATAGCTGACTTCGAGGTCTTGGACCGCGAGCAGCATGCTACTCACCCACCTTCACATGGCCCTTGAGCAGGTTGCGCGCGATGATGAAGCGCTGGATCTCGTCGGTGCCGTCGAAGATGCGGAAGACGCGCATCTCGCGATACCAGCGCTCGATGGGCAGCTCTTTGGTGTAGCCCATGCCGCCGTGGATCTGGAGCACGCGGTCCACGACCTGGTTCGCCATGTTGGCACCGTAGAGCTTCGCCATGGACGCCTGGTGGCGGTTGTCAAGCCCCTGGTCGCCCAGCCACGCCGCGCGCAGTGTGATCCACCGTGTGGCCTCGATCTCGACCGCCGAGTCGGCGATCATCCACTGGATTGCCTGGCGGTCGGCAAGCGGCTGGCCGAAGGTGACGCGGTTCTTGGCATGCTCGATCGCCATGTCGAGCAGCCGCTCCGCCGCGCCCACCGCCCGCGCCGGGATCACCCAGCGCGCGTTGCCAATCCACTTCAGGCCCAACTCGAAGCCGCGCCCGACCTCACCCAGCACGTTCTCTTCGGGCACGCGCACGTCCTCGAAGATCAGCGCCGCCGGGTCCCACTCCCCCATGGTATGGATACGCTCGGAGCGCCACCCCATCTCACGGTCCACCAGAAAACACGTGACGCCGCCATGTGGCCCCTTCTCGCGGTCGGTGACGGCGAAGACCATCGTGAAGTCGGCCTCGTTGCCGTTGGTGATGAATATCTTCTCGCCGTTGAGCACCCACTCGCGGCCGTCTTTGACCGCCGACATGCGGATCGCCCCGGCATCGGAGCCGGCGCCCGGCTCGGTCAGCGCGAAGCACGAGCGCCGCTCGCCCTCAATGGTGGGGATCAGGTAGCGCCGCTTCTGCTCGTCGTTGCAGGCGTAGAGGATGTTGTCGGCGGAGCCGCCGAAGCTGAAGGGCACGAAGGTGCGCCCCAGCTCGATGTGCGTGATACAGGTGGCGACCGAGCCGAGGTTGGCGCCGCCATACTCTTCGGGTGTGTTGATGCCCCAGAAGCCGAGGCGCCGTGCCTTCTCTTGCAGCGCGCGCGACTCCTCGCGGCTCAGCCCAGGGCGTCCCTCGCGCTCGTTGCGCAGCACCTCACCCTCCAGCGGGATCAGCTCGCGGCGCACGAACTCGCGCACCGACTCCTGGATCATCTTCTCTTCGGGTGCCAGCGTGAAGTCCATCGTCAGGCCCTCCCGAGCGCCCGCTGGGCGCTCGCGTCGCGAGGATTAGGATTCGCCGCGGAATCGGCCCGGTCCGGTCCGGTCCGCGCACGGCCTGCGTATGACCGGGGCGCCGCTGGCGATCAGACCGTGGCCGCACTTTCGGTCGTGCGGGCCGGCAGCTCGTCGGCCGCCGGCGCCATGTAGCCGTTCCACTCCGACAGCTTGCGCGAGGTTTCGCGCAGCGGCCGGATGATCTCCTCCAGGTGGTCGTCGTCCATCTGCGAGGTGACGTACATACACGAGATGACCAGCTCGACGCGGCCGGAGCCGCCGAAGACGGGCACATCCACGGCGGACATGCCCACGTGGAACTCGCCGTGCGAGATGGCATAGCCCTCGCGCCGGACGGTCCGCAGGGTTTCGATGAACAGGGTGGGATCGGTGATCGTGCTGGGGGTCAGCGGGCGCACACCCGCGGCGAGCACGCGCTGCCACTCCGCTTCGTCGTCGTAGGCCAGAAAGCAGCGGCCATGCGCGCCGCTGCTGAGTGGCGTCGCCTGGCCGACCTCGATGCTCAGGCGGGTTGTCCGCCGGCCATTGTCCTCGGCGGGTTGGGCCACGGCGATGAACACCGGCCGGTCGTCCCAGCGCTGGATGACGGCGGTCGTCAGGCCGGTGAGCGTGGCGAGGCGCTTGATCTCGCGCGCGGCACGGGCGACGGCGTCGTTCAGCTCCGCGGCGCGGTTGCCCAGCGGCACGAGATAGGGGCCAAGGCTGTAGCGCTTGGTCTCGGCGTCGTAGTGGATGAAGTCGGCGTGTTCGAGGGTGCGCAACACGCGCAGGCAGGTGGTGGGGCTGGCGCCCAGCTTGTCGGCGACGGTCTTGAGCGAGCAGGCGCGATACTTCTGCCGGCTGAGCAGCTTGAGCATCTGCGTCGCCAATCCGACCGACGGCACGTGGTAATCCATCGCGCCCTCCCCGCGCCGCCTAGCCCGCCGCGCGATTTCATATGCGAAATCGGATTTCTGCACACAGCATACACGGTTGCTGCGGCGCCGTCAACGGGAGGCCCGCAACATGACGTGATCGTCACATGACTGACTCGTCATGTTTGACGCAACTATGCCATGTCGCGCGCCGGCTGTCAAGGGGGCCGGCGGTTGAAACCGCGCCTGGAGGGCCTGCGGCCACCAAGCCCACCTGCGTGGGCTGGCAGAATCAATCGGCGAGCGTGTCTGACGAGGGTGATGCTCAACATGCACAAGCCCTGGAAGATCGGCCCAGGGCGCTTGCGAGCGAGGACGGGCCTATGGTATACTCGTTCGGTGCGCGACGCGAAAGACCTGCGATGCTGAGGGTGTCGGTCCGGTCGCGACGACAGAGATCTCAGGCCGGAGAAGTGGAATGAAGAAGTATAAGCTCAAGACGCATAAAGCCACCGCCAAGCGGACCTATGCGACCGCCGGCGGTAAGTTCATGCATCTGCCCGCCGCGCGCACCAAGTACCGCCGCAAGAAGCGCCCCAACCTCAATCGCTCGCTGAGCAAACCGGTGGTGATGGCGAGCGGCGACCAGCACAAGATGAAGCAGCTTCTGCCCTATAGCTAGTAGGGGCGTACGCCGTACGCCTGCCCCGGTACCGGCGCGAGCTGGCCCGGCACACGCGGCGTGGAGGAAGAGAGAGCATGCCACGAGTCAAGCGGGGCGTTACCGCCCGCAAGAAGCATAAGAAGGTCTTGCAGCGTACCGAAGGCCATTACGGTGCGCGCCACCGATTGATCAAGACGGCGCGTGAGTCCATGATGCACGCGCTGCGCTACTCCTATCGCGACCGCCGCACGCGCAAGCGCGACATGCGCAGCCTGTGGATTCAGCGCATCAACGCCGGCGCGCGCCTCTATGGGCTGAACTACAACCAGCTCATTCGCGGCCTGAATCTGGCGCGCGTCGAGGTGGACCGCAAGGTGATGGCCGACCTCGCCGCGACCGATCTGCCCGCCTTTGGCGCGCTGGTCAAGACTGCCCAGACGGCGCTCGCCGCGCAGCCGCAGCCCGCGCAGCCGCAGGCAAAGGCCTAGCCCGCCGCGCGCAATCCAACAACCTTTCGCTTCTCAGCAGACGCTGCCTCGGCCGGTACAGGTCGTGCGGCGTCTCGTCGTGGTCGGGGGATGACGGAGAACGCGAAGGACGCGAAGCAAGCGCGAAGGACGCGAAGGCAGAGGGAGAGGATGTAACCGCAGAGGACGTAGAGGGAGTAATGTGTAGGGGGCGCGACGACAATCTCTGTCATGGCTGATTGCCTGCCGCGTGACCTATACTTGGGAGGCTGCACTCGTGATCACCAGCGGCTCGAACCAGCACATCCAGCTCCTGCGCTCGCTGCATACGCCCAAGGGCCGCGAGCAGCAGCAGGCGTTCCTCGTTGAGGGGCCACACCTGCTGGAGGCGACCTTCGCCGCGGGGGTCACGCCGCTGCTGGTCGTCTACAACCCCGACGACCTGGAGCGGACGGCAGAGGGCCGTAAGCTGCTGGGGCAGATCCAGGCGGCGGCGGCCGAGGGCGCGCAGGTCTACGAGGCAGCGCCGGCAGCGGTCGAGCGCGCGGCGGATACGCGTACGCCGCAAGGGGTGGTCGCGGCGGTCGCGCAGGCCGACGTGGCGACGGCCAAGGTGCGCGCGCGGCGGCGCGGACGGATGCGGCCCATCGTGCTGCTGCTCGACGCGATCGGCGATCCCGGCAATCTCGGCACGATCCTGCGCTCGGCGCTGGCCGCCGATGCCGATGAGGTGGCGCTCGGTCCCGGCTGCGCCGATCCGTTCAACCCTAAGGTGCTGCGCGCGGGAGTCGGCGCGCACTTCCGGCTGCCGGTGCGCGAGCTGGCAAGCTGGGCCGAGGCGCGCGAGCTGCTGCGCGGCGCACCCGCCGCGCGCCAGGTGCTCGTCGCGGAATCCGAGGGGCGCGTGCCGTATGTCGAGTGCGACCTGACGCTGCGCACCGGGCTGATCGTCGGCAACGAGGCGCACGGCACCTCGCCCGAGGCCGCCAAGATGGCGACGCAGCACATCAGCATTCCGATGTATAATCATGTGGAGTCGCTCAACGCGGCGGTGGCGGCCAGCGTGATCCTCTTCGAGGCGGCGCGCCAGCGTCGCACGGCCGAGCGCGACGAGCAGCAGCACGCGGCGGCGAGCGAGACCACAACCGAATAGAGCAAGAGACGCGACGACGGAGAGAGTAGGCGGAGCGGCCGGACAGGGAACTGGGGCCAGCGACTGGAAGCCCCGGCACGAGCCGATCCGCGCGAAGTTCACTCCCGAGCCGGTCGCTGAAGTCGGGCCAATCGCGGCACTACAAGTGCCGGTGCACGATGCGGGGACGGAAGTCCCTGACACGATGTGCCGATGCGAGACGGAAAGCCCCGATGCGTAGGCGACCGCGGATGCCCACCGATAGCGGGGTACACGAGCGGGGCACGCTCACTGAGGGGCCGGCGGTTGAAACCGCGCCTAAGGGCCTGCGGCCACGAAGCCCGCCTGCGCGGGCTGGAATCGCATTGGCTGGACGTGTAGCGTGCCCAACACGGGTGGTACCACGGAGCCGTAAACGGCAGCTTCGTCCCTGACGAGGCTGCCGTTGTTGTTTTTCCACTGATTGGGAGGAGGCTGACCATGACCACAGTGCAAACCGAGGAGCAACGGGCGCTGGCGGCGCTACGCGAGCGAGCCGTCGCTGGCATCGAGCGCGCCGAGACCACCGAGCAGCTCGACGAGCTGCGCACGGGCCTGTTCGGGCGCGAGCGCGGCGAGCTGACCGGCATCCTCCGGGGACTTGGCAAGCTGCCGGCGGAGCAGCGCAAGACCGTCGGGCAGGCGGCCAACGCCGTCAAAACCGAGATCGAAGGGCTGCTTGAGGCGCGCGCCCAGGTGCTGCGCGCGGGAGAGCGCGCGGCGGCGCTGGAGCGCGAGCGGATCGACGTGACGCTGCCGGGGCGCGAGGTCCCGCGCGGCCACATGCACCCGATCTCGGCCACCACGCAGGAGATCATCCGCATCTTCGGCGAGATGGGCTTCCAGGCGTACGAGGGGCCGGAGGTCGAGACCGACTACTACAACTTCCAGGCGCTCAACATCCCGCAGGACCACCCCGCGCGCGACATGCAGGATACCTTCTGGATCGTGCCGGGGCAGATTCTGCTGCGCACGCAGACCTCGAACAACCAGATTCGGCTGATGGAGCAGACCCAGCCGCCGGTGCGTGCCATCGTGCCCGGCAAGGTGTTCCGCAACGAGGCGATCGACGCCAGCCACGAGGCCGCCTTCCACCAGGTCGAGGGGCTGATGGTGGACGAGGTGACGACGATGGCCGATCTGCGCGGCGTGGTCGAGCGTTTCGCCAAGCAGATGTTCGGCCCGGAGCGCCAGGTGCGGTTCCGTCCGAGCTACTTCCCGTTCACCGAGCCAAGCGCCGAGTTTGATATAGACTGCATCGTCTGCGGCGGCAAGGGCTGCCGCGTGTGCAAGTATTCGGGCTGGCTAGAGATGGGCGGCTCCGGGATGGTACACCCCAAGGTGCTGCGCGGCGTGGGCTACGACACCGAGAAGTACCGCGGCTTCGCCTTCGGCCTAGGCATCGAGCGCATCGCGATGCTGCGCTACGGCGTGGACGACATCCGGCTCTTCACCGGCAACGATCTGCGCTTCCTGCGCCAATTCGCGTGAGTGCGTCCACAGATCAACCGTAGAGGACGCAGAGGGGTTTACGGAGAACGCGAAGACCGCGAAGCAAGCGCGAAGAGCGCGAAGAAGAGAGACGGAGAACGCGGAGAGGTGGGGGCTGTGACATCGGGCAGCTCTGACGACATTGGGTGGATACCAGCCCGCACAGGCGGGCTTGGTGGCGGAACGCCCTTCAGGCGCGGATTCATCTGCCGGCCCCTTGTCGCGGCTTTTCACACGAATAGAGGTTCGCTATGCACCTGCGATTGGCGGCGCTGGGGTTCGGCAATGTGGGCCGGGCGCTGGCGGCGATGCTGGCCGAGAAAGAGGCCGCACTGCGCGAGCGGTACGGCCTGAGTCTCGTGTTCACGGGAGCGATGACCCGCTCGGCCGGCGGCTGGGTCGCGCCGGAGGGGGTGAGCGCGGCAACGCTGGCGGCGAGCGGCTGGCCGAAGGGCGCACCTCCCGCCGGCACGCAGCCGTTTACGGGCGACGCGCTGGCCTTCGCGCGCGAGGCACCGGCCGACGTGCTGCTGGAGCTGACGACGCTCAACCCGCGCAACGGCCAGCCGGCGCTCGATCACGTCCGCGCGGCGCTTGGCGCTGGGCGGCACGTCGCCACCGCCAACAAGGGGCCGATCGCCTATGCCTACCGCGAGCTGCGCGCGCTGGCCGCCGAGCGCGGTGTGGCGCTGCGCTTCGAGTCCACGGTGATGGACGGCACGCCGATCTTCAGCATGGCCGAGGCGTCGCTGCCGGCGACCGAGATCCACGGCTTCACGGGCCTGCTCAACAGCACCAGCAACTACGTGCTGAGCCGCATGGCGGCCGGTGACTCGCTCGAAGCGGCGGTGGCCGGCGCGCAGGCGGTGGGCATCGCCGAGGCGGACCCCAGCAACGACCTGGAGGGCTGGGATGCGTCGGTCAAGGCGACGGTGCTGGCGAACGTGCTGATGGGCGCCGATCTGCGCCCCGGCGGCATCATCCGCGAGGGGCTGGGCGCCGACGCGATGCAGCGCGCCCAGGCGGCGCTGCCCGCCGGCCATGCGCTCAAGCAGCTTGTCACCGCCGAGCGTGACGGCGACACCGACACGGTGCGCGCGCGGGTGCGGCTGGTCGCCCTGCCGCCGGAGAACGCCTTCGCCCACGTCGGCATTGGCGAGACGGCGGTGCGGCTGCACACCGACACCATGCGTGATTTGACGATCATCGAGGGCGACGGCGATCCGGGCCAGACGGCTTTCGGCCTCGTCGCCGATCTCGTCAACATCGCCCGCGGCCGCTGGACGGTGTAGGGGTGACGTGGAACGCGGAGGCCGCGGAGTTTCGCGGAGGTCGCGGAGGAGAAGAGAGACTGAGCACGCGAAGCGAGCGCGAAGAAGTGGCGTAGGGGCGTCCGGTGGACGCCTGCTGCGTGCCCGCGCACAACCCGTGGAGCGCGTCCGGTGGACGCCCGGCGCGGAGAGATTGAGAGGTTTTCCCGATGAGGGTGCCATACACCTGGCTGAAAGAGTACGTAGATATCGAGCTGGGGCCGGAGGAGCTAGCGACGCAGCTCACGATGCACGGTCTCGAAGTGGATCGCGTGGACTACGGCTGGCCCGACATCGTGACCGCCGAGATCGTCCAGCTTGAGAAGATCAAAGGCTCGGACCACCTGAGCGCGACGCGCGTGACCACCGGGACCGAGGAGTTCAGCGTGGTCTGCGGCGCGCCGAACATCAAGTTGCACGACAAGGTGCCGCTGGCGCGGGTCGGCGCGAAGGTCGGCGAGATCACCATTGCCCCCAAGCGCGCGATGGGCGTGCTCTCCGAGGGCATGCTCTGCTCGCCGCGCGAGCTGGGGCTGAGCGACGATCACTCCGGCATTCTGATCCTGCCGAAGAATACGCCGCTGGGCGTGCCGCTGGGGCAGGTGATCGGCGAGCCGGTGATCGACCTCGACATCAAGGCGCATCGTGGCGACCTGTTCTGCATGGTCGGCGTCGCGCGTGAGGTCGCGGCATGGACTGGCAAGGCGCTGAAAGCGCCGCAGCCCAAGGTGCAGGAGAAGGGCACACCCGCCAGCAAGCTGATGAAGCTGGAGGTGCGCGACGAGAGGCTCTGCCCGCGCTACACCGCGCGCGTGATCCGCAACGTCACGATCGGCCCCTCTCCCCAGTGGATGCAGGATCGCCTGATCGCCGCCGGCATGCGGCCGATCAACAACATCGTGGACATCACCAACTACGTGATGCTGGAGCTGGGCCAGCCGCTGCACGCCTTCGACTACGACAAGGTGGCCGACCACACGATCGTCGTGCGCCGTGCCGAGCCGGGCGAGACGCTCACCACGCTCGACGGCGTCACGCGCCGGCTCACGTCCGAGATGCTGCTGATCACCGATCCCGCCGGCCCAACGGTGATCGCCGGCGTCTTCGGCGGCTCGCGCGTCGAGGTCGGCGAGGGCACGACTGGCGTGATCCTGGAGGCGGCGCACTTCAACCCGACCAACATCCGCCGCACGTCGCAGGCGCTCGGCCTGCGCACGGAGTCGTCGGGGCGCTTCGAGAAGAATCCCGACATTGAGCTGACGGCGTTGGCTGCCGACCGCGCGGCGCAGTTGATGGCCGAGCTTGCCGGCGGCACGGTCGCTCCGGGGCGTCTCGATTTCTACCCGCGTCCCATCACGCGGCGCACGATCGCGCTGCGCACGCACCGCGTGGAGTGGCTGACCGGCATGCGGGTGACGCGCAATGAGATCATCGCGAGCCTGCGCGCGCTGGGCTTCGGCGTGGCCGAGCGCGAGGGCCAGGACGATGTGCTCGACGTGACTGTGCCGACCTGGCGCGGCGACGTGGAGGAGGAGGCCGATCTGGTCGAGGAGGTCGCGCGCATCGTCGGCTACGACCGCATCCCCAGCGCCATCCCGGCGGGCCCGCTGCCGCCGGCCAAGCTGGAGGGCTGGCTAGACCGCGAGCAGCGCGTGCGGCAGATTCTCGTCGGCGCGGGGCTGACCGAGGCGATGAACTATCCGCTGACCAGCCGCGCGAACATGGCCAAGCTGCTGCGTGGCACGGCGCCCGGCGAGGAGCTGCGCCTGACCGCGCCCGTCACCGAGGCCGAATCCGTAGGGGCGCCCGGTGGACGCCCGTCACACGCGGTGGCCGCACGGACGGGCCGCGCTGAGGAGCGGCGCCAGATTGAGGCGCTGGCCCAGCGGCTGCCGGCGATTACGCTGGTGAACCCGCTCAGTGGCGACCTGGAAGCGCTGCGCCTCACGCTGATGCCCGGCCTGCTGGGCACTGTGCGCGAGAACGCCAAGCATACGGATGCTGGCCTGTGGTTCTTCGAGCTGGGCAAGCGCTACCTGCCCACGGCGGAGCTGGCCGCCGGCACCGGCATCGCCGAGGAGCGCCACTCGGCGGCGGTCGCCATCACCGGCCCGCGCGCGGTGGGCGTCCACCAGACGCCCCTGCGTCCGGCGGACTTCTACGACCTCAAGGGCATTGCTGAGACCCTGCTCGACGCACTGAAGGTGACAGAATATCGCATGGTGCCGCCGCGGGCGCCGGTGCCCTCGTTCCATCCGGGCCGCACAGGCATCCTGGAGGTCGCGGTGCCGGAAGATACGGCGATGGAGCCGGCAGGCGAGGTGGCGGCGCTGGTCGTCGGGGCATCCGGTGGACGCCGGCGCCGGTGGCTGCCGGTCGCCGTGCTGGGCGAGGTTCACCCGGAGGTCGCCGAGCGCTTCGAGGTGCCGGAGCGCACGTACCTGATGGAGATTGACCTGGAGCGGCTCTTCACCGCGGTGCCGGAGGTGGTGCCGCACGCCGCGGTGCCGCGCTTCCCGGCGGCGGTGCGCGATCTCGCCATCGTCGTGGGCGCCGAGACGCCGCAGGCTGAGGTGGCCGAAGTGATCCGCGCGAGCGGCGCGCCGCTGCTGCGCGAGCTGCGGCTCTTCGACGTGTACGCCGGCCCCGGCATCCCGGAGGGCAAGAAGAGCCTGGCCTACACGCTCACCTTCCAGTCGCCAGAGCGCACGCTGACCGATACCGAGATCGAGGCGGCGCAGGCCGCGATCGTCACCGCGCTGGGCAAGCGCCTGGGCGCCGAGCTGCGGAGCTAAATCTGCTCACGGCACAGCCCCTCTCGCTCCAGCGTCGTGGCAAGACCTGCCTCGCCCACTTTGTATCCAAAGCTGTGGACTGCTTCCGATGGCGGGCACACGGTGGAATGGGTGGATGCGCGCATCCGCAGGCGTCGATCTCGTCGGGTCGGCGGGAGCGTATATTCACCCGATCATCGTCCTCTCACAACAGGCCGCAAGTGCATTCTACGCTTCCGCACTCCGTCCATCATCCCGCCGTTCCTCATAGTCCGCAGCTTGTCGTAAGCCCAGGTATCCGGACGTCACGAGTGAGGCCGGGTTGGGTGCGCCACTCCCAGCCGGCTCCTGACAGCGACTATCAGCGCGCGCTGCTGCTCGCTCAGCACCATTCGACCACATGAAATGTCCTCAAGATCGCGCTCGATCAGTTCGAGCACAGCGAGCAGCGCCGTGCGGATCGATGCGCCGTCGTAGGCCGGCTGGGTGGCGGCGAAGCGGCGCTCCAGGTCGCCATCGGCGTGCGCCTCGAAGGCGTGCAGCGGGCGCGGCGCTGCACGCGCGACGCCGTAGAGGGTGAAGAGCGCGTCGCGACACTCGTTGAGCGCGTTGATTGCCATCCACAGCCGCCCCCGCCGCAGCTTCGTGCTCGCTTCGACCGCCTGCCGCAGCGCGTAGCCCAGCAGATCATCGGGCGCCGACGTCACAGATGACTGGCTTGCGCGGCCAGCTGCGGCGATCTCGCCAACGGCGACGTGTCCCCACAGCAGGCGCATGCTCGAGACGATGTTGGGGCTGGTCGTGGCGAGTGGATGGAAGCGCACCGAGAGGCCCAGCAGTGATTCGAGCACCACGTCGCCCTCGTCGCCGCGCTTGGGCACGATCACCGCCGAGCGCTCGCCGAGCGGCGCGAACGACGCGCAGAGGCGCTCCAGCTCGGCGACCGGGTCAACGTGCGTGTCGTCGGCGATCACCACGTCGAGGTCGAGATCGGAGTACTCGTCCCAATTACCGCGGGCGAGCGAGCCGAAGAGCACCAGCGCCCGCGCCCACGGCTGAGCCGCGATGTGGGTGATCGTCGCCGCGAGCACGCGCCGGTGCCGTGGCGTACCCGGCAGGGCTTCGCGCTCCATATCCATTCGTTTCCCCCGCTCCGGTATCTCTCTCGAAGGCATTGTCCGAGCGGATCATGGCATACATCAGCGCGGCATCGGGTACAGATTTCCGGCCGAGCTTGCGCGCGAGAGAATCAGTACTAGCCACTTTGTGCCAGCCGACCAGCCAGGTTGACAAAGTAGCGTTACCTCGGCATTATGGTCGCGTTGCACAGGGTGAAGCCGGTGGATTGGGCACGCGGCCCCATCCTACCCGGCGGCGCCAAAGAATGGTAGGAATCCCGATGCGCGTGCCGCTGCGTGGACGTGCCATCCTGCGCCGGATTACGCCGCGCGACAGCGTGCGTGCGTACCGTCCCGGCGACTTCGTGCTGACCACCAGCGAGGGCGGCGCGGCGACGCTGCTGGGCATGGCGACCGGCTGCGACCTCAACCACGCCGCGATCATCGTGGACGCGCTGGGCACCACCGTCGAGGCCAACCCCAACCTGATCGAGGACCCACGCGCCTTCCGCACATCCTGCGTCGCCGACTACCAGCGCTCCGGGCGGCCGGTCTGGATCGGCTACGTGGAACTGCGCGAGGGCAGCCGCGATGCGGTAGTGGCCTACGCCGAGCATCTGGTCCACTCGCGCGCCGCGTCGGGCCCGGGCGCGCGCCTGCTGCTGGCGCTGCACGCGCTGCTGGCGATCGCGCCGCGCACGCTGGCGGCGCACTTCGCGTGGACCCGCGGCCTCGCCGCCTATCTGGATGACCACGGCGTGGTGATCCGCGGTGAGCACTGCTTCGCCTCCGGCGAGCTGGTGGCGCGCGCGCTGGAGCGCGGCGGCTTCGTGTGGGACCGCGACCCGGCGAACGTGACACCTGCCTTCCTCTTCGAGCGCTACGCCCTGCGCGAGCCGGCGCCGGTGACGCCTATGCCGCTGCACCGCCTGCGTCCGCCCTCACATCCGATTCCCATCCGTCGCGGTCCCGTCGCCCCGGTGACCCGCCTCACGCCGCGCACGACGCGAGGGGCCACGGCGCTCGCCGCCGCGCCGCGGCGTGCCGAGCAGCCGCAGCCGGGCCTGCGTGCGCTGCTCAAGGTGGGCATGCTGGCCGCGGTGAGCCTCACGGCGATCACCGTGGCCGAAGAGCTGCTGCGCGAGCTGGTGCGCGAGTGAGCGTACACACCGTGGAACGTGCCATGCTGTACGGCACACGGCGGCGAGAGATAGTCTGGAAAAATCAGGTGCTCGTGCGCCTTGTAGCCATGCGGGCGGATGTGCTACACTAGCGGTGTTTCAGGTGCCCACTCGTGGCATCGCTGTTTGCCCGCCCTGCGGTGCGGTCGCCCGCCGCCACGCGACCCGCATCCGCCAGCTTGACCGGAGTAGCGGCGACAGCACAACCATTCAACCTTTAGGAGGCTAACCTATCAACAGGGACCTGCGAGGGGATAACCGCCCTCGGGAGACGCGCGTCAACGAGCGCATCCGCGCCCGCGAAGTGCGCGTGATTGATGAAGATGGGCAGATGATCGGCGTCATGTCAGGCATCCAGGCGCTTTCGCTGGCTCGCGAGCGCAATCTGGACCTGGTCGAGGTTTCGCCGATGGCCGTGCCCCCCGTTTGCAAGCTGATGGATTACGGCCGCTTCAAGTACGAGCAGGCCAAGCGTGAGAGTGAAGCGCGCAAGCACCAGAAGACCGTCGAGCTGAAGGAAATCCGCATGCGGCCCAGGACGGACGAGCACGATCTGGGCGTGAAGGTGCGCAAGATCGAAGAGATCCTCGGCGAAGGCGACCGCGTGAAGGTCAGCGTGGTTTTCCGCGGGCGCGAGATGGCGCACCCGGAGCTGGGGCGCGTGGTGCTCGAAAAAGTGGCCTCGGCGCTCAAGGGCGTGGCGACGCTGGAGCGCGCGCCGCTGCAAGAGGGCCGCATGATCTCGATGATGCTCTCTCGCGCGCCTGGCTGGGAACCGACGAAGAAGAAGACCGGCGCGCCCGCGCCGAAGGGTGAGCAGCGCGAGGTGGAGGGCAACGGCGAGGCGGCAGCGTCGCAACAACCCGCCCCAGCCCCAGCTGCCGCGCCCCCGCAGACGCCAGAGACACCCGACGAGCAGCAGCCGCAAGCCTGATCTGCTGACCTACCCGCATCCAATGCAACGGCTGCCCCACGATGAGGGCGGCCGTTCTGTTTGATTATTCGTCGCGCTACCCCGCGTGCTTGAAGCCCGCCGCAAGCATTGTCAGTGGCTCGCCCTGGCGCAGCACCGCCGCATCCACTACACGGCCCAGCAGCAGCGTCGAGTCGCCGGCCGGCATGCTGCCCTCCACCGCGCACTCCACCCACGCCAGGGTCTCGGTCAGCGCTGGCGCGCCCGACGCAGTGAATGTCACCGCCAGCCCCTGCGCCTTCTCAGGATGGCGGCGATAGGGCTTGCCGAGCGTGCCGGCCAGCTCGCGCTGGTCCGCCGCGAAGACATTGACCACGAAGCGTCCGCTCGCCTGGATGATCGGCAGCGAGTGCGAGTCGTTCTCGACCGAGAGCGCCACCAGCGGCGGCTCGAAGGAGACCTGCGTACACCAGTTGGCGGTAAACGCGCTCCAATCCGCCTGCGTGCCGGTGGTGACGGCGTAGAGACCATACGTAAAGAGGCGCAGCGCCTCCTTCTTGGCGGCTTCGTCCATCGCGTTGCTCCTCAACTGCTCTCGACCGCGTACGTCGCGTCGCGCCCATCCGCGCAGATTCTACCCGCAGGCGCGCTGGCCGGCCAGAGGGGTGAGATAGCGCACCATGAAGCCGCCGGATACATTCCCGCCTGGAGGACGCTCCGCCGCCCGCGCGAAGCCCGCGTGTGTGGACTGGGCGCTGGGGACGGCCAATGGAAGACGTGGTCTCAGCGCACCACGGTGAATTCCTGGCTGGCGGCCACCGAGCCATCCCAACTGATCGTTACCATCCCCTGGCCCACGTCGGCGCTGCCGAAGCTCAGCGGGTACTCGACGTAGAGTCCGGCCGATCCCTTTGGCACCTGCACTGGGTGGCCAGTGAATCGGTGCCCCGGCATGCAGACCAGCATGTCCGCCGTACCCGCCTGCGACGACAGCACCCGGAAGGTCACGTATCCCGTCTGACCGAGCGTGAAGCGTGTCACGTTGTCCACCGGGCGGTAGTCTTGTTTCGCGAGATTCTTGAGGCCGGTGGTGAGCTGGAGCGATCCCAGCATGGGGGCGGTCGTGTGCGCAACCGGCGCCGGCTTGCAGACCAGGGCAGCGGTCGCCGCGACTGTCGGGCGTTGCTGCATCGCGGCCAAGCCCGGAATCGGCACGTTGCCCCCGCGCGCCACTACTCCCGCCGCCAGCCCTAGTACGGCGAATAGCGCCAGCACCGCGAGCGCCGAGCGGCTGAAGTGCCAGCGCCGTGAGGCGCGGTCGTGTGCTGGTGGTGGCAGTATCACCGGGTGGTAGCCAAGCCGGCGGATGATGCCCTGAGCTTCGGCCTCCATGGGCCGCGTGCGCCCAGCGGAAGGCGGCGCGTCACTATCGCGGGCGCTGGGAGGGCCGTGCCGCGAGGGTGTGTACGCCTCGACCGGTACGCCGGACCTGGAGGGCGCAGTCGCCGCCTGCGCCGACCCCTCCTGGGTCGCGCCGCACCAGGGACAGATGCCCTCATCCTCGCGTAGTGGCTTGCCGCACTGCCAACACCGCATCGCTTGCTCTCTACTCTCCCCAAGCTGGGCCATCGCATGCTGCCGCCGCGCTGTCTGCCATGTTGCCCGCTGCCGGTGATGTCCTCCGGCACGAGCATGCGTCGCTGCGCAAAAGCATAGACGCCGCCAATATCAGTATAGCGGATTGGCCCCTCGTACGATGATGCCCGCGGTGATCGCATGCAGCCTGACCTCGCCCTGGGCACACTTCTTGGGGCACATACTGGCGAGCCAGGGTGGGAGACGGTTTCTACCCGCTCGCCACCATCCCCAAGACAATCCCCAAGGAGAACCCAACCACATGAATTCGACTGCCGGCACCGCCAGCGTGCGCGACTTCGAGGTGGCAAACATCGTGCCGTTGCGCGACACTCGCGTCGTCGGCACGCGGCTGGTGCCCGTCGAAGCCGCCCCGGCGCTCGCCCCTGCCCAGTTGTCCTATCGCGGCGGTCCGCTGATCGCCAGCGCCAAGGTGTACGCGCTCTATTGGGGCAGTACATGGGCGAGCACGCTCCCGCCCAGCAGCGGACCGCAGGGCGTCACCCGCGCGGCCTTCGATGGCTTCTTGTCCGACGTGGTGCGCAGTGCCTACATGGTCCTGCTGGCCGAGTACAGCACTGAGAACGTGACTATTGGGCGCGGCTCGCTGCTCGGCTCGAATATCGTCGGAGCGGACCCCGCCAGCCAGGTAAGCGACAGCGACATCCGCGCGCAGCTCACTAGCCGCATGGCGGACGGCACGCTTCCGCCGTGGGACGTCAGCACGCTCTACGCCGTGCTGTTGCCGCCCGGAACGACGGTCACGATCTCCGGCGGGGCGGCGTCTTGTTCGGACTTCTGCGGCTACCACGACGCGATCCTCGACGCGAACGGCAATCCGCTGGCCTACTACGCCGTGCTGCCCTATCCCGGCTGCCAGGGCTGCATGCAAGCGCAGAACGGCACCCTGCTGAGCGATTTCGACGCGCTCACCACCGTCGCCTCGCACGAGATTGCCGAGGCCGTGACCGATCCGATCCCTGGCCGCGGCTGGTACGACGACCAACAGGGCGAGATCGGCGACATCTGCGCGTGGCAGCTCGCCGCGCTCGACGGCTACGCCGTGCAGCAGCTCTGGTCTAACCGCCAGCAGGCGTGCGTCGGACCAGCCGGCGGCTGACTGATACCAAATTGGTCGCGGTACTTGTAGTTTCGCCCCTAGTTTGGCCCGCGCGGCGGCCACGGAATTCGGGGCCGCGACCAAGGCATTCTATGGTGATCGGCGCCCGTTATGCTTCAATGACAGTGGTGAAAGAGCCGCGCGAGTTCGCTCCACTCATCGCAAAACTACGGAAAAGCCATAGCAACACGCATTGACGAAGCTGCTATACTCCGTTGCAAGCCTGCGGGACGGTATGGATAGCTGGCGAAGGGCTAGGAGCGACGGATGGACAACCACAACCGTACTCGCATGATAAGGTGCCGCACATGGGCTGCCAGCCTCCTCATTGGGCTTGGCTTGATCACGGTGGCATGTGGGGCGAGCACTCCTGCTCGCGGTGTCACGTCGCTGACCCCTGCTCCATCACTCACCGCGACGATCTCGCCAATGGCGACGGCTGGCGCTGTCGCGGGGTGTAGCGCTCCCTCCATGAATGCGACTTATCACTTCGAGAATCCGCCTGGACCACTCCCGACGACGATCCCGTTACCACCGAGCACGCTCGTTGATAAGCTTGCTATGGGTATCCAGGCTGGCAGTGTGAACTATAACCTCTGCAGTCCCACCATGACACCAGCGGCGATTACGGCGTTTATGGAGTCCGCCCTCCCTGCTGCCGGGTGGATGAGAAATAGTGTCCGCGCCTGCAATGCCAGTTCGTATCCATGGTACAAGGGAAAATACGGGATGGCTATTGTCGTCGGTGTGAACCAGTCGTTGCCTCATGTGTGGGCACTTGAAATATGTCCGCATGTTGGAGAAGACTAAGTCGGCGGCTGGTCAACTCTCGACTGGAGTGTGCAGCCAGCGAGCACACGAGTAACTGACGAAGCCTCGTAGTACACATGGTAGCCGCGCTCTGCGACGCACGCTCGCAAGACGTGCCGTTTGTGGCGCACGCGCTCTTTCGCTCGACGAGTTCTGTCACCCGGCCATACTGCCGGATCAACTCCTCCACGCTCACGTGGCCTGCAAGATGGATGCGTCGTGCCATGCCCCCTCTACAACATCTCAACGCAACTCGGTATGAGACCCTGACGCTCCACGCTATAGTTTCTGTAGTGGCGCCCGATATGGCGGACGGCACCGCGATGAGTCTCCTTTTGGGAGGATCCCCCGCATGCGCGTCGGACTGCAAGTTCCGAGCTTCACGTACCCCACCGGCCAGCGTCACATCGGCGAGACCTTCGCGCAGATCGCCGAGCGCGCCGAGCGCGCAGGCTTCTACAGCCTGTGGGTGATGGACCACTTCTTCCAGATTGGCACCCAGGGCGCGCCGGAGGAGCCGATGCTCGACAGCTGGAGCGCGCTGGCCTTTGCCGCCGGCCGCTCCAATCGCCTGCGCCTGGGCACGCTGGTGACGGGCGTGACGTACCGCTACCCCGGCCTGCTGGTCAAGACCTGCACCACGCTTGATGTGCTTTCCCAGGGCCGGGCCTACTTCGGCGTCGGCGCGGCGTGGAACGAGCAGGAGCATCGCGGGCTGGGCGTGCCCTTCCCGCCGGTCAAGGAGCGCTTCGAGCGGCTCGAAGAGCTGGTCCAGATCGCGCTGCGGATGTGGGCCGGCGACGAGGCACCCTACACCGGCAAGCACTACCACCTGGAGCGCCCGCTCAACTCACCGCAGGTCATTCAGGTTCCCCATCCCCCGATCATGATCGGCGGCGGCGGCGAGCAGAAGACACTGCGGCTGGTGGCGCAGTATGCCAACGCCTGCAATCTGTTCATGCGGCTGGGCGACGAGACGCTGCGTCACAAGCTCGACGTGCTGCGCGCGCACTGCGACGAGCTGGGCCGCGACTATGCCGAGATCGAGAAGACGACGCTCGGCACGGTGCGCCTGGCGACCGGCGGCAACAGCGACAGCGGCGCGCAATCGCCGCAGCAGGTGATCGACCAGTTGGGTAAGCTGGCGGAGATGGGGATCGATCAGGCGATCTTCAACATGCCCAACGTCGCCGACCTCGACGTCTTCGAGGTCTGGCGCGACGCGGTGATCCCGGTGGCGGATCGCATCGCGGTCGCCGGGCGCGAATCCGGCACGCTTGAATCATCCAGGAGGTAGACTACACATGGCGGCGATCTCCGATGCTGTGCGGCGATTTTTGGAGGCCAAGCGCTTCGCCGTGCTGGCGACCATCGCGCGCGATGGCACACCCCATCAGACGGTGATGTGGTACGAGCTGCGCGGCGACACGATCCTGATGAACACGGCGATCGGGCGTCTCAAGGCGACGCAATTGCGCCGCGACGCGCGTGCTTCGATCTGTGTCCCCGACGGCTACAGCTACGTGACCGTCTCCGGCGTGGTGGCGCTCGACGACGACCCGCAGACGGCGCAGAACGATATCCGCGCGCTGGCGATCCGCTACCACGGCGAGGAGAAAGGCAATCGCCTGGCCGACGAGATGTACAGCAAGCAGCAGCGCGTCACGATCTACCTGCCGATCCAACACGTGATCTCGAAAGACGTCGAATGAGCGAGAGGCCGATGATCGTCGCACTGGCCGGCGGCGTTGGCGGGGCCAAGCTGGCCGACGGCCTGTACCGCGCCCTGCCGCCGGGGCAGCTCGCCGTGATCGTCAACACCGCCGACGATTTCGAGCTGTTCGGCCTGCGCATCTCGCCGGATGCCGATACGGTCATGTATACCCTCGCCGGGCTTGCCAACCCTGAGACTGGCTGGGGCATCGCCGGCGACACCTTCGCCGCGCTCGATATGCTGGGCCGCTACGGGCAGGATCGCTGGTTCTGGCTCGGCGACCGCGACCTGGCGACGCACATCCTGCGCACGCAGCGGCTGCGCGAGGGGCGCACGGTGACCGAGGTCACTGGCGAGCTGGCCGGCGCGCTGAGCATCACGGCACGTCTGCTGCCGATGGCCGACGAGCCGGTGGCGACGGTGGTGCGCACGCCGCAGGGCGATTTGGCGTTCCAAGAGTATTTCGTGCGCCGCCAGCAGCGCGATGACGTGCGGGGCGTCTCCTTTGCCGGAATCGAGCACGCACGAGTGACGGAGGCGGTGCGCGAGGCGCTTGCCCAGGCCGAGGCCATCGTCTTCTGCCCCTCCAATCCCCTCGTCAGCATCGGGCCGATCCTTGCGGTGCCCGGCATGCGCGCGCTGCTGGCGGCGTCGCCCGCGCCGAAGGTCGCCGTCAGCCCGATCGTCGGCGGCCGCGCGCTGAAGGGTCCCGCCGACCGCATGCTGGCCGGGTTGGGGCACGACGTCTCGCCGCTGGGCGTGGCAGAATTGTACCGCGACCTGATCGACGGGCTGGTGATCGATCGCGAGGACGCCGCGCTCGCCCCGGCTATCGAGGCGCTCGGCCCGTGCGTGCTGGTGACGGAGACGATCATGCGCGACGCGGCAGACCGCGAGCGGCTGGCGCGCGAGACACTGGACTTTGCCCGCACGCTGGTCTCCGCGCGCGTGGCGACTCCACAATCCGAGCCAGAATCCGGTGACTGAGGGTGCGGTGAGAAGCTAGAATGACACCGCAGAGGACGCAGAGGACGCAGAGGTTCCACAAGGCACGTTCTGGATGGGAGCCGATCACGTGAAGGTCTACGCCGTCGTTCCGCTCAGCGCGCCTCCGCGCATCAAGACACGGCTGGCGGGTGCCCTGCAGCTCGGCGCGCGCGCGGCGCTGGCACGCTGGATGGCGGGCCGCGTGCTCGACGCGGTGCGGGCATCGGGCGCCATAGCTGAGGTCGCGGTCGTCAGCCCAGACGCCGAGGCGCTGGCGTGGGCTGCAGGGCGTGGTGCGGTCGCGCTGCACCAGGAGGGGCGCGGCCTGAACGCCGCGCTGGAGATCGGTCGGCAGTGGGCATTGTCGCGTGACGCCGATGCACTGCTGGTGCTGTTGGGCGACCTGCCCTATCTGACGCCACGGGACGTCTCGGCCCTGGTGCGCCTGCTGCCCGATGGTGACGCGCCTGCCGCCGTGCTGGCCCCCGACCGCCACGAGCGCGGCACCAACGTGCTGCTACTGCGCCCGCCCGACGCGCTGCCGTTCGCCTTCGGCCGTGAGAGCTTCCACCGCCACGAGGCGCGCGCGCTCGCTTTGGGCGTGCGGGCGGTGTGGTATACCTCTGAGGGCACGCGGAGTGACGTAGACACCCCTGACGACCTCGCTGTGCTGGTGGCGAGCGGGCTATGGCGTCCCGCCGCCGTGTCGTAATGCGATGCGGGCTGTGCCGCGCGCGACGATGAAGGGGCGCATGGCGGGCGACCACCCAGCGCGGACGATGACCAGGAGGCGGTGGATGACTGACGATCCGACGGCAGGGCCAGAACCAGAGCCAGGGCTAGAGCTGCCCGGCGAGATGCGCATCGTCGCGCTGCGCGGCGTGCCCGAGGTGCGCCCCGGCGACGATGTGGCCGCGCTGGTCATCGCGGCGCTCGCGAGTACCGGGCTGGCCCCGCGCGACGGTGACGTGCTGGTGGTGACGCAGAAGGTGATCTCGAAGGCCGAGGGCCAGCTCGTAGAGCTGCACGGCGTCGAGCCGTCGGCGCTGGCGCTGGACTTCGCCACGCGCTGGCAGAAGGACCCGCGCTACGTCGAGCTGGTGCTGCGCGAGAGCGTGCGCATCGTGCGCATGGACCGCGGCATCATCATCTCGCAGACACGTCACGGCTTCGTCTGCGCCAACGCCGGTGTAGACGCCTCGAACGTCTCCGGCGGCGACGTGGCATGCCTGCTCCCGCGCGACCCCGACACCTCGGCTGCGGCGCTGCGTACGGCGCTAGCGGAGCGCACCGGAGCCGATCTGGCGGTGATCATCTCGGATTCGTTCGGCCGGCCCTGGCGGAACGGCATCGTCAACGTCGCCATTGGCGTCGCGGGGATGGCGCCGCTGGCCGACTATCGCGGCCGCCCCGACGACTTCGGCCGTGTCATGCACGCCAGCGTGCTGGCGGTGGCTGACGAGCTGGCCTCGTCGGCGGAGCTGGCCTCCGGCAAGGTCAATCGCGCGCCATTCGTGCTGATCCGCGGCTATCCGTACGCGCGCCGCGAAGGCGACGGCGCGGGCGGGGGAGCCGAGCTGCTTATGGACCCGACAGCGGACCTGTTCCGCTGACTCGTCTGGGAACGATAGAGAGGGGACACATCCATGTTGGGCTACGCGGCAATGTTCGAGCAGTTCACCCCGTCGGACCTGCTGGAATGGTCACAACAGGCGGCAGCGGCGGGCTTCGGCGGCGTGATGGGGTCGGACCACTTCCATCCCTGGGTGCCGCAACAGGGGCAGTCGGGGTTCGTCTGGTCGTGGCTGGGCGCGGTGGGCGCGACAACACGTGGCGTGCAGCTCGGCACTGGCGTGACGGCACCGCTCGGCTTCCGCTACCATCCGGTGATCGTGGCGCAGGCGGCGGCGACGCTCGAATCCATGTTCCCGGGCCGGTTCTACCTGGGCATTGGCGCGGGAGAGGCGATCAACGAGCACATCACCGGGCAGTACTGGCCGGAGGCGCCCGTGCGGCTGGAGATGCTGATGGAGTCGGTGGAGGTCATGAAGAAGCTCTTCACCGGCAAGGTGATCAAGCACCGCGGACCGCACTTCACCGTCGAGAGCGCGCGGCTCTATACGCTGCCCGCCACGCCGCCGCCGATCTACATCGCCACGTCGGGGCCGATCAACTCCGAGCGCACCGGGCGCATCGCCGACGGCATCATCACCGTCGGCGCGCCTGACGAGAAGATCAAGACGCTGCTGGGCCGCTTCGCCAAAGGCGCCGAGGAATCGGGCCGCAATCCCGGCACGCTCAAGCGTATCATCCAGCTCCACGTCTCCTACGCCGAGAGCCGCGACGCCGCCGTCACCCAGGCCGTGCGCGAGTGGCCCAACGGCGGCATGGCCTTCCCCAAGGCCGACATCCGCAACCCCGAAGACTTCGAAGCGATGGCCAAGATCGTTCGCCCGGAGCACTTCGAGGGCCGCGTCTTCATGTCGGCTGACCTGGGCGAGCACACCGCCCACATCCAGCACTACATAGACCTCGGCTTCGACGAGGTCTATGTCCACAACGTCGGTCGCAACCAGGACGCCTTCATCGAAGCCTATGCCCGCGACGTGCTGCCCCGGCTGCGCTGGCACGGCGCGCCGCAGGGCTAGTTCCCTTTAGGCGGGAATGCTTGTCGCGACCGGCCGCTCTCATACCATTTCTTGCTGGATGGTTGGCGCATCGAACGGGCTTCAGCCCTCCCGTCCCGTGCGCCGGCACTTCAGTGCCGCGAGCGCGAACCGCAACGACCGAGCACGAAATGGTATCACACCATAACCATAGGATACGCGCATGAAGACGATACCGCCTCAGGCGCTGGACCCGCTGGCAGACATCCCGCTCGACCCGGTTGTCGCCGCGCTCCCCAAGGCCGACCTGCACCTTCACCAGGAGTGGTCCCCGCGCCTG
>DASVAA010000195.1:0-2548 GCA_036376595.1 Ktedonobacterales bacterium | reverse complement strand
CCTGTTTCAACTGCGAGTCAGCCTGCGGGCTGCTGGGCTACGTGGACGTGGAGACACTGCGCATCCGCAAGTTCGAGGGCAACCCCGCGCATCCTGGCAGCCGCGGCCGCACCTGCGCCAAGGGTCCCGCCACGCTCAACCAGGTCGAGGACCCCGACCGCATCCTCTATCCCCTCAAGCGCGTGGGCAAGCGCGGCGACGGCCAGTGGGAGCGCACAACCTGGGACGAGGCGCTCGACACCTTCGCCGCGCGCATCCGCAAGGCGCTGGTCGAGGGGCGTAAGACCGAGGTCATGTACCACGTCGGACGGCCCGGCGAAGACGGCTACATGGAGCGCGTGCTGCAATCGTGGGGCGTGGACGCGCACAACAGCCACACCAACATCTGCTCCTCCGGCGGGCGCTTCGGCTATGCCGCCTGGATGGGCGCCGACCGCCCCTCGCCCGACTACGCCAACGCGCGCTTCACGCTGCTAATCAGCAGTCATCTCGAGACCGGCCATTACTTCAATCCCCACGCCCAGCGCATCATGGAGGCCAAGAAGCGTGGCGCCAAGCTCGCCGTGATGGACCCGCGGCTCTCGAACACCGCCTCGATGGCCGATTACTGGTTGCCGACCTACCCCGGCTCCGAGGCGGCGGTGCTGCTGGCGATGGCGAACGTGCTGATCCAGGAGCGACTTTACGACCGCGAGTTCCTGCGCCGCTGGACCAACTGGGACCAGTTTCTGCGCGACGAGCACCCGGATGAGGAGCAGAGCTTCGAGGCCTTCGAGCGCATCCTGACGGGCCTCTATGCTGAGTACACGCCAGAGCTTGCCGAGCGGGAGAGCGGCGTGCCGGCGGAGCAGATCGTCGCCGTGGCACGCGAGATCGGCCGCGCGGGCAGCGCCTTCAGCGCCCACAATTGGCGCGCCGCCGCGGCCGGCAACCTGGGCGGCTGGTCGGTCGCGCGCTGCCTGTTCTTCCTCAATGTGCTCACCGGCAGCGTCAGCACCCCCGGCGGCACCGCCCCCAACATCTACGACAAGTTCGTGCCACGGCCCTTCGCCGAGCCGGGCAAGCAGCAGGTCTGGAATAGCGTCTCGTGGCCGCTGGAGTATCCGCTGGCGCACCACGAGATGAGCTTTCTGCTGCCGCACTTCCTGCGTGAGGGACGCGGCAAGGTGGACGTGTACTTCACGCGCGTCTACAACCCGGTCTGGACCAACCCCGACGGCTTCTCGTGGATCGAGATGCTCACCGACGAGGCGCAGATCGGCCTGCACGCGGCCATGACGCCTACCTGGAACGAGACCGCCTGGTTCGCGGACTACGTGCTGCCGATGGGCAACGGCGCCGAGCGCCACGATCTGCACAGCTACGAGACCGCCGCCGGGCAGTGGATCGCCTTCCGCCAGCCGGTGCGGCGCGTGGCGATGGAGCGGTTGGGCAAGCCGGTGCAATTCACCTACGAGGCCAACCCCGGCGAGGTCTGGGAAGAGAACGAGTGGTGGATCGAGCTGTCCTGGCGCGTGGACCCCGACGGCAACCTTGGCATCCGCCGCTACTTCGAGTCGCCCTATCGCCCCGGCGAGAAGCTGACGGTGGACGAGTATTATCGCTGGATCTTCGAGCACAGCGTGCCGGGGCTGCCTGAAGCCGCCGCCGCCGAGGGACTCACGCCGCTGGCCTACATGCGCAAGTACGGCGCCTTTGCCCTGCGCAGCGGCCTGCACGCCAGCCACGAGGACCCAGTGGCGCCAGAGGACCTGGCGGCGGGCGTGGGAACAGTGGACGAGGCCGAGGGCACGGTCTGGTCCACGCGCCCGCGGCCCAAAGGGGCGAACGCCGTACCGCGGCCGGCACCCGCGACCGGCGAGCACGGCACGCAGGTCGGCGTGATGGTGGATGGCAAGCCAGTGGCAGGCTTCCCCACGCCGAGCGGCAAGCTGGAGATCTACAGCGCCACGCTGCGCGACTGGGGTTGGCCGGAGTACGCGCTGCCGGCCTACATCAAGAGCCACATCGCCGCCGACACGATGGACTATGATGCCGGCGACTTCGCGCTGCTGCCGACCTTCCGCCTGCCGGTGCTGGTCCACACGCGCTCCAACAACGCCAAGTGGCTGACCGAGATCGCCCACAGTAATCCGCTCTGGATGCACCCCCGCGACGCCGCGCGGCTGGGCCTGGCGTCAGGGCAGTTGGTGCGCGTCAGCACGGCCATCGGCTACTTCGTGCCGCGGCTATGGACCACCGAGGGCATCCGCCCCGGCGTGGTCGCCTGCTCGCACCACATGGGCCGCTGGGCGCTGGAGCAGCACACGCAGCACGGTGGGTGGTCCACCGCGCGCGCGAAGCTGGAGCGCGACGGCCAATCGGGCTGGCTGCTGCGCCAGACCCAGGGCGTCACACCCTACACCAGTGCCGACGCCGACACCGCGCGCATCTGGTGGACCGATGCCGGCGTTCACCAGAACCTCACCTTCCCGGTACACCCGGACCCGATCAGTGGCAGCCACTGCTGGCACCAGAAGGTGCGCGTCACGCCGGCCGAACCCGAGGA
>DASVAA010000194.1:0-24181 GCA_036376595.1 Ktedonobacterales bacterium | reverse complement strand
GCCGCACGTTGCGGCTGCGCGCTTGGGCCGTGTGCAGCGCTGTCCGCTGCTCGGCAGTCAAGGTCAACGGCATTGGCTTCCCTCCCTCCTGCTCGTGAAGGGAAGCCTACCACCTCAATCCTTTATCGTCCATCCACCTAGCGCCTCCTAACTCAGTGGCTGAGTACGCCGCGTTGCAAATGATCTCGCTCGCTAAGGCCAGTAGTAGTACTCGTCAAACCCCGCGACAGTACCCCTGTCGTCGTTGGTGTTGACGAAGTTGCTGTGGTCGAACTCAATGGACCCCGCTACCCATGAGATCAGCCAGCCCCAGTACCGGCTCACACGGGAGAGCGCATCGTTGCCGTTCCCGGTGCAGTCTTGCCTGCGTTGGGCTGTGAATCCGGCTTCATGTCGCCTTGGTAGGTGCCCGACCCGTCCCAGACGTAATTGTTGGTGTACGTATCCATGCTGACGGGCCCACAGCAGATTCCGTCGGGGACGTCGGAGGAGATATCTGCGTTGGTGACCAATGCCAAGCGGCCTTCGAAACTCACATCCCAGGCAATTTGCCCATTCAATGTGTAGGGCGTCGCCACACACCAGAGATCGCAGGTCCACGCGTCGAATCCTAATGGTCCCTCGCTAAAGCCATAGGTCCACTCGGTATGGCCCGCGTGAGAGGCGGCGGCGGAGGCGTGTCCACCTGTTCCTACCAAGCTAACTGCCATCATTGTGATTATGGCCAGCGCGGTGACCACACCCGATCTTCTTGTGGTGAGTTTCATTCGTGCCTCCTGTTGGTGCCGGTACAAAGCGGTGTGAATGCCGCCTTGCCAGTAGACAGGAGCAAGAGTGCATGGAACCGGGCGCGCCGTCATGGTTGCGCCGGCCCATTTTTCGTACGCAGTCTACGCCAGATTACCTACTCCTGGATGCGTAGACTTCCACTGGACTTCACCTAGTGGGGGCTATATGTCGGGGATGATGTACGAGACCAGCCCATACTGATACGCGGCCAGGAGCAGATCATGGGCACTATGCACCCCCAGCCGCGTGCAGATGTCGTAGCGGTGCCGCCGCAGCGTATCCGGTGCGATGTGCAGCGTCTCCACGATCTCGTCGTCACTCAGGCTGCGCGCGATCAGCGCCAGGACCTCTCGCTGGCGCTGAGTTAGCGGCTGCAACGGCTCCGGCGCGAGATGGCGGCAGAGCACACGGAGCAATGCGCCTTGTTCCAGCAGGCAGAGCAGCACACCGCAGGCACGAGCGAGCTGTTGTGCGTTCGCATCGGGCAGCGCCGGCATACTGGGATCGTGAGCGTCTGGCAGGATAGCCAGCGTCCCGTAGACCTGCCCGGCGAACTCCACGCGGTGCAGGCGCGCACCTGCGGGCAGCTCCGATCGGACGCCGCGTGCCCGCTCCGCTGAATGCAACCGCAACACCGCGCGGTGCTGTGTGAGTACACTCACCTCTCGCTGGAGACGGTCTCCCACTCCATCCCATGTGCACAGCACGCGCTCGGCGGCGGCAAGCAGGGATGCGAGATCAGGAGGCTCGCCCGCGCCTCCTGCCGCGTAGCTCGTCGTCGGTTGGATCGTTGACAGTACGGTGGGCGAGGAGTCCATGTGCCGAGATCCCATCTCGTGCATCCTTCCGTGCGCCTCGTGCAGTCGCGGGTGTACCGCTGGCTGCTCATCTACCACCAGTCCACAGTGTCCGATTGCGCTGCGCGCAGCATACAGGAACGCCGCGAGGTCGTCAATTGTGATCCAGTAGACAAAAGCGATTGTCACTGTGCCAGAGCAAGGCGCGGATACGCTATCAGCAGAAATCTGCCCGAATCACCCCGTCAGACGCCTCATGCTGCTTGCCGCCCGCCTCCGCGTGTCGTAAACTAAAGCCATATGTCACTCGTCGTCGTCTCCGATCTCGCCAAATACTATGGCGCCGAACGCATCTTCGCCGGCGTCTCGTTCCGCGTGGAGCCGCGCGACCGCATCGGCCTCGTCGGCCCCAACGGCGCCGGCAAGACCACCCTGCTGCGCCTGCTCACTAGCGAGCTGCTCCCAGACGCCGGAAGCGTCGCCATCGAGCGCGGCGTGCGCATCGGCTACCTCGCCCAGCACGCCGACTTCGCCCCCGAGCGCACGCTCTATGACGAGATGCAAACGGTGTTTGCGGACCTGCAGGACTGGCAGCGCGAGAGCGAGACGCTGGCCGCGCGGCTGGCCGATCCCACGCTGCTCGCCAATGCCAACGCCTACTCCGCCGCGCTGGAACGCTACGCCGAGCTGCACGAGCGCATCGAGCACGCCGACCCCTACTCGGTGGATGCGCGCATCCGCAAGGTGCTCGACGGCCTGGGCTTCTCGCGCGCCCAGCAAGACGCCCCCGCCGGCCACCTCAGCGGCGGCCAGCAGACCCGCGCCGCGCTGGGGAAACTCCTGCTTCAAGAGCCGGATCTGCTGCTGCTGGACGAGCCGACCAACCACCTCGACCTCGCCGCGCTCGAATGGCTCGAAGGCTACCTCACCGGCTGGAAGGGCGCCGTGGTCGTCGTCTCGCACGACCGCTACTTCCTCGACCGTGCGACCACACGCACCATCGAGATCAACTACCAGCGGGCGTTCGAGTTCCCCGGCAACTACACTAAGTATGTGGGTCTGCGGACGGAGTACATGGCGCGCTGGGCGAAGGAGTACGAGGCGCAGCAGCAGCAGATCGCGCACACCGAGGAGTTCATCCGGCGCTACAAGGCGGGGCAGCGCGCCAAAGAGGCGCGTGGCCGCCAGACGCGGCTCGACCGCCTGGAGCGCATCGAGCGCCCGCCGGAGGACGCCGAGCTGCGCTTCCAGATGCGCGTGCTGGTCGAATCGGGCGCCACCGTGCTGACCACCGACAAGCTGGTCGCCGGCTACGAAAGCGGGACCGGCCTGCGCGTGCGTGTCCCCGACCTGCAGATCCGGCGCGGCGACCGCGTGGGGCTGATTGGCCCCAACGGCAGCGGCAAGACGACGCTCTTGCGCACCATCGTCGGCGAGCTGGCGCCGCTGGAGGGCCGCGCCAGCCTGGGCCACAACGTGCAGGTCGGCTACTACGCCCAGGCGCACGACACGCTCAATCCGCGTGCGGCGATGCTCGACGAGATCCGCCACGCCAGCCACCTGAGCGAAGAGGGCGCACGCAGCTTTCTGGGGCGCTTCCTCTTCAGCGGCGATGACGTGTTCAAGCCGATAGCCGCACTGAGCGGCGGCGAGCGTGCCCGCGTGGCGCTTGCCAAGCTGGCGCTGCAAGGGGCGAACTTCCTGGTGCTGGATGAGCCGACCAACCACCTCGACCTGCCGGCGCGCCAGGTGCTCGAAGCGATCCTGGCCTCCTACGACGGCACGCTGATCTTCGTCTCGCACGACCGCTACTTCGTGGACGCGCTGGCCACCCGCCTGTGGGTGCTCGAAGACGGCGCCATCGCGACCTTCGAGGGCAACTACACGACCTACCGCACCCGCGCGGCACGGGCAGCAGCGGCGGCAGCTAACGGGCGTGCTCATGCGTCCTCTGCCTCTGGCTCCCCCTCGCCGCGCGGTGGAGGGGCGAGGCATGCCTCGCCCGCGGGGGATGAGGACTCCCATCGCTCGGTGGAGCGCGTGGAGGACGAGATCACTGCGCAAGAGGCACGCCTGGCGCGGCTCGAAGCCGATCTCACCGCCGCCAGCGAGGCGGCCGACGTGGAGCGCATCACCGCGCTGGGCGAGGAGTACGGGCAAGCGAAGGAGCGTTTGGACGTACTGTACAATGAGTGGCACGAGCTGGCGAGCTAGGGTCCTCACCCCTCAACCCCCTCTCCTCTGCGGAGGCGAGGGGGAGCAGTGCGCGAGCCACTGAGCCTGCCCAGCGGCGCTCTCTGCATCGTCTGCGTTCTCTGCGGTTTCACCTGGGAGCCGTGCCATGCCCTATATCCTTGGCCTCACCGGCAACATCGCCAGCGGCAAGACGACCATCGGTCTGATGCTGCTGGAGCTGGGCGCCCAGACCTACGTGGACGCCGATCTGGCGGTCCACGAGCTGTATCTGCCCGGCAGCCCGCTCGTTCCGCGGCTGGTCGAGGCATTCGGCCCGCGCATCCTCAGTGCGGAAGGCGGTGTGGACCGCCGCGTGCTGGGCGAGATCGTCTTCGGCGACCACGCCCAGCTCCGCCGCCTGGAGGAGATCGTCCATCCCGCCGTGCAGGGCACGCTGATCGGGCGCTTTCGCACGCTGCCCGAAGACGCCGTCGGCGTGCTCGACGCCATCAAGCTGATCGAGTCGGGCTACGCGCCGTTCTGCCACGGCGTCTGGCTCGTCACCTGCCCGCCCGAGGTCCAGCTGCAGCGGCTGATCGAGACTCGCGGCCTCACGCGCCACGAGGCGGAGCAGCGGCTCGCGGCGCAGCCGCCGCTGGACGACAAGCGCGAGATCGCCACCGAAATCATCGACAACTCCGGCTCGCTCGACGCCTTGCGCGCGCAGGTGACGGCCGCTTGGGAGCGCTTCACGCGCTCGTTGCCGTAGGTCCTCACCCCCCGGCCCCCTCTCCCCGCGGGGGCGAGGGGGAGCCAGCAGAGGCGGAGGCGAGGTGGGCCTCGCCGCTACACGATAGGGCGCGTAGGGGCGTCCGGTGGACGCCCGGCGGGCTGGGAGACCATACGAGGAGGCACACGCGGATGACGTTCCGCCACACCAAGATTGTTTGCACGCTGGGTCCGGCGTCGGAGTCCGAGGAGCGCATCGAGGCCCTGATCCGCGCCGGGATGAATGTCGCGCGCATCAACTTCTCGCATGGCACGCGCGACGAGCACGCCGCCACGATCCAGCGCGTGCGCAGTGTGGCCGCGCGACTCGACGTGCCGATCGCCATCCTGCAGGACCTGCAAGGCCCAAAGATACGCACCGGAGGACTGGCAGATGGGCACGCGGTCGCGTTGCGCGCCGGGCAAGACTTCACCCTGACCACGCGGCCCATCGAGGGCACCGCCGAAGCGGTCGCCACCACCTACGACCAACTCCCCGCCGACGTCCACCCCGGCGACCGCGTCCTGCTCTCCGACGGTGCCATAGAGCTGCGCGTCGAGCGCGTGGCGGGGCCGGACGTGGTGACGCGCGTGGCGCATAGCGGCGTGCTGGCCGAGCACCAGGGTATCAATTTGCCGGGCGTGGTGGTCAGCGCCCCCGCGCTCACGCCCAAGGACCGCGCCGACCTGGCCTTCGGCGTCGCGCAGGGGGTGGACTTCATCGCGCTGAGCTTCGTGCGGCGCCCCGAAGACGTGCTGGCGGCGAAGCAGGCCGTCGCGCAGGCGCAGGCTGTGGAGGGACGGGGAACGCGGAGCTCGCGGAGGCTCGCGGAGGACGCGGAGAAGAGAGAAGAGGCGATCCCGATCATCGCCAAGATCGAGAAGCCCGAGGCGCTCGACCAGCTCGACGCGATTTTGGCCGTCAGCGACGGGGTGATGGTCGCGCGCGGTGACCTGGGTGTCGAGATGCCGCTAGAGCGCGTGCCCCTGGCGCAGAAGCGCATCATCGCGCGTGCCAATGCGCTCGGCCTGCCGGTGATCACCGCCACGCAGATGCTCGAATCCATGATCCACAGCCCGCGGCCCACGCGCGCCGAGGCCAGCGACGTCGCCAACGCGATCTTCGACGGCACCGACGCGGTGATGCTCAGCGGCGAGACGGCGGTCGGCGAGTACCCGGTGGAGGCGGCCGAGGTCATGGCGCGTATTTCTGAGACCACCGACGCCAGCCTGGCAGCACACAGCGGCGAGCGCCCCGCCATCCAGTGCCGCTCGCTGGAGGAGGCGGTGGCGGCTGCCGCCCGCACGCTGGCCGAGCAGGCGCAGGCGGCGGCGATTGCGGTGCTCACGCGCACCGGCATCTCGGCGCGGCTGATGTCAAAGGAGCGGCCGGCGGCGCCAATCATCGCCTTCACCGCGCACGAGAGCGTCTACCGGCGTCTCGCGCTGTGGTGGGGCGTGCTGCCGCGCCACGGCTGGCTCACCGGCAGCATCGAGGACCGCATCGCCTGGGCCGACGAGCAATTGCGCACGGAGGGGCTGGTGCGCGACGGCGACCAGGTGGTGGTGATGGGCGGCATCATTCCCACTGGCGGCACGCCGCGCCCCAACTTCGTCAAGCTCCAGCGCGTTGGCGAGCGCTAAACCCGTACGGCCCGCGTGCTCTGCCCGCTCCCGACGGTTCACCAAGAATGCCTTGACAGGCCAGGCACGTCGTCGCTATCATTCATATACCGACTGGATAGTATACATATTGCGGAACCCACTCCGTGGCCTTCCGGTGTGCTCTGTGCGAAACGCGCACGCTGGGGCGCGTGCACCTGGTGCCAGGGCGGGTAGGTCATCTTCAGAGGGGGGTGCTGAGTGGACAGTGGACTCAGCATCGGCTCGCGGCCGGTATCTCGGCGCCGCCTGCCGCTGTTTGCGCTCTACGCCGCCAACGCCGTCTCGCGCACCGGCGACGTGCTGATGTTCCTCGCCGTACCGTGGTTCGTGCTCCAGACCACCGGCAGCGTCGCGCAGACCGGCATCGCGGCCTTCTTCTCGACCGCCTCGATCGCCCTCTCGGCGGTGCTGGGCAGCGCCTTCGTGGATCGCCTCGGCTACCAGCGTGCCAGCGTCGTCAGCGATCTCGCCAGCATGCTCGGCGTGGCGCTGATTCCGCTGCTCTACGCGACGGTGGGCCTGCCGTTCTGGGCGCTGCTGGCGCTGGTCTTCGTCGCCGGACTGCTCACCACACCGGGCGCCACCGCGCGCGAGTCGCTGGTGCCCGACCTCGCGGACCTCGCAGGGGTGCGTATGGAGCGCGCGACCGCCGTGGCGGATGGCGTGACGCGCCTCTCGCGCTTCGTCGGCGCGCCGCTGGCCGGCGTGCTAATCGCCGTCATTGGCACCAGCAACCTGCTGTGGATTGATGCCGTGACCTTCGCCTTCTCGGCGCTGGCGGTCGGCCTCGCCATCCCTGCGCGCCTCGCGCCGCACCCCGCCGTCGTCGAAGCCGCCGCGCCTGCTCTCGCCACCGCGCCAACCGAGGAGCTGGGGACGCTGGAGCTGCCTGCGCCGCCGCTCGCCGCGGATGGGGAGGGTGGCACAGAGTCGGAGACAGGTGCCGCGGCGCCGGCGCAGGGCTATTTCGCGCGCATCGCCAGCGGGTTCGGCTTCCTCTGGCGCGATCCGTGGCTGCGCGGCACGGTCCTCGTCGTCCTGATCACCAACCTGCTCGACGCCGGGCAGAGCGGCGTGCTGGCGCCGGCCTTCGTCAAGCAGGTCTACGGCAACGCGGTGGTGCTGGGCGCGCTGATCGCGGCGTTCGGCGGCGCGGCATTCGTGGGGACGCTGGCGTTCGGCGCCATCGGCCATCGCCTGCCGCGGCGGCTCACGCTGGGCGTGAGCTTCACGCTTGGCGGCGCTTCGCGCTTCTTCTGGATCGTGCTGCTCGCTCCGTGGCCCATCCCAATGATCGCCGTGCAGGCGGTCTGCGGCTTCTTCATTGGGCCGGTCAATCCGCTCTTCGATACGGTGGCCTACGAGCGTGTGCCGGCGGCGCTGCGGGCGCGGGTCTTCGGCGCGCTGACGGCCGGGGCGATGCTTGGCACGCCACTGGGCGGTCTCATCGCGGGGCTGCTGGGACCGGCGATCGGCGTGGAGCCAAGCATGTTGGTCTTCGGCACGCTCTACGCCGCCGCCACCCTCAGCCTGCTCGTCAATCCGGGGCTGCGCGTGGCCGACGAGCGACCAAGCCCCAGCACGCACGAGCCGGCGCCTGAGGCGGAAGCGGCCCCGTGAGGCGAGACCACGCAAAACGGGCCGGAGCGATCAGCCCCAGCCCGTCGCGTTGTGAGTGGCCTCGGCGCTGAAGTGCCGGGGCACGGTCAGCGGGAACTGAAGCTCCCCCTCCCCGCCAGCAACTCCTTGGGCTTCAGCCCCACGTCCCGTGCGCCGGCGATTCATCGCCGCGATCCCGTGCCCCCTAGATCCCTTGCCCCCCTACGCCCCGCGCGCGACCTCCTGTAGCGTCAGGCCAACAGGGTCCGGCGCCTCGCTCTCGCTGCCCGCACCGCTCGGCAGCATCTTCAACCCATCGCCGCCGCCGAAGAGCAGCTGATCCAGCTCGCCGCCGTCGATCGTCTCGATCCGCATCAGGTACTCCGAGATCGCTACCAGCTTCTCGTGCTTCTCTTCGAGGATGCTCTTGGCCGTCGCGTACGCCTGGTCCACCAGCAGCTTCACCTCGGCGTCGATCTGCGCCGCGAGCTGTGGCCCGACCGTGTCGTCCTCCATCAGCACGTTGCCCAGCGGACTCATCCCGAACTCGCGCACCATGCGCCGTGCGATGTTGGTCGCCATCTTGATGTCCTGCGCCGCGCCGGTGGTGATGTCGCCGAAGATGATCTCCTCCGCCGCGCGGCCGCCCATCAGCCCCGCCAGCTTCGCCAGCAGCTCCGAGCGCCGCAGCAGCGAGCGGTCCTCCACCGGCGCCTGCACCGTGATGCCCAGCGCCATCCCGCGCGAGACCGTCGAGACCTTTTGCACGCTGTCGCAGCCGGGCAGCATGCGCATCACAATCGCGTGCCCCATTTCGTGATAGGCCACAATCGCCTTCTCGGCCTCGGTCAGCACGTGGCTCTTGCGCTCCGGACCCGCCATCACGCGCAGGATCGCCTCTTCGAGGTCGAGCTGCTCGATCAATTCGTGGTCGCGCCGCGCCGCCAGCAGCGCCGCCTCGTTGAGCACGTTCGCCAGGTCCGCGCCCGACATCCCCGTCGTCTGCCGCGCCAGCCGCTCCATGCTCACGTCGGGGTGCAGCGGCTTGCCGGAGGCATGCACGCTCAGGATCTGCGTGCGGCCGCCCAGGTCGGGCTTCTCCAGCATCACCTGGCGGTCGAAGCGCCCAGGGCGCAGCAGCGCCTGGTCCAGCACGTCGGGGCGGTTGGTGGCGGCGATCACCACCACGTTGTCGTGTTTGTCGAAGCCGTCCATCTCGACCAGGAGCTGGTTGAGCGTCTGCTCGCGCTCGTCGTTGCCGGTGGTCGGCATCCCGCCGCGCTGGCGCCCCACGGCGTCAATCTCGTCAATGAAGACGATGCAGGGCGCGTTCTCCTTCGCCATCTTGAAGAGGTCACGCACGCGGCTGGCGCCCACGCCGACGAACATCTCGACGAACTCCGAGCCGCTGACGCTATAGAACGCGACCCCCGCCTCGCCGGCCACCGCACGCGAGATCAGCGTCTTGCCAGTCCCCGGCGGACCCACCAGCAGCACGCCCTTGGGGATGCGTGCGCCCATCTTGCGGAACTTCTCAGGGAACTTGAGGAAGTGGACGATCTCGGTTAGCTCGTCCTTGGCCTCCTCCACGCCGGCCACGTCCTTGAACATCACCGTCGGGTGCTGCTCGTTGAAGCGCACCGCCTTGCTGCGCCCGAACGGCACGGCCTGCCCGGCGCCGCCACCACTATTGCGGCGCATCATCGTCAGCACCAGGAAGCCCAGGAACCCAAACAGCGCGAGCTCGAGCAGCACCTGCACCCACGCCGGCAGCCCCTGGCTGGGCGCGGTGACGGTGATGTTGCTGACGCCGCGCTCGCGCAGATACTGCGTCAGCTGCTGGCCGTCTTCGCGTGTGGCGCTGTACTGCTGGCCCGCCACCGTCGTCACCGTCACCTGGCTGCCCTCCAGCACCGCCGATTTGAGCTTGTGCTGGTCGGCGAGCGTCAGCACCTGGCTGATGCTGGTCTGGTGGATCTGCGGGCCGGTATCGCGGCCGTTGAGCGAGAAGATCGCCAGGACGATGGTGGCTGCCAGAAGCGCTGAGCCGGCGATGATGAGCGCGATGGCCCGGCGCCTGCGGAGGGACGGTAGCTTCGGCGTCTTGGGCGACGTGGGAGGTCGTGGCCCTGGTTGCATGCTCGGTAAAATCCTCTCGTGTGGTTCGTGTGGCTGGTGGCGTACGGGATGTCGTCGGGGCGCGATTCGCGCGCGCCCATGCGACACCTGGAGTGCCCTGCTCTGAGCGCGTTGCCCTGACACGCCCACACACGGGGCGCAAGAATCGTGGCGCTCGCTCGGCGCCGGAGCGCATGCGCGCCGGTCGCTGGCCAGGCTGGGCGGCGGGGTGGATGCGCGGCGTCGCGGCTACCCTTCTGACCCCTTCGTGACGGGCATGCGCGTCGTTGCGGCCCATCCGTACGCACCGCCATTATATGCGCTGACCGCGGTTCACTCCAACAAGCGGAGTTGATCTGCCGTGGCGCTTTCACGGCCGCCCACCGGCTTGCCGGGCGTCTCGTGGCTCGCGCGCCGCTTCCCACGGAGGGCGTCTCGATGGGCCTTCGCCGCGATGTTACGTCACGTTCAGGCGGGCGTCCACGCCGGCTGAGACGGTGCCAATCGCCAGACGCGAGCCACGCGCGGCGCGCGCCAAAAGTACCACGGCAGAGATCGCGGCACTCAAGGTGCCGGCGCAGACGAGATGTGGACGTGATCGTGGAGCGCGGGCTGGAGCCCCGTGGCTAATCCCCACAGGGCAATGCCCGTGCTTTGCCCCACATGCGCCGCCCGTGCACCCGCAATCACCGCCATTGCCGCTTGGCGGGATTAGCCACGGCTCTTCAGGCCGGGTCGTCCGATCCACGATCATGCCCGCCACGCCGCGGCGCAGCCCAGGCACGACACGCCATGCTCGCAGAGGTGCTCGGACTTCAGTCTGCCGTCACCGTGCGCCGGGTGTTGACCGCCGCGGCGACCACACGCCGCATTCTCATCCCGTCGTGGCTTGCCGTGGCGCATCACCGCCAGGCGCGGCGGCGGCAGGCGCCGGCTCCGCGACGCCTGCATCCTGCGCGACCTCGGCGCCACTACCCTGCGCGCTGGCCTCGCTGGCCTCGCTGGCGTGCGACTCAGGCGGATTGTACTGCGGCAGGTGCATCTCGGCGCGGATGCGACGGATTGCCTGGTAGACCGAGCCGGCGTCCAGCTCCAGGTCCGTGGCGATCTGCTTGTGAACGCCCACCGCCGGCAGCGGCAGATGTGGCGCGTACGCCGCCCGGATGCGCGCCAGCTCGTCATCGCTGCCGCGATAGCCTTGCAGCTCCCACCAGCTCGGCATCTGATCGCGCTGGCGCAGCTCCAGCACCGCCTTCTTCACCAGCGACTTGGGCACCTCCAGCTCGGCGGCGATGCGCGTGCGGATGCCGTCGAACTCGACCGGCTGCGCCAGCTCGTGGTAGCGCACCTCGATGCGCTCGCGCAGCTCCGGCGTGAGGGCGATGACCGGCGCCGGCTCCTTCTTGGGGCGCTGCTGGCCGCCGCGCTGCTGCGGCTGCGGGCGTCCGTGGGCCGCGGGGCCGGCGTGCGCCTGGTGCTGCGGCTGCGGATGAGGAAACGGGCGCGCCTGCACCTGCGCCTGCTCTGGGTGGCGCGTGCCAACCGAGGCCTGAGCCTCACGCACGTCGCGGCCATCGTGCGGCACGGCAGTAGGCGGGGGTGGTGGTGGCACCAGTCCTGGCACGAGGATGTTCGCGCCCGGCCCAACGATCTTGGGCTTGGCAACCTGCGGCGCGGCAACGGGCTTCACCGGAAGCGTCTTGGTCGCGGCGCGCGCTTTGCGCTCCCTGGCCTCGCACTCCGCGCAGAGGGTCTGCTTTGCGCTCGACGCCTTGAAGGGCTTGTGGCAGCGCGCGCAGCGCATCTTGACCTTGCCACTCATGTCCGTAGCTCCTCTCCCCGTATCGCAACATGCCGGACGAGACGCATGCACCCCTCAGTATAGGTCGCGGCCGGAAGCGCGTCAAACGCGGCCGCGAGCTGCCAGTCCGCCCGCACGCCGCACATTCCCCTACTCTATTCGCGGCGGGGATGCGCCGGCACCCGCTAGCCAGCCGGCGTGCGCGGTGCTACTATACGCGCCATCCAGAGGGACGCGATTCGCGTGCGCCCTCGTTCCCTGTATGCGCTCAGAGAGGGGAGGTGCATGTGGAGCAGGTCGTTCACACCGTGCTGCTGGCGCTGGCGAGCGTGCCGGCGGTCGCGGTCTACGCCATCTGTGCCGGCTGGCTGGGGCTGGAGAGTGCGGGGATCGGCGTGCCCATCGAGATCATGTTGCTCTTCGAGGGGTCGCTGGTCGCGCAGCAGAAGGTCAACCTGGTGATCGCCATCCTCTGCACCACGCTTGGCTGCCTGCTCTTCGCCGCCGTCGCCTACGTTATCGGGCGGCGCGCGGGGACCGTCGCCATCGCGCGGGTGGGACGCTTCGTCGGGCTGAACCAGATGCGGGCCGACCATATCGAGCTGTGGCTGCGTCACCGCGGCGCGCTGGGCGTCTTCATCGCGCGCGTGACGCCAATGGTGCGCACGTACTCCTCCTATATCATGGGCGCCGCCGAGATCGCCTTGCCCACCTTCGTGATCGGCACCTTCCTGGGCGCGCTGCTCTACAACGGCGTCTTCATCGTGCTGGGCATGCTGCTCGGCAGAGACTACGAACGGCCACTGCAGTATCTGGATCAATTCGGCATCGGGGGCATCGCCGCGGTGGTGGGCGGCATCGTGCTGGTGGTGGTGCTGCACCACTTCTGGGGCCGGCTCACCCTACGCAGCATCGCGCGCCACTTCCACCGCCACCACGCCAGGCACCAAACCGAGGTCACAGCCGGCGAGCTGGCGCATGATCCGGGTCAGGGCGCGTGATGGTAAAGTACTAAACAGTGTTGATTGTGTGGCTGTGGCGAGAATGCTAAAATGTCCAGCGGCAGCGCAGGCGGGAGGCGCCGCGCGGATTCGCCCGCACGCAGCAAGCGGCAGCAGGCAGCAGGAGGAAACGGCCGTGGCAGAGTTTTCGGGCAAGACGGCCCTGATCTTCGGCGTCGCCAACCACAATAGCGTCGCCTGGCCCATCGCGCAGCAGCTTGCCGAGCAGGGCGCCCGCGTCGCCCTTACCTACCAGGAGCGCATGGAGCAGAACGTGCGCAAGCTCGCCGCCACGCTGCCCAACGATCCACTGGTGATCCCCTGCGACGTGCAGAGCGACGAGCAGCTCGACGCGGCCTTCGAGCAGGTTGGCCGCGAGCTGGGCGGGCTGGACGTCCTGCTGCACAGCGTCGCCTACGCCCCCACCGACGACCTGCGCGGCCGCGTCGCCGACGTGACGCGTGCGGGCTTCCTCACGGCGGTGGACGTGAGCGCCTTCTCGCTGATCGCCATGACGCGCCGCGCCGAGCCGCTGATGCAGCCGCGCGGCGGCGGCAGCATCGTCGCCATGACGTACCTGGGCGCCGAGCGCGTGGTGCGCGGCTACAACCTGATGGGTATCGCCAAGTCGGCGCTTGAGACCGCCATCCGCTACCTGGCGTGGGACGTTGGCGCCTCGGGCGTGCGCGTCAATGGCATCTCGGCGGGGCCGATGCGCACGCTCTCGGCACGCGGCGTGGGCCACATCAACGCGGCGATTGATCTGATGGACGAGCACGCGCCACTGCGCCGCTCGATGGACCAGAGCGACGTGGCCGATCTCGCGCTGTTCCTCTTCTCCGATAAGGCCAAGAACCTGACCGGCAACATCGAGTACGTGGACAGCGGCATGCACATCATGGGGCCGATTGGGCTGTAGGCACAGGCGTAGGCGAGAGCGCGAGAGTCTGGCGAGGCGGACCGCATGGCAGCGCACGAGACGGGGGATCGCGGCGTGGGCGCGGGGGATCGCGGCACGCAAGTGCCGGCGCACGATGGCGACCGAGCGGGTCGCGGCACGCAAGTGCCGGCGCAGGGCAACGGCGGGCTGAAGCCCGAAGAGGCAAGCGCCAACCAGGGACTTCAATCCTCACGTGCCATGCGCCGGCTTTTCAAAGCCGTGGGCGGCGCCTCGCAGCGCGACAAGAATCGGCGCCAGACGTGGCTGCGTGCCCTCATCGCGGTAGTGATCGTCGCCTCGGTGGCGATCCTGCTGCGCGCGCTGCTGACTCCCGCTGCGCCGCCACCGCCCATCACCTCCACGCCGGCCGCCGCCGCGCCGCAGATCGGTCACTACGCTCCCAATGTCACGCTCACCGACCTCAGCGGCCACGCGGTGCAGGTCGCGCACTGGCGCGGCCAGGTTGTGGTGCTCAACTTTTGGTACGTCGCCTGCCAGCCCTGCCAGTTTGAGATGCCGGCGCTGGAGCGCGAGTATCTGGCCGAGCAGACGAAGGGAGTGGTCGTCGTCGGCATCAACACCGCCGACGATGCCTCCACCATCGAGAACTTCCTCCACCAGCTCGGTGTCACCTATCCCGTCGTGCGCGACCCCGACCTGCGTGCCGTCACAACCTACAAGATCACTGACACCCCCACCACCTTCATCCTCGACCGCCAGGGGGTGATCCGCTACAAGGTCGTCGGCCCGATCGACCACACGGCGCTGCAGCAGGACGTGAATACGCTGCTGAGCGCAAAATGACCACGCGCTAGCGGGACCGGCGCATCGAGGCGCGCCGAAGCGCCCATCCCGTGACAAAGCCTGCCGACGCGGGCCGGCGAGGAGATCTACGATGGGTGATCGCGCCACGCCGCGATGCTAGATGGCGCCCATGGAGGCAGTCCGCGGCTGGCGGTGGCGCAGCGTGTAGACCAGCGCGAGCAGCGGCACGAGGACCTCCAGCGCGATGTCGAGCACCACGAAGTACACCACATCCACCCGGCCCAGCCCGAGATAAGGTGCGGCGATCCCCGCGAAGAATGACCCGTAAAGGGCGAGCACCAGCGCCGCGCCGAAGATCGCGACCCAGCCGCCACGCCGCGCGCGGCTGGCTACGTAGATGCCGGCACCGGCCGTCAGGACGATCAGCGCATTGACCGTAAGCGAGATCGTCGTGTATGACAGCACCGGCGGCCAGTTCGCGGCCGCCAGCGCACGTGCCAGCCTGCCGCCGAACACCCCCAGCACAAGCTGGAACGCCAGCGTGACGACAGCTAGGATCCACAGCGTGCGCGCCATCGTGCTCTCCTTCCCTCCCGCTACAGATAACGCACGAGCCGCCGCCGGTCTCCCGACGACGGCTCAGTATAGGCCCTGCCAGGGCACTCGCTCATCCCCGCTGTTGCCGGTCACGAGCGGGCGTACGGCGTACACCCCTACCGCCGCTGGCTCGCCCTCGCCTCCGCGGAGGCGAGGAGGCTGGGGGTGAGGACTGGACTACCGTGAATTGGCAAGCCCAAACGCGGCGCTGCTGCCGCCCCTGCCAACCGCGCAGGGGTTGGTGCTCAGCACGTTGCGGAAGTCGTTGTAGCGATACGACACCGACGGGCCGGGAATCGGGTAGAACAACTGCAGCAGCGGACCGAAGGCGGTCGTCGAGGAGCCGCCGAAGGTGTTGGTGGTCCCCGGAATGTAGGCCCCGCCGAGCTGCCAGTAGCAGACGCCGAACGCTTTGCCCGTCGTGTAGAACGGGTAGAAGTTGGCGCCCACCGGCGGATTCACGCAGTTCGCGCCCGTCGTGCGGTTGCAGGCCGGCGTGGTGTTCAGCTCAATGCGCGGCAGGTCCACCTCGAAGGCCACACGCTCGTAGTTGCGGCTGAGGTTATAGAGTGGGCTGGTAAAGAGCACCGAGCTGGTGTGCAGCGTGCGATCCTGCTTGGGGTTCTTCAGCGTGCCTGGCCAGACCTGCTGGTACGGCGCGCCGTCGAAGTCAATATCGGTGCCGTAGCAGCCGGTGAGATTGACCAGCGTGGAGGCCGCGCCGTCGAAGCACGCGACATCGTCGGCATCCGCGCCGCTGGGATCGCTAGGACTGGAGGCGGTGCAACTGCCACCCTCGCCGTTGATCGCGCCGCAGTACTCGAAGTGGCCGATCTCATCCGAGAAGGCGACGTTATAGGCGTGCGCCGTCCATGTCAGGCGGGTGTGCTCGCTCGACGTGGCGTACATCGGGTGGAAGTTGTAGGGGATGTTGGTGCAGCCCGTCCCGCTGGGATCGAACTTCACCTGACCGAACTGGTTGGCCGCGCTGGCGGTCATCGAGCCGTGCTGGCCGGTCGTCAGGTCGGTGATGTCCACCTGGAAGCCAGCCGACGTATCGCGCATGTAGACCGCGAGCACGTCGCCGGAGCCCATGAACAGGTCTTTGGTTGTATCCGGGGTGTAGGTCGCCAGCGTTGCGTCCACCGGGTTGGCGGGGGCCTGCGCCGCGCCATTCTTGGTGATGAAGGCGAAGTTCACCGGCTCGTCGCCAACGTGGGCCTCGCAGGTGGCATTGTTGAGCTGCCCCGTGAGCTGATTCTCGGAGAAGCTGTCAATGTTGAGTGCGGCACACCACTTGGTCGCGTCGCAGCTATCGCCGGCCGGCCAGGGGACCCAGCTCGGCGGGTAGAACTGCATCTCCATGTACGCGCCGCCGGGGTGGTTGCCGATATACTGGGGCGAGCTGGGGTCGGGGCTGTCATAGATGTTGGCGTCGCTGTCGGCCGTGCACGTCGGGTTGGTCAGTGGTGCCGACTGCGTGTCGCACATCGCCATGCCGAACCAGAACGCCGGGCGGAGCTGGAAGTTGAAGGTGCCGCCGGTGCCGTCCTGCTTGGGCAGGGTCGGCGGGTCGGTGGGCAGGCGGATCACGTAGAAGTTGGAATTGCCCGAACCGTTGCCGTTGGAGTAGTAGAGCGCCGACGGCTCGTCGTGGCCGGTATAGGTGCCGGCGTGTGTCCACGGGTCTTGCGTCTCGGTACAGAGGGTCGCCCGCAGCGCGCAGAGCGGCTTGCCGAGTGTAGTTGCGCCGGCGTGGGTGGGCTGCACCGATGTCTGGGCGATGAGGAGGCCGAGCACGGCAGCTGCCGCGACGGCTACGACGCCGAAGCGTGCCAGATAGCGCCGGATACGCTGTGTCATGCCCTGGGTTCCTTTCGTGGGTGTCGTCTCGTGGGTGTCCATCTGGGCCGCCTCTTATAGGCGGCGCTACCGCCCGCAGGCGCGACAACGCGCCGGAAGCGGACATGATCGAGAGGACCGGAACAAGGGTGCCAGGTAAACAGAGTACGAACGCGGGGAAACGCAAAGTTCGCTTGAGGCGTCACCTCCCCCAGCCACCACACCAACACGTGCCCCAATGACCGCCGTCAGAGCTGCGGCTTTCAGCCACCTCGAGCCACCACCCAACGCACACTGGGAGCATCACAAACTCATCTCAATGACGGATTGTACCCAGCAAGAGTTCTCTTGACAATATCCGTAAAAGTGAATAGCGCCGAGGGGCATCCCGTCACGGAAACCTTGCCGCCGCGGGCAGGATTTGGGACGGATACGGAGATCGCCCGCGGGGAGTGGCACGCATCCGCCGCATGCTGTACCATATGCGCGCGACCGCACGTCCACAGAGAGGATTTGATCCATGCCACTCGATCCCGCGCTCGCCGGCCACGAGACCGCGCCGGCATCCGGCACCATCACCGCCGCCGAGATCGCCGCCTTTGCCGACGCCATTGGCGATGCCAACCCCATCTATCGCGAGCACGACGCAGCCCAGGCCGCCGGCTACGCCGCGATCCCCGCGCCGCCGACGCTGGTGACGCGCTTCCGCGTGGCCTTTGCCGATGCCGGCCTCGATCCGACCCGCTCGCAGGTGTTGCACGGCGAGCAAGAGTACGAGTATACGCGGCCGCTGGTGGCCGGCGATACGCTCGCGGTGCGCCACCGTGTCGCCTCAGTGCGCCAGTCGGGCCGCGGCAACATGGCGATCATGACGATTGAGCAGCTCGGCGATACGCCCAATGGCGAGCGCGTGGTAACGGGTCGCTCGACGGTCATCGTGCGCGACGCACCACCCGAGGCCGCCGCCGCGCCAGAGGCGGCCAGTGGTGGCGCCCGCGCCAAGCCCGCGGCGCCGGTGCCGCAGGGCGGGCCGATCGCGGCGCTCACCAAGATGGTCACGCAGCCGCAGATCGATGCCTATGCCGAGGTCAGCGGCGACCACAACCCAATCCACGTCAATCCAGAGGCGGCGCGAGCGGTGGGCCTGGACGGCACGATCGCGCACGGCATGCTCAGCATGGCCTTCGCCGGGCAGCTCCTCACCGATTGGCTGGCGGCGCAGGGCACGGCGGGCGGCTATGTGCGCCGTCTGCGGGTGCGGTTCCAGGGGATGGTGCGCCCCGGCGACACACTGACTGTGCGCGGCGCGCGGGGCGAGCGCGAGGGCGACACGCAGCACATCAACGTCTGGATCGACAACCAGCAAGGGGAGCGCGTCGTCACTGGGGATGGCGACGTGGTGCTGCGGACGGCCTAGGGTCCTCACCCTAGCCCCGCGCCTCCGCGGAGGCGCGGGGAGCCAGATTGCATGCGCTGGGCGGAGTGGTCTATTCGGGGACTGGTCTGCTGAACCAGCACGAGGTGTCACGCATCGGGTGTGCCCACAAACGCATTCGTGTAGCCGCGCGTTTCCGCGTCCGGCTCAATGGGCGGCAGCCCGTGCGCCCCGGCCAGCTGGCGAATGAACGACGCGAACGCCGCCCAGGCTTGTAGGTCGTGATACCCCCAGGGATGCGGCGACGGCGTGCCGGCGAGCGTGCCGGCAAAGCGCGGTGCCAGCCACGCCAGACTGCGCCGCACCAGCTCCGCGCCATGCGCTGGCGGCAACATCGTGGGCTGTATTGCCCGCAGCAGCAGCTCCGCCGCCTCCGCCGGGTGTTCGGCCACATAGGCGTAGCCGCGTCCCGTTGCGCCCACGAACGCGCGCACGGTCTCCGGCTCGCGCTCGATCAGCTCGCGCGTGGTGAAGAGCAGCGGGAAGTATTCTGGCGGCACGCCATGCTCGGCGACGAAGAAGTGGCGCAGCCGCTTCCCCGCCAGCTCTGCCTGGATGCCCTCCCAAGCGTAGAAGCCCCAGGCCAGGTCCGTTTCGCCGTCGTAGAGCGCCTGGAGGTTATCGAGCTTGCCCTCCGGCACCTGCACAACGCCGCCAGATCCTCCGCCGTGGCGGATCATCGCCTCCAGCATCGGCACCTCGAAGTCGGTCCCGAACGCGGCGTAGCGCCGTCCGGCGAACTCCGCGGGCCGCTGGATGCCGCCACCGCCGCTCTCGTCGCGCACCATGATGGTCGTCGTGTTGGGCTGCACCAGCGCCGCGACCGAGACGACGTCCACGCCGCGCGCCCGCATACTGAGGATGCTCTGCTGGGGCATCAGGCCGAAGTCCGTCTCGCCGCTCGCAATCTTGCGGTTGGGCATCGCTTCGCCGTCGAAGGGCAGGATTTCCAGCCGCAGTCCGGCGTCATGGTAGTAGCCAAGTGCGTCGGCGACGTAGAAGCCGGCATGATTGGTGTTCGGCAGCCAGTCCGGCGCCAGCCGGACTGCTCGTATGCCCGACAAAGCCATCGTCATCGCCCTTCCCTTCGCGTAGGGAGTTCTCACCCCCGACCCCTCGCCTCCGCAGAGGCGAGGGGAGGGTCGCCCTGACGCTCATCCTCGAACCCTCTGCCGATCGTCACCAGATGCGCTCGCTGCCACCCAGGCGACGAGCTGGGTCACGTCCGTGAAGCACGCCGTGGGCTGTGCCGCCAGCAGCTCGTCACGTCGGGCAGTCGGCGCCCAGGCGGCCGCCAGCGGGATCACCCAAGCCTCACGCGCTGCCTCGACGTCGTACGCCGTATCGCCGACGTAGGCCGCGCGCTCCGGCGCCATGCCCCAGCGCGCGAGGATGCGCCGGATCGCGTCCGGCTTGACCGCGCCCTCCGGCGAGCCGACCTCGATCATTTCGAAGGCGTCGGCCAAGCCCAGGCGCCGCAGCGAGATCGCCGCGCCGCGCGGTCCCTTGCCGGTGACGAGACCGAGGCGCAGCCCACGTTGCTTGAAAGTATCCAGCGCCTCCGCGATGCCGGGAAACGGGTGCGGCGCCAGGTCGTGGTGCCGCTCGTAGGCCGCGAGGTACGCCTCCAGACACTCACGCCACTGCCGCGGCGCGACGCGGCGGACGATTCCCTCCTCACTCGGCCCGAACAGGGCGTCAATCTCGGCATCCGCATACTCGCGGCCGGTGTAGGTCAGCAGCGCCTCGCGAAACGCCACGTAGCAGACCGGCAGCGTGTTGCCGAGCGTCCCATCCAGGTCGAAGATCATGCCCTCCAGCCGCACAGTGCCCCCTCGTCCCAGTCGCGGGCGCACACGAATTGCGCCCCCCGCCGCGCGGGCGTCCACCGGACGCCCCTACGGAATCCCCTTCGCGATCTTCGCGCTGGCTTCGCGTCCTTCGCGTTCTCCGGCTCCCTTACGCGACGGGGGCCTTGAGCGCGGCCCCAGCCGCAGCGAGCACGCGCGTGATGTCGTCGGCGCTGATGCCGTAGTGCGTGACGGCCCGGATGCGCCCGTCGTCGCCGCCGGAGACGAGCACGCCTTCGCGCGCCAGCGCCCGCGTGAAGGCCGCGTTCTCGGTGGTGCCGTCGCGCGGATGCACGTCGAAGAAGACCATGTTCGACTCGACAGTGTCTGGCTGCAGCACGAGACCGGGGAGCGCATCCAGCCCCGCAGCCAGCGCCCGCGCGTTGGCGTGATCCTCGGCCAGCCGCTCGACCATCTCTGTGAGCGCCAGAATGCCCGCTGCGGCGAGAATGCCCGCCTGGCGCATGCCGCCGCCCAGCAGCTTGCGGTGGCGACGCGCCTCGGTGATGAAGTCGCGCGAGCCTGCCAATATCGAGCCAACCGGCGCGCTCAGTCCCTTGGAGAGGCAGAACTGCACGCTATCGGCCTCGGCGGCAAGCGCGCTCGCCGGCACACCCAACGCCACCGCGGCGTTGAAGAGCCGCGCGCCATCCAGATGCACCGGCAGGCCACGGCGCCGCGCGGAAGCGGCCAGCCCGCGCAGAGCGGCGGCGGAGAGCACGCGCCCGCCGCACATATTCTGGGTATCCTCCAGACAGAGCAGGCCGGTGCGCGCCTCGTGGATGTCGTCGCCGCGGAAGGCGCGCTCCAACTTGGCGCGGTCGAGCGTGCCGTCGGGCAGATTGGGGACCGCGCGCACCTGCGAGCCGTTGAGCCGCGCCGCGCCGGAGACCTCGTCGAGCGCGACGTGCGAGCGGTCGCCGGCGATCACCTCGTCGCCGTGGTGGCAGTGGGTGATGACCGCAATCGCGTTACCCATCGTGCCGGAGGCGGTGAAGATCGCCGCCTCTTTGCCGGTCAGCTCGGCGGCCAACTCTTCGAGCCGGTTGACCGTCGGGTCCTCGCCGTAGACGTCGTCGCCGACCTCGGCGCGGGCCATTGCCTCGCGCATGGCGGGCGTAGGATGGGTGACGGTATCGCTGCGCAGGTCGATCACCGGCCCGCTCCGACCGGACATCGCGCGCACCTGGGCCTCGTAGCTACTGGACATCGCGTGCCGCTCCTCGTGCTCGTGTTGCTCGTGCTCGTGCTGGGTTCGCGCACCTCTCGCATCACCTGCGGGCGCGCCATCGTGAAGTGTAGCACAGAGGTTCCGCGTGCTAGCGCTTGAGAGGCGAGATGACGGCCACGCGCACTCAGGGTTCCCTTCGGAAGGCGCCCTTGTTGCGGCGGTCGAGGCGCTTCAGATTGAGGGCATGCGAGGCGGTTCAGATTGAGCGCATGAACCACGTAGGCCGTTTTGAAGGCAGCAAGCACATCCCGCGCGTTGCCGTAGGAAGAGGGAGCCTGAGGGTGAGGACGCTTTCCTGTCCCTTCGGCCAAAGCAGGTCCTTCCCCCGCGTGCTATCCTAAGAACAACAACGCTCACGTAGACGTGAAGCTGAGCCGGCGACGTGTGCTTTCTCAGACGTTCGCCGGATGCCACCATCGGTCATCATTCGCAAGCGGGCGTCCGCTGGGCGCTCACTCTTTGGGCCGAAGATAACGGCCGCTGTAGGGGTGTGGAAGAGCGATGCGAAAGCCCGCATACAAGTGGGTGGCGCTTGCCGTGACGACAATTGGCTCGCTCATGGTCGCCATTGACTCCACGATTGTGATTTTGGCCCTGCCCGACATGCTCCAGGACCTGCACTCGAATCTGGTGCGCATGACCTGGGTGCTGATGGCCTATCTGCTGGTGAGCACCGTGCTGCTGCTCACCTTCGGGCGCATGGCGGACATGTTTGGCCGCGTCAAGATGTACAACCTGGGCTTCATCGTCTTCACCATCGGCTCGGTACTCTGCGGCCTGGCACCCAACGACAGCTTGCTGATCTTCTTCCGCGTGGTGCAAGGGGCGGGCGGCGCGATGCTCTCGGTCAACGCGATGGCGATCATCACCGAGGTCTTCCCGCTGGAGGAGCGCGGCCGGGCGATGGGCTACAACGCCATCACCTGGGGCGCCGGCAGCGTGCTCGGCCCGGTGCTCGGCGGGCTGATCCTGGCGGGTGCGACCTGGCGCTGGATCTTCCTGGTGAATCTGCCAATCGGCATCTTCGCCACGCTCGCGGCGTACCTGCTGCTGCACGACATCGCGCCCAATCCGCGCGGCGAGCGCTTCGATCTGATCGGCGCGGCACTTTTCAGCGTTGGGCTGGTGGCGCTGCTGCTGGGACTGACCGGCGGCATCGGCGCGGGCTGGCTCTCGCCGGGCATCCTCGTGCTCTTCGCGCTGGCGGTGGTCACGCTGGTGATCTTCGTGGTCCGCGAGCGGCGTATCGCCAACCCGATGCTCGATCTGCGGCTCTTTGACGATCGCGTCTTCGCCTTCTCGGTCGGCGCGGCCACGCTGCAATCGCTGGCCGTCTTCGCGGTCAGCTTCCTGCTGATCTTCTACCTGCAGGGCGTACTCGGCGACTCACCGCTGACCGCCGCGCTGCTGATCCTGCCGATGCCGGTGATCAGCTCGATCCTGGGGCCGCTCTCGGGCCGCTGGGCGGATAAGATCGGCGGCGCGATCCCGGCGACGCTGGGGCTGCTGTGCCAGGCGGCGGCGCTGGGGGTGCTGGCGCTGCTCTCGCCCAGCACGCCCTACATCGTGCTGGCGCTGGCGCTGGCGCTGATGGGCGCCGGCAGTGGCCTCTTCTGGTCGCCCAACACGGCGACGACGATGTCGGCCGCGCCGCCCAATCGTCTGGGCGTCGCCTCGGCCACGCTCAACACGCTGCGCAACGTGGGCATGGTGTGCAGCTTCGCCGTCGCGCTGGCGGTCGCCGCCGCCTCGATGCCGCCGGCGGTGATGAACGCGGTCTTCCTGGGGACGGTCGGCCACCTGGCCCCCGGCATCGCCAGCGACTTCACTGCCGGGATGTCGCGTGCCTTCATCGCCTCGATCCTGATCTGCCTGGTGGCGATCTACTGCTCGCTGGTGCGTCAATCGAAGCGGATGCGCGAGCAGCCTGCGCGGACGACGAAGCCCGCGGCCAGCGACAGCAGTAAGGCTCAGCGCCCATCGGCCGGGGCGGCAGGTGTCGCGCGCGGCGGGGGCCGGCGGTAATAGTCGCGCGTCGGGCGTTCCCACACATGGTATTCTCGGTAGAGACGAGGCGGCGAGGCGAGATAGGGGCGGTGAGCTGTGGAAGGTGACCGGCCTGAGCGCGAGCAGCAAGCGAGCCGCCACGCCAAAGCCTCGTCGTGGCTTGAGGGCATATTTGGTGTCCTAGGGCTAGCTTGGTTCGTCATCCTCTTCGCCATTGGCTTCCATATTGGCCCTCTAGTCTCGCAGTTCGAGCGGTATCGCGTGCTCTTTGGCGGCCTCGAAGTCTTGGGCGGCTTGGTGCTCGTCTGTGCCAGCCTTCAGATTCCGCCGTTCCGACAGCGCCCGATTTCCTGGCCCACGTGCGCCTACAATATTGTCTCCGCCGCTGGCTTCATGGCATTGACCTATTCGTTCGAAGTCGCGCTTTTCCCGACGCTTCCTAATCCCGGAGGTGGTGCCTTGCCTGCGGGTACGCTGCTCATCGTATTCGCCTCTTTTCGTGTTCCCAGCCGGTTGCTCACATGGATCAACCGCCAGATTCGCGGCATCCAAACTCCGCGATCGCCTGCTGACCCCGGGTGATGCCCACCTGCTCTGTTGCGTGGCGATTGAAGGCGGGCGGATTTCCCCTCTTGCGCCCGCACTCGCACATGTGGTAGCGATACGATGCGGGATAGCACGCGGCGAGTATACAGGCGTGCCGGATCGCACGAAGCGACGAGCGCGAACGCGATGGCAAAGGGAGCGGCGCAGGGTGGCAGACGAACAGCAGCACGACGACCGCGAGCACGAGCTGATGAC
>DASVAA010000193.1:0-16884 GCA_036376595.1 Ktedonobacterales bacterium | reverse complement strand
GCGGCGCGCCAGATCTTCGAGCCATCGCTGGTCTTGAGGGCATAGATATAGAAGTCCTCGCTGACGTAGACGACGCTGCCATAGACGGAGGGGCTGCCGTAGTTGTTCTGCGCGGTGAGCGCCTGCTGCCAGACCTTGCGCGGCACGCCGCCGCTGAGGTGCGCCGGATCGTACGCGATGACGCTCGCGATGTTGACGGCATAGATGCGGCCGTCGGGGCCAACGGCCGGAAACGGGGGAAGGTCTTTCTTCGGGCTGGCGTTCTCGATCTTCCAGACCGTCGAGCCTGGTATGTGCGCGGCGAGCGATTTCGCGACGCTAACGTGGCTGTTGTAGTCCAGGTATAGCGCGCCGGCCGCCGCCGCCGTGCTGAGTGTCACCGCTCCCGCCGCGCCATACGCCAGCACCGTGCGCCGGCTGATGCCTGGCTTCGCCGGTGTCTGGACGCCCAGCGCGCGCCCCAGCTCGCCCAGCCACACCGCCCGCGGCCGGTTCGCGCCGTCAATGAAGATCGTCGCGTTGTCGAACGGCTCGCGCGAGTAGTCGCCGTCGAGGATCAGGTTGATCAGCACGCGCCGGCTGCCGCGGCCGCGCTTACGATCCGCGGCCTGCAAGCCACGGAAGGCGTTGACCTCCAGGCTCATCCAGAACGAGCGCTGCACTGCCGCCGTGCAGATGCGCAGGAAGATATCGCGGCTGGTGATCTCTTGCTGGATGCGCTCGTTGAGCTGCTGGCCCGCGGCAAGGCCCTGGGTATCGAAGAAGTAGTCCACGCCCCAGGCGTCGAGTGCCGCCAGCAGCGGCGCGCAGCGCGCGTTATCGTCGTGCGAGTGACTGATGAAGACTTTGCCGTTGCCGGCCATGCTGCCCCCCCACTGTCGCGTGTCCCGCTCACCCGGCATCCGTCCGGCCATCCCTGTGTCGCTGGAGAGGAAGGCAGGCTGCGCCGCCCGCGCCGGCGCGCGCCTGGCGCATCGAGGTGAATGGGATCGCCCATTCTGACGCGATCTCGCCGAAGTTGCTGCCCCATAGGATAAAGGATCGCCGTCCCCTACGCAATACGGACGAAGGAGTCACACCCGCGTTTACCGTCCGGCGCTTTTGTGTACGCGCCCACCGCGCACGGCGTACAGCACGGCGCCCTCGCGTGCGCCCTCGGGGACCGTTGTGGCGTCGGTAGTTGTCAGCAGCACCTGATCGAGTCCCGCCACCGCGCGCAGTAGATCGGCGCGGCGCTGCTCGTCCAGCTCGCTCAGCACGTCGTCCAGCAGCAGGATCGGTTGGTCGCCGGTCTCGTGCTCGACATAGGCCAGCTCGGCCAGCTTGAGCGCCAGCGCCGCGCTACGCTGCTGCCCACGTGAGCCATAGACCGCCAGATCCATCCCGCCCGCGAGGAACGCCAGATCGTCGCGCTGCGGCCCCATCACATTCATGCCCTGTGCCAGCTCGCGCTGCCGCAGCTCCAGCAGGCGCGCCCGGAAGCCCGCCTCAGCCTCCGCCAGGTCACCCTCCACCATGCTCTGGTAGGACGGACGATACTCCAGCCGCAGCGGCGCAATTGCTCCTTCTTCATCGGCCTTGGCCGCCACTCCCGCGCCTTCCACGTCTCCCGCCTCCGCCACCAGCACCGCGATCTCCTCCGCAGTCATCTGCTCCAGCGCCACCGCACCCACGGTGCCCACATCTGCGCCCGCTTCGTCGCGCGCCAGCTCGGCGTAGACCCGCGCCGCGCGGATTTCGGCGGCGCGCAGAAACGCCGCCCGCGTGCGCATCACCGGCACCGCGAAGTGCGCGAGCTGCTCGTCCCAGTAGCCCAGCGCGCGGGCATCCTCCTCGCCCTCTTTGATGCGCCGCAGCAGCGCGGCCCGCTGCGCGAGCACCTTCTGCATCTGGCTGAGCGCGCGACAGTATGCCGGATGGACCTGGCAGAGCGTCACGTCGAGGAAGTGTCGCCGCTGGGCCGGCGTGCCGGTGACGATCTCGAGGTCGGTCGGCGCGAAGACGACCACTGTCGCCTGCCCTAGCAGGTCCATCGCGCGGCGCGGCGCCCCATTGACGCGGATACGCTTGCGAAACGGGGCCGGCGGCGCAGGCGGCGCGACGACCTCCGGCGACGCCATCGCGAGCGGCTGTGGCGGCGCGGCGGTGGGCATTCCTTCGCGCGGTGGGCCGGCATCGGCCACCACCACCTCCACCTGCAGCGGACCCGCCCGCCGCGCGAACTCGGCCTCAACGCGCGCGAAGTGACCCGGCGCGCCCCAGCGCACCACCTCGCGGTCGTTGGTGGTGCGGAACGAGCGGCTGGTCGCGGCCAGCGTCACCGCTTCGAGCACGTTGGATTTGCCCTGTGCGTTGCGGCCAGTGAAGATCACCAGCCCGCGCGGCAACGGCAGCTCCAGCTCGCGGTAGTTGCGGAAGTCGGTCAGGCGCAGGCGCTCGACACGCACCCGGATGCTCCTCTCCTAACGACTACCGCGTGCTACAAGCCGGTGGCTCACCATGACATAACACCATTCCGCATGACCTTTGCCGAAGCGGCGGCAGGCGGTGCCGGCGATTGGATGACAGAACTGTCAGCAATTGGTGGCAGATTAGGACATTTCTCCCCTGAAAGTCTGAACAGGATGTCATCGAATCGGCCGCGCTTTTCACTCTCCTTACACCACCGTAGTATACACTTGGGACAGTGAACGCGATGCTGATGGCGGTGTGGTGGTGGTACCCGGCGGCTGGCGGTTGTGTGGGGTGGTGATGTAAGCCGCGCGGGATCCAGTGGGATGTTCACGCACGCGAAGGCCCTTCGTGGGGAGAGCAGACAGGCTCCACGGAGGGCCTCGCGGCGTCTATGGATGAGTGAAACATTCGCGCCCGCCGCCGCCTCTGATAGCCTGTCCGCCCTCGTCTGGACGGCGGCTCGACCGACGCTTGCGGCCACGGGAATCGCGAACACTCCATGCGCTCCATGCCTTCTCTCAGCACTCCTTCCGCAGCCACCTTGTCGCACGTCGCGACGACCAACGACCATGCGTTGCCCAAGCCACTGTTGCGCGGGCGCTTCCACGCGGCGGCGGCCGTCGCCGCGCTGGCGCTTACTATCGCGCTCGGCGTGCGCAGTCGCGCAGATCCCCCGCGCCTGATCTCAATGCTGATCTTCGGCTTGAGCATGGTCGAGCTGTACAGTGTCAGCGCCATCTATCACATCGGCCGCTGGGGGCCTGTCGTCTGGCGCCGGCTGCGCGCGCTGGACCACGCCAACATCTTCATCCTCATCGCCGGCACCTACACCCCGCTGTGCTTCAACGTACTCTCCGGCTGGCTGCGCCCGGCGCTGCTGGCGGTGATCTGGGCGCTGGCGCTGGCGGGCGCCGCGCTCGCCACACTGACCATGCGCACCCCGCGCTGGCTCTCCACCGCGCTCTACGTCGGCATGGGCTGGGTCTCGCTGCTGGCGCTGCCGGCCTTCGCGCGCGAGCTGGGCTGGGGCGCGGTGGCGCTCCTGCTGCTGGGCGGCGGCTTCTATACCGCCGGCGCGGTGGTCTACGCGCGGCGCCGGCCGGACCCCTTCCCGCGGGTCCTGGGCTTCCATGAGGTCTTCCACCTGTTCGTGATTGCCGGCGGCGTGGCCTTTGCGGCGGCGGTCTGGCTCTGGGCGCTGCCGTTCCCTCGGGTGTAGGATACGGAGAACGCGGAGATCGTGGAGGGTTCGCGGAGGACGCGGAGAGAGAGATTCACCACAGAGGAAACGGAGGGAACGGAGGACAGGGAGCAGAGGGTGACGGAGAACGCGAAAGACGCGAAGGGAACGCGAAGTTCGCGAAGGAGAGACGGTTGGTTGGGTCTCGTGGGGAGCTAGAACGTGGCTGTATCGGTGTGCCCGATTGCGACGGTTGCGGCGCCGGCTGATGCCGTCTGGGCGGTGCTGACCGCGCCGGAAGCGTACGGTGAGTGGTGGCAAGCGCGGACCGAGCGCGTCAAGCCGCCGGGCGCCGCCGCGCCGGGCCAACGCGTGACGGCGAGCGTGCGGCGGCTTGGGATGCACCTTCCCGTCACGGTAGACGTGCTTGCGCGAGACGCCGCCGCCCGCGCGCTCGATCTGCGCACCGCTCTGCCGTTCGGCCTCGTCGTACGCAATCACGTCGTCGTCGCGCCGCTCGACACGCGCAGCAGCCGCCTGACGTTTGGCTGAGACTTTGAGTTCCCGCCAGGCTGGCGGGGGTGGCTCTGGCAGCGAGTTCCGGATGGCGTGCTGCATCGCGGTGTCGAGGATGCGCTCCAGCGTGTCAAGCGCCGGGCGGAGGACACGAGCAAGGACGGGGAGTGAGGGGGCCGGCGGGTGAGTCAGCGCCGAGAGCCGGCGGATGAATCCGCGCCTGGATGGCCTTCGGGCGTCCACCGGACGCCCCTACACGGCCGCCAATTCCGCCTGCGCGGACTGGAGACGATGCGGGAATGGGAGCCGGAGGCAGGAGCGGCACCTGCGGGCGCTCAGACTGCGGGCGCCTGACGCAGCCGCGCGATCACGCCGTCGAGCCAGGCGAGGTCGGCACGCAGCAGGGTGAGCTGGCGGTCGAGAGCCAGGTCCACGCCTACGCCGTGCTCGTGCTTGGGCGCGCGCTCGTAGGCGGCGATCTGCTCGTCGAGCTGTGCCCGGCGATGCTCCAGCAGCGCCAGCGCCTCGGCTGGCGGCAGGCTATCCAGAAACATCATGCCGATATCGCCGGCGCCGCCGAGACGATCCAGCGTCTCGAGGTTGGCGCGCAGCAGCTCGAAGAAGAGTCGCTCGCCCGACGCCGAGATGGTGTAGACTTTGCGCGGCGGGCGGTTGCCCTCTTGCTCGGTGCGCACGGCGACGTGGCCGGCCTGCGCAAGGCGGTCCAGCAGCGCGTAGGCGGTGGGCTTCTTCATGTCGGCCACGCGGCCCAGCGTGCGCTCGATGAACTCATTGATCTGGTAGGCATGCTGGCTCTGTGCCCGCAGAATCCCCAGCAGCAATAAGGCGCGCTCGTCCATCCGCCCCACTCCTCAACGCCGCATCGCGCCGCCGACATTAGTCACCCTTGACTAATCATGGCAGACTATACTATGCTCCATATGGTCACGGATGATTATACACCACTGACCAACGTGCACACGGGCGAAGGCTATGCTCGCCTGCTGGACTATACGGCGCACGAAAGGAGAGCGCGCATCCATGGATCGCCGCTCGCGCACGCCACTCTTGCTCATGGCGCTGACCGTTTTCATTGACCTCACCGGCTTCGGCATCATCCTGCCGCTGCTGCCCTTCTGGGCCGAGCGTCTGGGCGCCAACCCGGTCGAGGTCGGCCTGATCCTCACCCTCTACGCCCTGGCACAGCTCATCTTTACTCCGCTGCTCGGCACGCTCTCCGACCGCTACGGACGCCGGCCGGTGATCGTCGGCTCGCTGCTGATCGAGGCGGCCGGGTTCGCCCTCACCGCGCTTGCCGGCTCGCTGCCGCTGCTGCTGGCGGCGCGCTTCATCGGCGGCATCGGCGCCTCCAACATTGGCTCGGCCCAGGCCGTCGTCGCCGATACGACACCGCCAGAGGAGCGGGCGCGCGGCATGGGCCTGATCGGCGCGGCCATTGGCATGGGCTTCGTCGTCGGGCCGGCCATCGGCGGCGTGCTGGCGGCCATCGGCGGCGTGCTGGCGGGCGCCGGCGCGGGGGCGGCGCTGCCGTTCTGGGTGGCGATGGGCGTGGCGCTGCTCAACGCGCTGCTGGTGACACTGCTGCTGCCCGAGACGCGGCGGCGCACCGCCATCTCGCCGCGGGCTGCCGGCGCCGCTCTGGCCGGCGCGAGCTGGCGGCAGGTGCTGGGGCATCCGGCGATCGTGCGGCTGGTGGCGATCAACCTGCTCTTCACCCTGGCGTTCTCGGCGATGGAGGCGGTTTTTCCGCTCTTCACGCAGGCCGGCTTTGGCTGGGGCGCGACGCAGAACGGCTACGTCTTCACGTTTGTCGGCGTGGTGATTGTGCTGGTGCAGGGCGGCCTCGTCGGCCAGCTCGCCAGGCGCTTCGGCGAACGCGCGCTGCTTGCCGGCGGGCTGGGGCTGCTGGCGGTTGGACTGGCGCTCTTGCCACTTAGCTCAACCCTCGCGCTGCTGCTCGTCGCGCTGGGCATCCTGAGCGCGGGCGATGGGCTGGTGACGCCGGCGACCTCTGCGCTGCTCTCGATCGCCAGTCCGTCCGATGCGCAGGGCCAGACGCTGGGTATCGCGCAAGGCGCCGCGGGGCTAGGGCGCATCCTGGGTCCGCTCGGCGCGGGCGCACTCTTCGCCGCTGGCGCGGGGCTGCCCTTCGTGGCTGGCGCGGGCCTCGCGCTGGTCGCGCTAGCCTTCGCGCTGCCGCGCCTGCCGGCGCCGGATGTCTCAGCCACACAGGCCGCGGAATCCGCAACGAACACCCGTGCTGCCGCGGCCACAGGGCAGCCGGCTGCCGCGGACGCATCCCACGCGCTGCCGGTGCGCTAGCGCGGCGGCAGCCGGCTCGGTCGGCTCCGGCACGTCCCGCTCGATAGGGCGTCCGCTGGCACCTGATGCATGAATAGAGGGCGCACGGCACGCGCCCACTGGATAGGGTAGAGGAGGTTTAGCGCTGATGTTCAGCCGAATCGCGATCATGGTCCTGCGCGTCTGCGCCCTCGCGGCGATCGTCCTGGGCGTGCTGTTTTGGACGGGCCACGCACTGGCGCTGCGCCAGGTGCATATGACGCTGGGCACGCTCGTCGTACTCGCGTTGTGGGCGCTGGCCGTCGCGCTGCTCTTCGCCCGCGGCGTCACGGTGCCGGTGCGCGCCGGTCTCGCCGCGGGTGCCGTGGTGGTGGGCGCGCTGCTGGCGGTCGTGGGCATGACCCAGGAGCGCCTGATGCCTGGCGCGCAGCACTGGGTCATCCAGGTGGGGCATCTGGGGCTGGCGCTGGCGGCGATCGCGCTGGGCGAGATGATCGCCGCCCGTGCCCTGCGGAGCGCGAAGCTCGCCAAGGTTGCCGCGCGCTAAATCTTGTAGGTGCGCGCCGCGTCTCTGCCGGCGCCCCGCAGCAGAGACAACGCCCACCGCCCGATCGGGCGGTGGGCGTCAGTTGTCTCTATCCAGTTGGGAGAGCCATCTCTGCGATGGCTCTCTTCCGCGTGCTCCGCGAACCTCCGCGTGCTCCGTCACCCCTGCGTGAGGACCCCCTACGGCTTGGGCGGCGTGTGTTGGCCGATGAACGCCAGCGTGCGCTCCCAGGCGTTGGCCGAGTCGGCCTGAAACTGCTCCATGTGGCGGTCGAAGAAGCTGTGCGGCGCGTCGGGGTAGACGACGATCTCGTGCGGCACGTGCGCCTCGGTCAGTGCCTTGCCGAACGCCTCGACCGCCTCCGGCGCGATCGCTTGGTCCTGGCCGCCGAAGAAGGCCAGCAGCGGCGCCTTGAATTGCGAGACGACGTCGATCGCCGCGGGCGAGCCGGCACGCTCGCGGTTGGGGACACCATAGAAGGCGATCGCGCCCGCCAGATCGGGCTGATCGACATCCTGCAGGAACGACACATAGCCGCCGAAGCAGAAGCCCACGGTGAAGAGCGCCCAGGGTGCGGGGGTCGTGTGTTGCTGCAGGTACGTGATCGCCGCGCGCACGTCTTGCGCCACCTGGCTGGACTGCACCTGCTGCACGTGCGGCATGTACTCAAAGCTCTCGTCGCGCGCGCCGGTGCCGGCGGTGCGGCCGAAGTAATCAATGGCGATCGCCGTTACCCCCGCGACGGCGAAGCGCACCGCCAGCTCCTGGTAGAAGCGGAACAGGCCACGCACGTCGGGCAGGATCACGATGCCGGCGCCGTTGGGGGCCTCGGGTCGCGCGACGTAGGCCGAGAACTGCACGCCGTCGGCGGCGGTCAGGGTCAGATCCTCGCCGGAGGCGGCGCCACCATGCTCGGTGATGCCCGGCGGCAGGTCGGGCGGGGTTGCGTCGTAGGCAAAGCACATGGGATTAGCGCGCCCTTCCACAGTTCGAGACGACGATACACGAGGACGACGAGACGTTGGGATAGGATGGGATGGGGAACCGTGCGCTGAGAATTATACGGCATCCTGAAACGCCTGGGCGATCGACTCAGCCATTCAGCCGCCCAACGTGGAGCAGAGAGCCGTCAGGCAGCAGCAGCGCCGTGCCGTCGGGCGACCAGCGCATCGCGCTAGCGTTGCCGTTGTGGGTATTGGGGAGCAGCTCCAACGGCCGAAACGGGTACAGCTCGGCGCCGGTGTTTGCGGCGTAGACGGCGAAATCGCCCTGATCGTCGAGTACGGCCAGCGCCATGCCGTCTGACCGATACGCGACCTGGACAGAGGCCACAAGGTTGACGGTGTTGCAGACATCCCGCGGTGTGCCAACGGAGCGCAGCGCCTGGCCGAATGCGCGATCGCGCAGCGGCAGCAGCGGCACATCGGCGGCCTGCGCCTGGACGAGCGCCGCATGGTCGGGCACGGGCGCATCGGTGGGCTGGAGACGTCCGGCGGTAGCAAAGAATGCGGCCACGTACCGTCCATCGGGTGACCAGGCGGTCAGGAACGCGTTGTAGAAGTAGACGCCGGTAGTCTGCTGCACGGCGCCATAGACGACGTGGCACTGGAGCACACCGGGCTGCCAGATGGTGAACCTCGGATCGCCGTTAGGGTTGCCGATCGGCCCGACTGGCGGCGAGGTGGTGGGCGCGCTTGTGGACGTGAGCGCGTCTACCGAGACGAGCTGGCCCGCGGCGCTCCAGCGGTACGCGAGTGCCGGGGGCGCCGAGATGACCACCGCCTGCCCGGAGGCATCCGGTGCGGTGCCGGCCTCACGCGCCGAGCCGGCGGCGAGATCGAAGATGAGATAGCCAGCGCCAAAGAGCTGAGTCGCGACAACGCGCTCGACGCGACCAGTGGTCGTTACCACTGCAATCCCGGTGAATTGGCTCTTCTCCGTGCTCAGGGCGAAGACAAGTGCGAACCGGCTCCCATCCCGCGACCAGAGTAGATAGTCATACATCAAGAACGGCGCGTTGGGCGCGGGCGTCGCGTACGGCGACACGGCCGGCGGCACCGGCTGGCCGAGCGCGGCGAAGATCGCTGGGTCGGGCGCGAGCTGGCGCACGAAGGCCCCGTCCGTCGCACGGTAGATGTTAATCACGTTGGGGAAGTACTGGCCGTAGCCGCAGCCCTGGCTGGTGTTGCCGGCGTAGGCGAATGAGTGGCTATCGGGAGACCAGGCGTCGTCGCGCAGGCATTGCAGCCCGTGGAGATCGGGGTAGCGCAGCACCGGCGTTGGCAGTGGTGGTGGCGAGGGCACGATCCGCGCGTTGCCGCCGGCCAGCGCACCGCCATGGATGCCGTAGAGCAGCACGGCAACGACGAGCGCGAGCGCCGCCAGCACGCCGCCGAGCCGCACGAGCCGCCGACGGGACGAGTGCTGCCTGGCGGATGACACGGCATGCGGCCTCTCGCGGTCCGCGCCCCGCAGATTGGTGATCTCGAGTTCGTCGTGCTCGGCCTCTGGCGCGGGTGCCAGAGCCTGCCCGTCTGGCGGCTCGTGCATCGCCGTGGCCTCCTCCGGTCGCGACTGCAACGCACTCCTACACGCCGAGCGCGCCGACGGAGAGTAGCGTCCCGTTGGGCAGCACCAGCATCGTGCCATCCGGCGACCAGCGCGGCGCATTCAGCTCGCCAGAGAGCGCAATGCGCGCCGTGGACAGGCTCCGCACGGCCAGCAGGCGGCCGGTCGCGCAATCGTAGAACGCCACGCCGGCCGGGTCCTGCGCCGCCAGCACGCGCCCGTCGAGGCGCCAAGCCAGCCACGGCGTCGGCGGAGCATCGCCGCGCGGGGTATCAATCAGCCCCTCCAGCATGTGCTCCAGCCCCGCGTCGCGCACTGGCAGCAGCGGAAGCTGGCTCAACGTGCCGTTGACCAGCCGGCGTCCCGATCCCTGGAAGCCGAGTGGCTCAATCTGCGCCGCCGTGCTCACCTGACTCACGAGATAGCGCCCATCCGGCGACCACGCGCTGAATGCGGTACGCCAGGTGTAGAGGCCGGCCGCGTGGATGTCGCCGTCACCCGATTCCCAGTCTAGCTCTAGCCAGCCCGGCTGCCAGATGCTCAGTCTGGCGCCGCCGCTTTGATTGCCGACCGGCGTGAGGTCGCCCAGCAGGCTCGGAGTGACGCCGGCGAGCGCGCCGACCGGCGCCAGCGTCTCGCGCTCACCACCCTGATCTTGCCAGGCGTAGGCGAGGGCCGGCTCAGCGGTGAACGGCAGCGGCCACGTGATCGGCAGTTGCCGGACAACCACCGCTCCGCCGCTGCGCAGGTCCCATTGGAGGTAGAGCGAGGCCGGCGTATCGGCGGTTTCTCGCCGCAGCAGCACATGCGGCTGGCTGCCGTCGCTATTCATCAGCTCTACGCCGTCAAAGGGATGCTGCGCGGGATCCCACGACGCCACGGCGACGAAGGTGAGCGCGAACCGCGTGCCGTTGGGCGACCATAGCAGCGACTGGTACGAGATCACGCCCGGCCGGTAGCCACTCGCCGACGGCTGCGGACCCGCCGCGCTCCGCAGGGCGGCCAGCACCGGCGCATCGGGATCTATCTGGCGCAGGAGTTGGCGCGTGCGGGCCGCGTAGAGATCGATCATGGCCGGCACGAAGTGGTCGGGATTGCACCCCTGTCCGTTGCCGATGAAGGCCAGATAGCGGCTGTCGGGCGACCACGCGGCGTCGCGCAGGCAGACGATACCGCCGCTCTGGGCCAGTGTCTGGAGCATGGGCGCGCCCGCGGCCACCTGCGTGCCGGAGAGCAGCGCCAGCAGCGCGGGACCGCCGCCGGTGGCACCCAGCAGCGCGAGGCCGAGCAGCACGCAGACGAAGGCTGCGCGCCGCAACCGCTCGCCCCGGCTCAGAGCATCCGCGCCGAGCTGGGCGCCGTGCCAGCGGCGCGGTGTGGCGTGCCGCCCGCTTGCCCACTTGGATGCCCGCGCAGGCTCCCGCAGGCTGCTCACCTCGGCCTCGAAGTCGCCATCGGCCTCGATGTAGCGCGTGATGTCGGCCTCCGGCGCACGGCGCGGCATTGGCTGGCGCTGGCGGCGCCGGATCGCCTCGCGGGCGCGGCGCCGTGCGCGGATCGAACGGGTCCGCACGACAGGTGCGATCATGCCGCATCACCTCCACCGCGCGACTCAGTGGTGGCTCCGGCGCTCAGTGTAGCACACGGCGAGGGCGCGCCCCGCGTGGTCGAGCGCGCCGACGAGCTCCACGGGCGAACATCCCTCGCTCCGGCAACGGGCGCCCGCCGATTGGAGCACCATACGGCACGACACTGCTATACCCTCGCCACCTCCATCGCGTGCTGTGTCGCGGCAGACTCCGCGCCAGCCCGCCGCCCACGCCTCCGCCGGCTGGAGCGCGGAATAGGGCAGCCGCAGCGCAACCGCTGCCTCGACGGCCCAACGGATCGCGCCAGCCACGCGCCAAGCCTGATCGCCGGTGCCCTCATCATTCGGGCGCCCGATGGCGGCGTTTGCCGCCGGCTCCAGTGCATCGCCCAGCAGCGCCCAGGCCGCCGCGAGCGCGTCGCGCGCCGTGCGCCACCAGTTGGGCGACTGCAAGCGGCAGGCAGTCATCGTATCGAATGGCGAGGCGCCGTCGCGCAGCCACTCGTAGGTCGCGTAGAGCCGCCGGAACGCCCGCTCGACGGCCTCCCTCGACTCATTGGTCTCCCATTCCCATGCCCCAACGGATCCATCGTCTCCTCACTTTCTCTTTCTTGCTCCCGGCTGCCACTCGTCTCCGTAGGGGCGTCCGGTGGACGCCCGCCGCTACATCGCGATTACGCGCGGCGCGCCAGAAAACGCGCGTGCGGGAGGTCCCGCCGACCGGGATCTCCCGCATACTGTGGGTTGTATGACGGAGCGCGCGCCGGGGACGCCGGGTCCCGTAGGGCACACGCTCCTAGTTGTGGTGGGCCGCCGCCAGCGACCCAGGGAAGGCGCAAGGGAAGGCGCAAGGGTAGGCGCGACCGCGGACTACTCGCGGGGATGCTGAGGCGCATGTGCTGCGCCCATTCACCCGCGAGTCGAGAACCCCAATTGCGCTTGTCATCGCAGCGCCGCCTTCGTCGTGTTGGTGCCGCCGCGTATCATCATCGCTGTGGCTCGCACCGTGCCGTTCCCTTGCCCGCAGCATACCCGGCCAAGCGCACGCACGTCAAGGCAGCCGGCGGTTGAAACCGCGCCTTGGTGGCGTGCCGCCGCGCAGGCCGCCGGCGCGGACTGGGACGAGAACGCTTCCTTGACCCACACTAGCCCATCTGGCTGCGCACCGCTTGGAGCTCTTGCAGCCGGGCGCGCGCCATCTGGCTGTTGGGGTTGATCTTCGCCAGATTGCGATAGACGCGGGCTGCCTGCTCGTACTCGCCGACCGAGTAGTAGGTCTGGCCGAGCAGGTCATAGGCCTCGTAGTTGTGCGGGTCCATGCCGATGAGCTGTTGCAGCGCGGCGACGGCCTCCTTGGTCTGGCGGCCAGCAAAGTAGTAGCGCGCCAGCACCGCCTGCTGCTCCGCGGCCTCCTGCACGCGGCCGACTTCGAGACAGTACTGCACGAACTGCTGGCGCAGCGTCATGTCGTCGGTGGCGAGCTGCATTCCCTGGCGCAGCGCATTGAGAGCGGCATCGCGCTCGCCGATACCCCAGCTCACCTCGGCCATGCGCAGATAGACCGCCGCCGCCTCGCGAAGCTGGCCGCGCCGTGTGTAGATGTCGGCCAGGGTGCGATACTCGGCCAAGCCATCTTCGAGCATGCCGCGGCTGATCTGGAGGTCGGCCAATTCGCTGTGGACCGCCCCGTCGTCCGGGGCGATGCGCGCCATCTCCTTGAGCACGGCCAGCGCGTTATCGGGCTGGTGGCCGCTGCGGTAGTGCTTGGCGAGCTGCGCGTACTCCTGCAAGGCGAGCTGCGGATCGCCCACGCGCGCCGAAATCTCGGCGATCGCGCGGTAGACTTCGTCGTTGTAGACCCGCGGCTGCGGGCCGGAGATCGAGCTGACACCCATCCCCATACCGGGCCCCATCTGGGGCATCTGCCCAGCCTGACCAGAGCGCTGGTACGCCGTGGCGAGCAATTGGGAGACTTCGACCTCAGGCGCCAGCACCTCTTCGCCCTCGAAGCGCGGGCGGGCCGCCCAGACCGCCGGCTCGGGTGGTGCCCGGCGGGCGAGCGAAGCGGCCTCTTCCAGCTCGCGCGCGGCCTGCGTGGCGCTGGCTGCATCGCCGGACAGCAGATACGCCTGGCCGGCGCCGAAGCGGCCCAACAGCTCCAGGCCCTGCCCGGCCGCCGCCTGCTGGAAGGCCGTCACCGCCTCTTGCTGCCGGCCCGAGGCGAGATGGACCACGCCAAGCGCGTAGCGCAGATCGAGGTTGGTGGGATTGGTGTCGAGCGCCTGGTGGTACTCGCGCACCACATCGTCGTAGCCACGGCCGCGCTCCAGTCGCAGCGTGCGCACCAGGCGCGAGAGCGCCTCCAGCGCCGAGGCGCGCGTCGCTCCGAGCGCGCCGGGCAGACTCACGCTCAGCCCCGGCGTGATGCCCACCCCCGTTGCCAGCCCGATCTGCCATTGGCACAGCGCCATCACGTTCTGGGGGTCCACCTGCAAGATGCGCTGGTACTCGCCCACCGCCTGCTGCGCGCGGCCAGCCTTCATCAGCGCACGTGCGTAGTTGAGGCGCACGGGAATGTTGTTGGGATTGGCGAGCAGCGCCTGCTCGTACTCCTGGATCGCGCGGTCGGCATAGCCTAGCCGCAGATACGTATCGGCGGCGGTCATGCGCTCTTGCAGCACCTCGTCGAGGCGGCCCTGGCGGTTGAGCAGCTCGATCAGCTTGGCGCGATAGGTCAGGTTGTTGGGGTCGAGCTGCAGGATGCGGCGGAAGGTGCTGATCGCGTCGTCGGTGCGGCCGTGCATCAAGTAGGTATCCACCAGCACGGCGTACTTCGAGATCGCCTGCTCCAGCTTGCCCTGGCGCACGTAGATCTCGGCGAGCATCAGGTGGATGTCGAGATACTGCGGCGCGATGTCCATCACCTTCATGCACTCTTCGACCGCCGCCGTCAGCAGGCCATGCGCCACGAAGTTCTCGATATCGCGCACCTTGCTGGCGACCTGCCCGCGCTGTGGCTCGGGGAGCGCGTTGATCGCCGAGCGCATGCCAGTGAGGCCGCTGAGATTTTGTAGCAGCAGCGCGAGCTGGTCCCCCGCCGCGGCCGGAACTGGCGGGATGGATGAGGAGTAGTAAGCCGCCGTACCACCGAGTGCGCCTGGGGGCGGTGTCATCCCCGGAGCACCGAAGCTCGCGCCCAGTGCTCCCAGTGCGCCAAGCGCTCCAGGCATCGAGCCGCCGCCGAGCGGCGACGAGAGCAGCTCGGCGGCCCCGGCCGCGGCCGCCATGCGCGCGGCCGTGCCGCCCACGGCACCTCCGGCGATTGGGGCGAAGGTGCCGGAATGTCGCTCGAATGGGCCGCCGGGGAAGAGGCTGCCGGTCTGCCCACGCGGCGAGCCAGTGGGACGCTGTGGGATGTTGCGGCCCGTGGGGGGGCGACCAGACGCCCGTCGTCGCTGCTGTGGCGGCGCGGTGCCCAGCGTCTCGCGCATCAGGCGCTCGACCTCGGCGACCTGATCTTGCCAGCCCTGGCTGCGCAAGAAGCCCAGCAGCGCAGTGAAGACCGTCTCGGCGCCCTCCATGTCGTGCATCTCGCGGTGGGCCTCGGCCGCCTCCTGGCAGAGCTGAATGAGCTGATCCGATTCGTCGCGGCCCAGCGCGTCGAGATTGACGCGGTCCACCGCCTCATCGAAGTAGCGCGCGGCAGACTCGATATCGCCCTGGGCGCGGGCACACTGGCCGAGGGCGTAGAAACACGAGAGCGCGTAGTCGGGGTCGTTGAGCAGCAGATCGAACTGGTCAGCCGCCTCCTCCCAGCGATCAGTCTCCTGGTAGAGCCAGCCGAGGAAGTAGCGCACGTCGGGACGTTCGATGCCGCCATCGAGCAGCTCTTCGCAGAGCTGGATGGCGTCGTCAATCTGACCATCTTGCTGGAGCTGCTGCGCCTCGCGCAGCGCGGAGCCAACCTGCGAGGCGCTCAGGCGCACGCGGCCGCGGCCGTCGTCGCGGCGCCGCCCGTCGCGGGAACCGCCGCGGCTGGAACGCGGTGCGTCGTAGTCCTGGGCGTCGTCCCAGTCGTCTCCTCGCCTGCTCATTCTGCTGCCCCCACCCAAGCGGCCCACGCGCAAACGCAGCGCGCCCAGTCCGCGCCGGCCACCCGCTCGGCGGATTGCCAACCATGCGGTACGTTGCGTCACAGATGAGGATACGTCATCTTCGCGCCTGTGTCACAGTCACCAGGAAGGATGGGCGATGGCACGTCGGTGGCAAGCCGGCGCGCTCGCCTGTTCGTCACCGGTACTTCATCGCCTGCTCCCGGCACGCACCTAGCTTGGGACCGATGCGCGGCGAAGGTGGCGAAAGTATAGCATAGGCGTGACGCGGCGTCACTCGCGAGCGGCGCGCCGTAACCGCGGGCCAGGGCCGCGCGTGATGATGATTGCGGCCCAGGCGGCGGTCTGATACGCTGGGTGCCGTGAGATGGCGCCGCATGGCGACGAGGAGCACACCATGACGCTGCCCCGTGACGACGAGCTGGAAGACGCGCTCCAAATTGAGCGCCAGCCGCTGGACGAGCCGGGCGCTCGCTCCGGCCAGGGCAGCAAGCGGGGACTGGGCGCGCTGTCATCCGTACTGAGCAGGCGACCTCGGCGGCGTGGGCTGGAGGCACTGGCCGTGCTGGGGGCTTTGGTGCTGGCGGTGGCAATCGTACTCGCCTCGATCCGAGGCATGGTGCCGTCTGGAGCGAGCGTCGAGCCGACCATAACGCCGATCCCAGAACAGGTGGCGCTGACCAGCAACGTCACCTTCGGCACGTTTACGCTCAATGGCAAGCGCCTCAAGGGGTCGCCGCCGCTGCTGGTGACGCTGCGCGATGGACTCAACACTATTACCCTCACCGCGCCGCCTTTCAGACCCAAGACTTGCACGCTCGTCTGGCCGGGGCAGCAGCCAGAGGGCAGCGATTGTGGCGCGGGGATGGGCGAACAAGTCATGATCGGCGGCCGAACAGTGACGCCGTCCCTGGCGCTCGACGTGAACCTCGGCGCCGCCGATCTGCCCCCCAACCTCGCCAACAGCGCCCGCGCGGCCGTCGCCGCCGCACTGAGCGGCGTCGTGCTGCATACCACTGTCCCGCGCGGCGACTACTACGCGCTCAGGGAGGACGCGAGCGGCGTCCCAGTGGCAGCGCGCGCGCAGGCGCCGATGGGCGCTGATCTCGCGTTCCTCGTGCCTGATACGCCCAGCGTGAGTCCGTGCGGAACGTACGGCATGTGTGGCGTGCCGCTCGATCAGCAATCGGGCATGTCACACCCTAAAGACATCTGGTCGATCGCCATCTTCACGCTGGTGCAGTGGACCTTCTCGCAGCCAGGCGCGGCGCCGCTCGTCGCGGCACCACTCGGCGCGGGGTTCCAGGCGCAGCTCTGGCTTGTCTATGATGGTGCCGGCGGCTGGCAGGTGACGGACCCCCAAGGGGGCGCCTCGGCTCCGGCCCAGTCCCTCAGCGCCCAGCTCAGCGCCGGCATTTGTTTCGCGGGGACCATGCTGCTGAGTAACGCCGGCGCGTCAATGGGGCAGCAGTTTGGCACCGGGACGGGCGGCACTGGCGACCACGCCGTGGATGGCTGCGCCATCCAGATGCTGCCGAACGGTGGGTCCGGCGGACCTCCCGCGCCGGTCGGCACTGTGATCTGGCGCTTCGGCGCG
>DASVAA010000192.1:0-28464 GCA_036376595.1 Ktedonobacterales bacterium | reverse complement strand
GCCGCTCGATCAGCAATCGGGCATGTCACACCCTAAAGACATCTGGTCGATCGCCATCTTCACGCTGGTGCAGTGGACCTTCTCGCAGCCAGGCGCGGCGCCGCTCGTCGCGGCACCACTCGGCGCGGGGTTCCAGGCGCTGCTGTGGCTGACCTACGATGGTCTCGGCGGCTGGCAGGTGCTACCCGCTGTGAGCGGGGCGGCCGGGGCGACGCCGATTCAGGCGCTGCACGACGAGCTTACACAGGGCATATGCTCTGCTGGCGGGATGCTGCTGAATATTGCCGCCGGGGCCACAGGGCAGCAGCTTGGCACGGGGACGGGCGGCACCAGCGACCACGGCGTGGATGGCTGCGCCATCCAGATGCTGCCGAACGGTGGGTCCGGCGGACCTCCCGCGCCGGTCGGCACTGTGATCTGGCGCTTCGGCGCGCTGCTCGCGGCCGATGACGGCGCGCACAAGCTGCTGCCGATGCTGCCGGTTGCGCCGCCCGACGAGGTGAGCGCCGCAACTGGGTAGCTTCACCGCAAAGGGAGAAACACGAACTGATCCTGCCATTCGTCGTGCCCGCTGCACATGACCTCAAGGCGGATTGCTTCGATAGCCGCACCAACGGGTAATGTCTGCTCGACCGTCATCACGCCGGGACTGTGCTGGTCCGCCGGCAGATGGGCAAGATGATCCGTGAAGTGGGCCGGCATGCTCTTGCGATCGTGCGTCAACAAGTTGCGATCGAGTGCTCGCGCTGAACTGAGCAATTGCGGATCCGGTAGAGTGGGGAGTCCCGACTGCTGAGCAGTGACGATATCCACACCAGGGATGCGACGCCGGAGACCCGCCACGATGTGCAGATTGAAGTTGGCGTCTGTCAAGAAGCTTGGCGGTCTACCGGACGCTGCCTGTGATGCGCTCACGACGGCACCGCACCCCGTTCGCGATCCTCTCCCGCCATGTACAATGACACGCGCTCGCGCATCTTCGCGTAGAACGCGGCGTTCTCCATCTCAAGGCGGGATCGCACTTGTGCCGCGTCGGCGTCTACTTCTCGGAAGAAGCGATCCAGCCCATCCTTGAGCTCCAAATAGAACAATATCGCGCCATATACTTGCGTGAGGCTCAGATGCGGAAAGCCAGCACGCACCTCCTCTGGGGAGTATCCTTGCTGCCACGCCGCGATGACGCTGTACAGTTCTACGCGGCCATCCCCAACATACCAATTGTCGTCGCGGTACTGAACGTAGCTCTCAGCTTGCGCCATCGGTCTCCGCCTTTCGAGATGATTGTTTTGGGAGCGCCTCAAGTATATACCGCGCTGTTTGCCGCGCGCTCGCCACCAAGAGCGCGCGTGCTACAATTGCCCTGAACTGCCCCTCCCCTACTCACGCGAGGGGAGCCGGCTGGCCGGCGACGGCGAGATTGGCGGGAGTGAGCCGAGCGATGCGGGTCGTGACGACACTGGATGAGCTGGCGGACGCGCGGACGGCGTGGTCCGGCGGGCGGCGCGCGGCGGGGTTGGTGCCGACGATGGGCTACCTGCATGCCGGCCATCTCTCGCTGGTCGCCTGCGCGCGTGCCGAGAACGAGGTCGTGATCGCCAGCATCTTCGTCAATCCGACGCAATTCGGTCCCCACGAGGACCTCGCGCGCTACCCCCGCGACCTGCCGCGCGACCTGGAGCTGCTCGCCGCCGCCGGCTGTGACGTGGTCTTTACTCCCAGTGCCGAGCAGATGTATCCGCCTGGGTTCAGCACCTACGTCGAGCCGGGCGGCATGCTGAGCGAGCGACTGGAGGCGGCGGCGCGGCCGAGACACTTCCGCGGCGTGGCGACGGTCGTGCTCAAGCTGTTCAACCTCGTCCAGCCGGCGCGGGCCTACTTCGGGCAGAAGGATGCCCAGCAGGTGGCCGTGCTGCGCCGCATGGTGACGGACCTCAACGTGCCGGTGGAGCTGCGCGTCTGCCCCACGGTGCGCGAGGCCGACGGGCTGGCGCTGAGCAGCCGCAACGCCTATCTTGGGCCCGAGGACCGCGCGGCGGCGGCGGTGCTCTCGCGGGCGCTGCTGGCAGGCGTCGCGGTCTTCGACGCGCGGCCGGCAGGCGGGGTCGAGGCGGTGCGCCAGGCGATGGCGGCGGTGGCCGCGGGCGAGCCGCGCACCGCGCTGGAGTACGCCGACGTCTGTGACCCCGACACCTTCGCGCCGCTGACCGAGCTGAGCACCCCGGCGTTGCTCGCCATCGCCGCGCGGGTCGGCCCGGCGCGGCTGATCGACAACGTGGTGCTGCGCCCGGGATCGGGTTGGGAGCTGGGGGTGCGCCTTGCATCGTAGCCCAGAGGTGATCCAGATCGGCACCCTGGCGGCGCTCCCGCGCCAGATGAGCACACTGCTGATTGGTGTGGATGGACCGGGCGGGGCGGGCAAGTCGATCTTCGCACGGGCGCTTGCGAGCGTACTGCCTGGCGACGTTTCGGTCGTGGAGATGGACGATTTCTTTCGGCCGTCCATGGAGCGACAGTCCGGCGATCCGCGCGACAAGCCAATCGGCGCGGACTTTGACTGGCAGCGCTTGCGCGAACAGGTGCTCCAGCCGCTGGCGCACGAGGACACAGCCCAGTATCAACGCTATGACTGGGACCTGGATCGGTTAGCAGAATGGCACGCGGTGGCGCCGGGCGGAATCGTGATCGTGGAGGGCGTCTACACGACCCGCGCCGAGCTGGCCGCGTACTATGATTACACGATATGGATGGAGTGTCCGCGGGCGACGCGGCTGGCGCGCGGCATCGCACGTAGCGGCGAAGCGATCCGCCCGGTCTGGGAGCGCGACTGGATGGTCGCCGAAGACCTCTACATCGCAGCGCACGCGCCTGACGAGCGAGCCACGCTGGTGATCGATAGCTCGGGTGTAGGCGCGCACGATCGGCGGCGCGAGGTCGTCGTGTTACGCCGGGGCACCGTCGCCGGCGAGACCGCAGAACAGGACAGACTCCGTGGGATCGAATCGTAGGCGCGGGCGAATTGCGAAAGACGCCAAGTCGCGGCGCACGCGCATGCCGCCGGAGGAGATTCCGTCGCGGCATCCTCAGCGCGGGCGCGGCCACACGCCGGAGCAGAGCTTCACCTGCGGCCACTGCAAGCGCTTCGTGGGGCTGCTACCCAGCGGCGGCCACCACCGCAACCACTGCCCATTCTGCCTCTATTCGCGCCACGTGGACGAGAGCCACTCCGGCGACCGTGCCAGCGCGTGCAAATCGCTCATGGCGCCGATCGGGGCATTTCAGCGACCCAACGGCGAGCACGTGATCGTGCATCGCTGTCTGGGCTGCGGCTTCGAGCGCTTCAACCGCATCGCCGCCGACGACGACTTCGATCTGGTGCTGGAGCTGCCAGTGCTGCCGCCGCGCAGCGCCCGGCCGTCGGGGGATGTGATCGAATGAGGTGCTGAGCATGCCCGCTGGCCGCTTCATCGCCGACGAGCTACCGCTTGCTTCCGGCGCCGTGCTGGATCTGCCGAATGCGATTGCGCACCAGGCGCGTGACGTGCTGCGGCTAGGCATTGGCGACACGCTTGCACTGCTGGATGGCCGCGGCAGCGAGTACCCGGCGGAGATCGTCGCGCTGGAGCGCAGGCGCGTGGCCGTGCGATTGGGCGAGCGCATTGCCGTGGCGGGAGCGACCGAGCCGCCGGTGCGGGTGGTACTGTGTCAGGGGATGCTCAAGGCGGCGAAGTACGAGACGATCGTACAGAAGGGGACCGAGCTGGGCGTGACGGCGTTCGTCCCACTGCTGACCGAGCGCGCGGTGGCGGCGACCGAGGAGGCGAGCGCTGGCAAGTGGGCGCGCTGGCGCAAGATCGCCGCCGAGGCGGTCGAGCAGTGCGGAGGATCGCGGCTGCCCGCGCTCGAAGCGCCGCGCCCGCTGATGCACGCGCTGGCGGAGATGCCCGCGGGCGCCGTTGCGCTGATCCCCTGGGAGGGCGAACACGCCACCCCGCTGCGTCCCACGCTGGAGCAGGCCATCGCGGCGGCCGGCGGGATCGCCCATGTGCCAGAAGTACGGCTCTTCATCGGGCCGGAGGGCGGCTTCTCGGCGGGCGAGATCGCGCTTGCCCAGCGCCACGGCGCGATCCCTGTCACGCTCGGCCCGCGCATCCTGCGCGCTGAGACCGCCGCGCTCGTCGCCGCCGCGCTCGCGCTGGACGCGCTGGCATTTTCGCCGTAAGGCAATTGAGACGCGGATACTGCTATCGTGGCCGCGATGGCATGCGCCAATGTCGTGATGAAGGTGAGCGTGGCTGCCGAGCGCGAGCGGGTGAGACATGTCTCACCCCTACAGCACCCGCAGTTGCATATTCGCCACGGCGGGTATTCTTCGGGATCCTCTGCGTCCTCTGCGTCCTCTGCGTCCTCTGCGTCCTCTGCGTCCTCTGCGGTTCCTCTCCCTTCCCCCTCTGCTCTCTCCTCCGTTCCCTCCGTTTCCTCTGTGGTGAATTGCTCTCTCCTTCGTGTTCTCGTTCTCTTCTCCGCGTTCTCCGCGCAGCCCTCCGCGAACTCCGCGTTCTACGTCTTCCCCCTCAAACGGCGTCGTCTACAGCGTGGAGGGCGGCGGCGGGGCCGTGGGGATCGTGGTGCGTGCGGATCAGCTCGACAGTGCGCGGCGAGAGGCCGGCTTGGGCGGCGAGATCGGCGCCGATCGCCGCGTGGTGCCAGGCGTCGTAGAGCGGGCGGCGCCACCAGGGCACGCGACCGCCGGGCGCCGGCTCGCGTGTCATCCAGCGCAGCAGCCCCGGCGCGAAGGCGCGCAGCAGCACCAGCGGCGGGCGCACCCACAGCCGCACGCGGCCCGACCCCTTGCCGCTATCGTGCAGCAGTGCCGCCGCCAGCAGCTCCGGGTCCTCGCAGCCGGTGGCGCGCAGGGCGCGGTAGACCGTCAGGCTGTGGCGCTGGTCGTTGCGCGACATGGTGGCGAAGAGCGCGCGGCCGGCCGGCGGCAGCGCCGCAGCGAGGATCGCGCGGTCTTCGGCGTCGAGCGGCCGCGCCGCGACCGAGCGGCCGAACTGGTACACGCGATAGGCGGCGGCGCGCAGCGGGCCGGCATGGGAATGCTGGCTGGCGGCCTCGGACGGCGACTGCCGTGAGGAGCGGATCGGGGATGGCATAGGCGTGGCGCTCGATCGGGCGGGCGGCATTATGGCGCGGCTACAGCGAGACGTAGAAGTTGAAGATATTGGGCGCGAATCCGCCTGCCAGCGATTGCGCCAGACCGATCAGGATGCGGCCCGGATCGAAGCCGATGCTCAGGATACCCAGCAGCCACGGCACGAGGAAGAAGATCACCAGCAGGATGATCTCCATGTACGGCTCGGCGCGGCGGAGCGAGATCGCCTGAGGCGCGGGCAGCAGCGCGAAGAGCACCCTATAGCCATCCAGCGGGTAGAGCGGGATGATGTTGAGGATCGCAATCACGATGTTGGTGACGGCGAAGGTGAAGAGGAACTGGTCAATGCGCAGCAGGTACGCCGGCTGGGCCGTGCTCAGGCAGTTTTGCAGCGGCAGCCCCTGAAGCGCCGCCGAGCTGAGGAAGTTGCCTTGCACCGGCTGGCAGATCGCCACGCGGCCGCCAAGCTCGGCATAGCCCGGCAGAAAGGCCAGCCCGAAGGCGATGGCGACACCCAGCACCAGATTGAGCAGCGGCCCAGCCAGCGCGACGAGGATCAACCCGAAGTTGGGACCAACGCGCAGGCGCTTGGCATCCACGGAGATGGGCCGGCCCCAGCCCAGCCCGCCCGCGGCGGCGAAGGAGTAGAAGATCGCCACGATCGTGCCTACCGCCGCCATCTGCCGCGTGGGCGCCAGGCTCAGCCGCCCCGCCGCGACCGGCGCACGGTCGCCCAGCATCGCCGCTGCCGCCGCGTGCGCCGCCTCGTGCAGCGTCACCGCGATGATGAAGGCGATGAAGGTCTCGACGATCAGGACGATGTTCATCCGCTGCCGCTCCTGCTCCTGCTCCCGCTTCTGCCTCACTGCCCACATGCGCCGGGCGTCCACCGGACGCCCCTACACGCCAACCACGGCAGGCGTCCACCGGACGCCCCTACGGACACATCGCGCCGGGCAACGGTTCCCTACATGGCATGTGCCCCTACGGATGCTTCAAATCCGACGAAAAGCGGCGCCCGCTCGCTCTGCGCAGCGCCGGATGCACGCCAGAGACGCTCACCGGACCCACGCCATGGCACGAGCTGGCGCCGCCGGAGAACGCGAAATCCACGACCAGAGAGAATACGCACGAGCCTGCTGGAAGTTCGTGTTATTTCTTCTTCTCGCCAGCCTTCTTGGGCTTCCGCTTCTCCTTGTTCTTGGGGCTCTTGTCTCCCATAGCGCGCCTCCGGAATCTAGGTCGCCGCAGCCTATAGCGCGGGCCGGTCCCGCGTCATGTAGCCACGCCGCCATTATACTACGTGCCGCACACCGCCCCCGTCCAGCCAGATTTCCATACCTTCTCGCGCGACGCAGGCTGGCGCAAAGATGCCCCGCGCGCTGGATTCCAGCGCCTCCACGTCGCCATCGCCATAGCCGGGGTCTGAATGGAAGAGCACCAGTTCGCGCGCGTGGGCGGCGGTCGCCACACGGCAGGCCATCGCCGGTGTGCTGTGGCCGTAGCCGCGGTGGGGGTGCGGCCCATCGTAGTCGGTGGGGGTGTACTGCGCGTCGTGGATCAGCACGTCGGCGCCTTCCACGAAGCGCACGAAGCGGCGCTCGAAGGCGCTATCGGGGGCGTCCATCTCGAGGTCGGTCGCGAACGCCAGGGTTCTGCCCCCGGCGCTCACCCGGTAGACCAGCACGCCGTTGCGCGGATGGGCCTCGCCGTGCAGCACGTCTATCACCAGCGAACCGGGCGGCGCCGCGGTGTCCTGCCGCCGCACCTGTGGCTCGCGCGCGCCCGGCCGCCAGACGAGCCGCATACCGTCGGTGACGCTCCGCGCGCTGCGGCCGGGCGGCAGATCAGCGAAGTCCACTGGGAAGTACGGCGAGCGCATATAACCGCCGACGATCTCGGCGAAGCGCATCCCGGCGAGGTCGGGCCCGAAGAGCTGCACGCGCGCCTGGGGTGCGTAGAGCGGCGCGAAGAACGGCAGGCCGCAGATGTGGTCGTGGTGGGCGTGGGTGAACAGCACCGCGACGGCAGGGTGGTGGCCTGGGCCGTCCGGCGCTTTCCACTCATCTACCAGCCGCTCGCCCAGCGGAATGATGCCGGAGCCGGCGTCGAGCACGATCACCTGCGCGCCCCAGCGCAGCTCCACGCACGCGGTGTTCACGCCGACGCGCGAGCCGCCCGCCGCGACGACCGGATGGCTGCCGCGCACACCCCAGAAGCGCGCCACCAACGGGCGCACCGGGCCGATCGTATCGGCCTCCAGCACATCGGCCTTGTGTGGCTGGCGGGCGGCGCTTGCTCGCGCTCGCCGTCCCGTGGCCGCGTCCATCGTCTGTGCCATAATTGTCCCCGTCGGCAGCCCGTATGCTTGGCGTAGCGCAGCCGATGCAAGGGAGTATAGCACCGCCAGTCATGCAGCTGCTGTGACCCTTGCTACGTGCTTCGCGGCACTGCTCACGCTATCCTGACGCTCGACGGCGCGGTGCATTACGGGTCTGCGCTGAGTCGGCGGAATCGGGCGCAGCCGGCAGCGGGAGGGGACGCGGCGGGACCGGCGACGACTGGATAATAGAGGTGGTGGTGTTCCCGAAGGCCAGGAAGCGGTCGAGCAGGCGGTCCAGTTGGTCGATCGCCGGCAGGTGGACCTTGAGGATGAAGCAATCCTCGCCCGTCACACGATGGCACTCGACCACCTCAGGGATGGCGCGCGCAAGCTCCGCGATCCGCGGCAACTGGCCGGGATCGGGCCGCACGCGCACATATGCCGCGATGGGCAGCCCCAGCGCCGCCGGCTCCAGCTCGAGGCGGTAGCCGCGAATGACGCCACTCTCCTCCAGCCGGCGGATGCGCTCGGCCACCGCTGGCGACGACATACCCACGCGGCGCCCCAGCTCCGCCGTGGTGAGCCGCGGATCGGCGCTCAGCTCGGCGAGCAGCCGCGCGTTGACGGCATCGATTGCGCTACTTGCGGGAACGTAGGTGAAGCAACTTTCTTCCCGTTCATTGTAAGGCATGATGTCACCATCCCCTTCATGTTGCCATGTACGACGGCCATTTCGCATTGTACCATCGGGGCATGAAATCAATCCTTCGCCACACACCAGATGTCCTCGGCGCAGCGGCAACTGCATCCAGGGAGGGCATGGCCCCCAGTTCGGCGCGGATCACCGATCGTGTTCCGCCGCACGCCTACTTCCTGGTCAGCGCGGTCTTCCACTACCTCGGCCCGGCCTTCGCCGTGCTGCTGTTCGCGCGGGTGGATGTGCTGGGGGTGGCGTGGCTGCGCATCGCCAGCGCGGCGGCGATCTTCGCGCTGTGGCGCCGGCCCTGGCGCGTCTTCACGCGGGCATCGTGGGCAGAGCGGCGGACGCTGGTGGCGCTGGGCGTGGTGCTTGCCGTCATGAACGCCTGCTTCTACGAGGCGATCGCGCGGCTGCCGCTGGGCACCGTCGGCGCCATCGAGTTCCTGGGGCCGATCCTGCTCGCCGCGCTCGGCGTCCGCACGCCGCGCAACGTGCTGGCGCTGGTGCTGGCCGCCGCCGGCGGGTGGCTGCTCTCGGATGCGCGCTTCGCCAGCGATCCGCTCGGCTTCGCCTTCGCCTTCGCCAACTGCGCGCTGTTCATGGGCTACGTGCTGCTGGGCCACCGCATCGCCAACGACGATACGGGCAGCGGGGTGACGGGCATCGATCGCCTCGGCGCCTCCATGCTGATCGCCCTGCTAGCGATCACGCCGCTCGGCCTGGCCGGTGCAGCCCCGGCGTTCGTTCATCCGCTGCTGCTGCTGGCCGGGATTGGGGTCGGCGTCTGCTCGTCGGTCATTCCCTACGTCACCGACCAGCTCGCGATGGCACGGCTGCCGCGCGCCACGTTTGCCCTGCTGCTGGCGCTGCTGCCGGCGTGCGCAACGCTCATCGGCGTCGTGGTGCTGCGCCAGATTCCGACCGCTTTGGAGGTCGGCGGCGTGCTGCTGGTGGTCGGCGGCGTCGCGATGCATCAATCTCGTGAGGCGGGCGGGTAAGCGAGCCTGCTTACAACCGCAGGGCGGCTTCGGCGGCGAGCCAGAAGAGTTTCTCGCGCACGCTGGCGTGGCTGTTCCACTCGCGCGAGCTCCACTCCTCGGCGCCCACATCGTCGCCGCCATAGAGCAATTGGCCGAACGGCACGCCGCGGAAGCGTGCCACGGCGAAGAACGCGGCGGCCTCCATCTCGACCGCCAGGCAACCCTCGGCGCGGCGGCGGCGCACCTTTTCGGGCGTCTCGCGGTAGATGGCGTCGGTGGTCCAGGTCTTGGTGACGAGGTACTCGACAGCGTGCGCGCGCAGCGTCGCCTCGATGGCGGCGACGGCTTCGTGCGCGGCCTCGACCTCGCGTGCGGGCGGCAGGTAGTGATACGAGGTGCCTTCATCGCGCACAGCGGCAGCGGGGACGAGCACGTGGCCGACGGCGATGGCGCTCTCCAGCACGCCGCAGCCGCCGCAGGCGATCAGCTTGCGGCAGCCGACCGCGATCACCTCTTCGAGCATCGCCGCCGCCAGCGGTCCGCCCACCCCTGGATGGATCACCCCCAGCCGCTGCCCCTGCATCTCCAGCTCGTAGAGCGGGTGCATGCCGATCTCGCTGCGGAACCGTTTGACCACGTGCGCGCCGTGCGCACGTTCCAGCTCGGCGATCACCTCCTGAAAGAAGCAGAGCACCGCAGCCTGGGGCACGTCGCGCGGCTTGATGAGCTTCGCCGGCTCCAGCACCGCCTCGCGCGCCGGATCGAACTCCAGGATTGGCGCGTCGCCCACGCGCACCTCACGCTCGTCGTCCATCATCCGCCGTCCCCCCCCTCCTCACTGTGAGCCTCGGCGCTCGTGTGATCAGCAGTGTATGTCATTGTACGCTGGCTCATCTGTTTGCGCGACAGCGATCACGCCGAGCCAAGGTGGGCACGCCGGTTGCAATCCATAGCCTGAGCCGACCGGCTCCGTCTCGCATACTCTCCTTCAGGGCAGATCAGGGAGCCAGTCTAGAAAGGGCGGGCCTATGCCAGCGGACGAAGTGTACAGCCAGCTCATTGCCATCAGCCAGAGCGCGTTTGCCGAGGGGGATTACGATACCGCCTGCCACGCGCTCGAAAGTGCCCTCGCTCGCGCGCACTATCTCCAGGACGTGCGGTGCCTCGACGAGATCAACGCTCTTGCGCGGGAACAAGAAGCCCAACTGGCGACCCTGCCGCTCCCAGAGCGGATTCCAGGCACGACCGATCAGCGGCGGCATGCCTTGCGACTCATCCTGGCGAGTATTATCACGGAGGTGCCGACGATGAGCAATCTGATCCAGCACGAGCGTGACCTCGCAGCGCAACCATAGAATGTGCGGGTGCTGGCTCAACAGATATGGGGGGATAGCCCCCGCAGGCGAGGCTCTGCCGGCGCAGGCGCTTGGGCGCGGATTCATCCGCCGGCTCTTCGCGGCAACCCCTGTAGTGTGGTGCAACCGCCGGTGGTGCGGACATCTTGCGGACAAGTGCCGCAGGGTCTATACTAGGACAATCGGTGACGGGGAGTATCTGTCGCAACGCCGCGGCATGCGTGGACGTGTCGCCTAGGTTCGGCATTAGTCCTCTGCGCATCTGCGGTGGCTATGTTCCCCGAAGGGACGTAGCCACCGGTGGGCGGCGCGGTGCCATGCAAGTCTTTTTCCACCGGCGGTGGAAGTTGGGACGGCAGCATGGGCATACATAGCATTGGCAGAAAGGCCACCAGGGCCCGTGTCGCTGCCGCGAAAGCCCGCGCCAACGCCGAGAACACGCATATGCCTCGCGTGCTCGTCGTAGATGACGATCCCACGATCCGCGAGACGATCACCTTTGTCCTGTCCGACGCGGGCTATGAGACCCTGGAGGCGGCGGACGGAGCGGCAGCCCTCGATATCCCGAGGAACAGCTCCGACCATTTGGTGGTTGTGCTCGACCTGATAATGCCTGGCCTCTCCGGCTTCGGCATCCTGACGCGCGGCGCTCTAAGCAAGCACCCTGCCAGCTGTCATAGCTACATCGTCTGCACGGCGCAGGCATCCTCGCCAGAGCGCATCGGCACACACTTTGCCGACCTGCTCCAACGCCTGAACATCCCCTTCCTTGCGCGACCTTTCGACATGGACGCGCTGTTACAAGCGGTCGAAGAAAGCAGCCGTCATTTGCGGGAGAACACAGGAGGCGGAGAGAAAGCCGAGGGCGATAGCTTTTAGGCGATGCGGGTCGTATGACAATCTGGCCAGCGCCTCATGCCGAGTTCCGCGACCCACCACGCCGGCCCGCCCACCGTTTCCCCTTCTCCTTGGTCGCCCACAGATAGGCGACCGCCATGCGATGCATGCCCTCGCCGGCCTCCACTCGCGGCCGCATGTGCGCGACGAAGCGCTTGGCTTCTTCCGGCGTGAGTGTCCGCGCGATGGCTTCTTCGAGGGTCGGGATTTTGGGGTTGCCGGCCTGCCGACACACGATGTCCCAGCGCAGCGGCTTGGCCGGCTCGACGTCGGCTCGCAGCTCGAGGTGGACCTCACTGAATCCCGCCTGCTCGGCCAGCGCCAGCAGGTCGCGCTCGTCAAAGTCGAGCATCGGGTCGCTCGCGGGCGGCTGCAGCTGGTCGTAGAGGGCGCACACCTTGTCCGCGATGGGCTGGATCGCCGCCACGTCTACACCCATGAAATGGTGGACCGGCTCGGGGTAACAGAAGTGGTTGATCGGCTCGAAGATCGAGAGTCTGCCGCCCGGCTTGATCACGCGGTGGAACTCGGCGAACGCCTCGCGCTTGCGCGCGACGTAGATCAGCACCGAGCGCGTCGTGACAACGTCCACTGAAGCGCCGGGGATGGATGACAGATCGTCGGCTGAGGTGAGAACGAACCGCGCGCGGTCGAGCACGCCCGCCTGCTCGGCGAGCTGGCGGCAGTGATCGAGCAGATCCTGCGAGATGTCGCTAAAGATCACGGTGCCTCGCTCGCCGATCAAGGGCAGCGCCCCAAACGCGATCAGCCCGTCGCCCGTCCCCACATCGAGCAGCGTGTCGCCGCTCGCGATCTGAGCATGTTCCAGTACCCCATCGCGCATCCGATAGAGCTGAGGCAGGATCGCGCTCAATTGCTCGGCGTCGCCGCCGTGCCGCCGCTCCAGTAGCCATCGCGCCCAGTGGTCCTGGATGGAGTCTGACGTCATCTCGGCTGCTTCCTAGCGCACATGCTCGTCAAAGAAGGCCAGCACGCGCCGCCAGGAGTCTTCCGAAGCCGCGGCGTTGTAGTGGGCGGGATAGCGGTCGTTGAAGAACGAGTGCTGAGCGCCCGCATACACCTTGATGTCGTGGGCAATGCCGTAGCGCGTGAGCCGCCGTTCGAGCATGCGGCTGGAGCACGTGGAGATGTCGTGGTCGGGATACGAGCCGACCACTGGGCACGAGCGCGCCAGCGCGCTCAGAGGCGTCGTCCGCATGCCATAGAACGGCGCGATCGCTTTGAGGCGGCCGTCGCCGCAGGCCCAGGCAATCGCATAGCCGCCACCGAGGCAGAAGCCGACGGCGCCCAGGCGGGTCGCATCCACCTCAGGCTGGGCGGCGAGGTATGAGAGCGCCGCGCGCAGCTCGCTGACGCCCCGGCTCCCGGGAGAATTGCGAATCTGCGACGCGAGCAGACGCCACATGCAGAGCGTGCGGTTGCCGCGCCCCGCGAAGAGGTCCACCGCCAGCGCGGCGTAGCCGGCCCGTGCGAGCCGGCGCGTGACGTCGCGAATGTTCTCGTTGAGGCCGACGATCTCGTGGATCACGACGACGCCGGGGAAGGGCCCATCACCCTGGGGCCGCGCGACATAAGCTGGGCGCGACTCGCCGTTGAAGGGGAACGTGACGTCGCCGGTGGTGATCGCGGCTTCAGGCTCGGCGGTGCTCATGGCGGGCTGCCCCCTCTCGCTGCGGTCCCACATGCACGCCGCGAACAGCCAAAGCGCCGCTCCAGGCGGTGGGCCGCTGCTTCTCGCCGCCATTGTACAGCACGCGGCTAGCGGCAGGCGGTTGAAACCACGCCGCCATCCGCCGAGGCTGTTGCCAAAGGGAATGGTGCCGAACCTGGCATCCAGGTCTCCGGTCGACCTCGCCGCGGCCTAATACCGCCCGACCAGCTCCAGCGGCTCGGCGGTGCCGGTGCGGGCATGCGCGGCCAGCTCACGCGCGCGTATCGCTTCCAACCGTTCCAGCAGCGCGCGGTCGGCGGCTGCGCGGTCGGCGCGGCGGGCCGGCAGGTACGGCTCCATCGCGCGCAGCACGTTGGTGTAGACCCGCTGCTGCTCGACGATGATGCGGTCGGGGCCGAGGTCCCACCACTCGCGTGGCGTGAAGTACGCCGAGACCTCCGCCTCGGAGCCGCCGCGGCCGAACCACTGGATCAGGTGCAGGTTGTCGGACTGCGCCAGCCACAGCGCGATGTCGAGCAGGGCTGGGTCTTCAGTCAGCCGCGCGACGCCGTAGGTATGGATCATCAACTGCAAAATCGCCTGCTGCGCGGCGTTGCCGAGGAAGAACTCCATGCTGCCGGTGCCGGCCCAGGTGGTCGGGAAGACGGGCAGCGGCAGTTCGTAGGTGCGGTCGCCGAAGGCCGCCAGCGCCTCGCTGGGCAGCATGAAGCGCGCGCCGCGGCGGTAGAGCGCGTCGGGCAGGTGGTCGAGGAAGTCGAAGATGCCGGTGCTGGCCCAGTGGTGCTCGCCGAAGGTCTCGTAATCCCAGCCGAGGAAGACGAATTCGCCCCACGTCTCGCGCAGCCACTCGGCATAGGTGTCGGCGGTCAGCGGCCAGCTCTCCCAACTCTTGTTCGAGAAGCGGTAGCCCACGTCGTCGCTCAGGTCGAAGTGGCGCGTGAAGAGCCGCGTGCGGCCGTGGTAATGGTAGAGGTGTGTCGGCTCGCGCCAGTCCATCACCCAAGGGCGCCCATCGAGCATGCCCGCCTCGAAGCCAGCGGCCTCGACGGCGTCATAGAGCGAGGCTGACATGCACATCTCGGTCGTGTCGGTAACAATCGGGCGCTTGCCGAAGATGCGCTCCAGCTCGTCGCGCATCCAGCGCATGCGGCCGACGAAGAACGGCAGATCGAGCAGGAAGAGGAAGTTGTGGTACGGCTCGACGCCCACCAGCTCCACATTCGGCTCGGCCACCAGCTCGCGGAAGCGCTCCAGCAGCGCCGGGTCCCAGCGGCGGCACTGCTCGATGAACGAGATCGAGAAGCCGATGGCGAGCTTGAGGTCTTTGGTGCGCACCAGCCGGGTGAAGGTCTCAGTCGCGGGATAGTAGCAGGTGCGCGCGACCTTGTGGAAGTAGCGCTCGTTCATGCGGTCGTCGAAGGCGCAGTGCGCGATGTCCTCGATGCTGGCGCCGTGCGGGATGGGCTGCGCGGGCAGCTTGACGCGCCGCGGCTGATGCACCACGGTGTAGATGATGACCTCGGTCGCCATGGGCAAATCCTCATCGGTGAGGGGGTGACGGAGACCGCGGAGACCGCGGAGTTTCGCGGAGGTCGCGGAGACCTGGAGAAAGCAGAGAGAACGCGAAGGACGCGAAGCGAGCGCGAAGATCGCGAAGGTAGGAGAAGAAACCGCAGAGGTCGCAGAGGACATGCGTAGGGGCGTCCGGTGGACGCCCGATCTCCGCTGAAGAGACGGTAGGGGCGAGGCATGCCTCGCCCGCGCCGCGGGAGGCACTACGCGAGGACGATGTTTTGCTTGCGCGCGAGGTAGCGGATCTTGCCCGTCAGGTCGTCAATCACGCTATCCCACGTGAACTCGGCGGCCGTGCGCCGCGCCTGGGCGATGATCTTGTGGCGGTCGTCGGGGTGCGAGCGCATGTGCAGCAGGTAGCCCACGATCTCGTCGGGGTCGTCGGTGTCCAGCGAGACGCAGTTCTCGAACGAGACCGCATAATCCTCGCCAGTTGAGCCGACGAACGCCACACCGCCGGCCGCCATCACCTCCAGGCCCACCAGTCCGAACGGCTCGTGGCCGCTGTTGGCGAGCGTGGCGTCGGCGGCGGCGTAGCAGGTGCGCACGAACTCGGTCGGCACGAAGAAGCGCAGGTTATAGATGTCGGCGTCGGGCGCCTGGCGCATCAGCCGCAGGCACTCCTCCACGGAGGGGCGCTGGGCGTCAATATCCACGATGTTGAGGCCCAGGTAGCGCGCGCGGTTGAGCACCTCGTTGCCATGCGGCTCGATGCCGCCGCGGATGACGAACGAGACGGGGTGTCCGCTGTACTTGAGGTGCGCCGCCGCCTCGACGGCCATCAGCCAGCGCTTGTCGGGGTCGAAGCGGCCGATCTTGAAGAGGAAGAAGCGGTCGGGATTGCCGCGCTGCATCGTCGCCCGCAGCTCGGCGGTGTGCGCCGCGTTGACCGGATCGAGGAAGCGCGCCGGGATGCCGTTGGGGATCACCAGCGGGTTGACTTGGTACTGCCAGAGCCGGTGCTTCATGTACTTGCTGACGGTGGTGACGGTCGAGCAGTAGCTGAGCCGACCCCAGTTGATGCGGTGCAGCGACATCAGGCTGTTGCAGTTCCACATCAGGATGCTGCGCGAGCGCAGGTTGTGCCAGTTGAGCAGGTCCGAGGTGTGGCAGATGGTTTCGGCAGTGTGCCAGTCTTCGCCGACGATCACCACCAACTTGCCCTGGGCGATGGCCGGCGCGGCGATCTGCTCGTAGACGTGGTACGGCACCGACTCGACGTAATCGTAGAGCTTCTGCTCCTCGCCCTCGTAGACGCCGTTGGGGTAATACTTGCTGATCCACTGGCCCCAGCGCGTGAGGTGCAGCCGGCCGTTGGTAGTCACCTCGACGCCCGGCGCGGTGGGGTCGCCGACGAAGATCAGGTGCGTCTCGTAGCCCAGGCTCGCCAGCGACTCGGTCAGCTCGGCGACGCGCGTGCCCAGCCCACCGGCGGTCGAGTAGACATCCGGTCCCTCGAAGCTGAGCGAGACGAAGACAGTGTTTTCGGGGGTGATGCCGCCGCGTGCCTGGGGCACCGGCTCCGCCGGGGCGGGCATGGGCGCCGCGGGCACGCGGACCGCGGCTGGTTCGGCGCGCGGCGAGCGCGGGCGTGAAGGGGCACGGCGGCGTGGCGCTGGAGCCTGCGCGGGCGTCTCGGCCGGGGTCGTCGCTGGCGCCGCGGGATTGGCGGGCGGTGCGGGTGCCGCGGCTGCTGCCGACGCGCCGGTCGTGCGTCCGCGGGGTCGCGCGCGCGGCGTCTGCTCGCGCGTGGCCCGGCCGTGTGGGCGCTTGGCCTCGCTCGTCACGGTGGGTATCGTGCGCGGGGCCGCCCGCCGGCGCGCGGTCGTCCGGCCATTCGGAGCCGCGGCTGTCTGGTCGCCCTGGGGGACCGTGTTTGCCACGCCGGCCCCTCCTTGCTCGTCACTGGTTGCCACGTTCGCTATCCTCCATTGCCCAGCGCGCCAGTCGGTGGCACGTCCACGACACATCACGCGCTTGCGCACGCTGTCGGGCCGGGGACGCGCCAATCCAAGGCGATAGGGCAGGTAATTCTCGCACGAGCCGCGATGCTCAGCACAACCGGGGCCACTCACGTCCTCGTTCTCGGCCGCCAGGCTCTCTCCGCACCCTTAGACGACCGGCGGCCTGCCGGCGTCACGCAATTCTCTGTCGCTGGCGTGCCCGCTAGACCGATGGCAGCCGGCGAATGGGAAGCGGTGGCTGAGACGCGGCGATCTCCTGTGCCATCGTAGCACGGGGCGCCAGTACTCTCAGGGAGATGGGCGCCGCGCACGACGTACATATACTTGCTTTTCAATATGTCGGCCTCATCAGTTATCCAACCTGCATCGGGGGCTCGATATGGGGATGGTGCCGCGGGACGTGATCCACAGAGGAGCGGCGCGACGGGCTGCACGACGTGAGCCTGGCCGGCGCCCGTATGTGCTGGCAGCGGCTCTGCTGCTGGCACTGCTGGCAATCTCCCTTGGTGCCTGCCGTCTTCAGGGTGCTTCCGCTGGGCCTACAATCACAAGTACACCCTCAGTTGGGCAGACGCCCCAAGGTGCGCCGCAGGTCGGGTTGCAACTGACTGTTGTCCAACAAGGCACCGCAGCCGAGCGCAACGTCCAACTGCATATTGCAGTGCAGGTGACAAATCACACCGCAGCTCCTATTCATGTCTGGTACAACTGCGGCTTTCAGCCCATTCAAGGGCAGATCATCCAGGTCGCCACGCACCAGCGGGTCTGGACCTCCGATACCTATTCGTGCCCGCCGTTCCCAGCGCGAGCGCTTCCTCCCGATATTTCGCCGGACGACGCCCATACCTACAACTTTGTCGCGGACCTGAGCGACATGAATCTGCCACCTGGCGCGTACCAAGTGGATGTGCAGCTCAATTGGACGCAAGGACCAGATAGCCAGCCGCCCGAGGGGCATTATCCCAGTGGGCAGGCTCGTGGCAGCGCCGTCATCTCTCTCCAGTAGCCTTGCTTGATGAAGCCTGCCCGCCCGCTTCCGCGTGGTACAATGCCGCGCGGAATGGGCGGATGCGTGGCGGCGAGCGGGCAACGCCGCACCCACGAACAATCGAGCGGGCGAACGGGCAGGATCGGGCGGAGCATATGGCGCAGCTGGCGGGGACGCTGGAGCGGATCGTCTTCCGCAACCAGGAGACGCAGTACACCGTCGCGCGCCTGCTCCCCGACTCCGCCGGCCGCCTCTTTCGCGACGAGCTGGTCACCATCGTCGGCGCGCTGCCCGGCGTCAACGTCGGCGAATTGATCGAAGTCAGCGGCGCGTGGGAGCTGCACCCGCAGCACGGCCGCCACTTGCGCGTCGCCTCATTCGTCTCGCACGCCCCCGTCACCCCCGCCGGCCTGCGCCGCTACCTCGGCTCCGGCGTCATCAAGGGCATCGGCCCCAAGACCGCCGAGCGCATCGTGGAGCACTTCGGCGAGCAGACGCTGGCCGTGCTGGAGCTGGAACCGCAGCGGCTCACCGAGGTCAAGGGCATCTCAGCCGCCAAGCGCGACGCCATCGTGCGCGGCTGGGCCGAGCAGCGCGAGGTGCGCGAGCTGATGCTGTTCTTGCAGGGCTATAGCGTCTCCCCTTCACTCGCGGGCAAGATCTACCGCCAGTACGGCAAGGAGTCGATCAACACCGTCCGCGAGAACCCCTACGCGCTGGAGCGCGACATCAACGGCGTGGGTTTCCGCACCGCCGACGCGCTGGCGCTGCAGCTTGGCATCCCGCGCGACGCCCTGCCGCGCTACATGACCGGCCTCAAGCACGTGCTCTCGGAGGCCGCCTCAGCCGACGGCCACTGCTTCCTGCCGCGCGACGAGCTGCTGACCCGCGCCGCCGCCCTACTGGAGGCTCCACTCGCCGCGCTGGAGCCGGCGCTGGCCGAGCTGGCGCGCGATAAAGAGGTCTTCGTCGAGGAGCAGCGCATCTACCTCGCCCCCTTCTTCTATGCCGAGAACGGCACCGCCCGCCGCCTGCGGATGCTGCTCAAGGCACCCAGCCCGCTGCCCCCAATCCCCGACCGTGACTGGCAGGCTACCTTCCGCACGTTGGAGAACGACCTGGGGCTGATCCTGGCCGAGCGGCAGAAGGCCGCCGTGCGCGAAGCCTACACGCACAAGGTCTGCGTGCTCACCGGCGGACCCGGCGTCGGCAAGACCACCACCGTCCGCGCGCTGCTTGACACGCTCGACCGCCAGCGCGTGGACTACGCGCTTGCCGCCCCTACCGGCCGCGCCGCCAAGCGGCTGGCCGAGGCGACTGGGCGGCCCGCCAAGACGCTGCACCGCCTGCTGGAGTTCCTGCCCAGCAGCAACGAGTTCGGCCGCAACGAGCACCATCCGCTGCCGCAGCGCTTCGTGATCGTGGACGAGGTCTCGATGCTTGACATCCTGCTCGCCTATCGCCTGGTGCGCGCGGTCCACCCTGAGGCGCACCTACTGCTGGTGGGCGACGCCGACCAACTCCCCTCGGTCGGGCCAGGCAGTGTCTTCGCCGACATCCTCGCCAGCGCCGCGGTGCCGGTGGTGCGCCTGACCGAGCTGTTCCGCCAGGCGCGCGAGAGCGCGATCGTCGTCACCGCGCACGGCGTCAATTCCGGCGTGATGCCCGCGCTGGAGCCGCGCAAGAGCAGCGACTTCTTCTTCCTGCGCGCCGACGACCCGGCCGCCGCGGCGCGCACGATCGTCGATCTCGTCGCCCGCCGGCTGCCCGCGCGCTACGGCTTCGACCCGATCCGCGACATCCAGGTGCTGGCGCCGATGTACAAAGGGCCGGCGGGCGTGATCGCGCTCAACGCGGCGCTGCAAGCCCGGCTGAACGGCGCGTCCCAGGCGCCCGCGGTCTCGTATGGCGACACCACGCTGCGCGCCGGCGACAAGGTGATGCAGGTGCGCAATAACTACGACAAGGGGCCGAGCGGCATCTTCAACGGCGATGTGGGGCGGGTGGTCGAGATCGCGCGCGAGACGGCGAGCCAGGTAATTGTGTGCTTCCCCGAAGACGGCGCCGAGGTCGCCGTGGCCTACGAACCCCACGAGCTGGACGAGCTGACGCTGGCCTATGCGTGCAGCATCCACCGTGCGCAGGGCAGCGAGTATCCGTGCGTGGTGCTGCCGCTGGTCAGCCAGCACTACCTGCTGTTGCAGCGCAAGCTGCTCTATACGGCGATCACCCGCGCGCGGCGGCTTTGCGTGGTGGTGGGCGATCCACGGGCGCTGCGCCGCGCGGTGGAGAACGACGCGGTGGCGGGGCGCAATACGGGCTTGGCCGAGCGGCTGCGCGGCCCAACACTGGCGAGTGCCGAAGGGGCCGGATTGGAAAGTTGACTAAGTTGGTAGGAATTATCAAATAGTGCTACAGTTTCTCCGGCGGCTGCGTGAGTGTACACACAGCGCGTGGCCGCCACGAGGCCTGAATCCCTGACGGCAGCGGACGACGTGGGATGGCTGCCGTCGCATCGCATGAGTTCTGAGGGAGGCAGTACATGGCAACCCCGACGTCTTCCGCGACCGCCGCAACTAGCGGCTACGCGCACCCCGAGGTGCTGGTGGATACCGAGTGGGTGGCGCAGAATCTGAACAATCCCAGCGTGCGCATCGTCGAGGCCGACGAGGATCCGCTGCTCTATGAGGCCATCGGCCACATCCCCAACGCCGTCAAGCTCGACTGGCACACCGACGTGCAGAATCCCGTGCGCCGCGACTTCATCGACCGCGAGGGCTTCGAGGCGCTGATGCGGCGCTACGGCATCGGCAACGACACCACGGTCGTCTTCTACGGCGACAAGAACAACTGGTACGCCGCCTACTCCTACTGGCTCTTCACGATGTACGGCCATCAGAACGCGAAGCTGATGAACGGCGGCCGCACCAAGTGGGAGGCCGAGGGGCGCCAGTACACCAAGGACGTGCCGAGCTTCGCGCCAACGCAGTACGTTGCCACTGGGCCGGACCTCGGCATCCGCGCTTTCCGCCGCCAGGTGGAGGACCTGCTGGAGCGCGGCAGCCTGCAGGGCGGTGCGGCGGCGCTGGTGGACGTGCGCTCACCCGACGAATACACCGGCAGGCTGGTCCACATGGTGAACTACCCCCAGGAGGGCGCCTCGCGCGGCGGCCATATCCCTGGCGCGCAGAACATTCCCTGGGCTACCGCCGCCAATCCCAGCGACGGCACCTTCAAGAGCACCGAGGAGCTGCGCGCGATCTACGGCGGTAAGGGCATCACCCCGGAGCGCGACGTGATCGCCTACTGCCGCATCGGCGAGCGCTCGGCGCACACGTGGTTCGTGCTGACACAGCTTTTGGGCTACCCATCGGTGCGCAACTACGATGGCTCGTGGACCGAGTGGGGCAACCTCGTCGGCGCGCCGATCAACCAGGGCGAGCAGCCGTAGGAGGGTTTCGGAGAACGCGGAGCGCGCGGAGTTTCGCGGAGTCCGCGGAGCAGAAAAGAGAGGGGGCGCATACTCTGCCCCCTCGCCCGAACGTGCAGCGGGCATCCAGCCCAGCGACCGCACCTTGCGCACGCATCAGGAACGGCGAGCGCGCTCCCGGCTACAGCCCGCGGAAGACTGCCGACAGGTATGCTGAGATCGGGCCGCCCAGCGACAGGGTGACCGGTATCAGGATGCCGCTCACAATGCCAAACGTCGTGGCGAGATCGATGGGCCACTCCTGCACCTGCCGGATCTCTTTGAAGAACGCCTCTTCCTGGTCGGTGTTGAGCTGGCTTTCGGTGTTCCAGCTTTGATAGAGCCAGTCCGCCAGCTCATCCAGTCGCGGCTGCTTGGTATCGCGCATCGCGGTATGAATGGTGTAGAATCCGCCGAAACTGATGACGATCACAAAACAGCGTCACCGTGGTGGTCGCCACGACCACCAGCCCCACATTGACGTTGCGCACGAACAGCACCTGGCTCATCGCGAAGGTCGTGTCAATCAACAACGAGCCGAACGTCAGCAACCCCAGCAGATTCATCAATTGAATCCAGATGTGGTTGCCAAACTTGCGGTCGCGCAGGGGATAGGATGAGAGCAGCATCCCGGAGCCGTTGAAGGCGACGGCGAACACGAAGACAATTGCCCCGCTCAGCATCCCCAGCAGCACCGCCTCGCCGAAGAGCAATGCCTGCACCACCAGATCGACGCCTACGGAGGTGCCGGAGAGCAGCGAGACGGCGAAGAAGAGGGCGGCCGAGATGGCAAAGATCGTCAGATAGGTAAGATTCGACAGCCAGACAGGGAACAACCGCTTCATCAGATCGACGTTGCGCGCCATCCACAGATACTGGAGGCGGTTCATGAAGGCGGTGGGAATTGGTCGGTGGTGCAGGCCGATGCCGCCGCACAGTTTGCAGGTCTTATCCTCGTCGCTAAGACCCGATCCATGGCAATCGGCGCAGTGCGTCATCCGTGCCCCCGAACCCTGGCAGGTCCGGCATTGGCGGACCTGCTCCGGCTGCGCCCGGCACGTGGGACACATGATGAGCCCGCGGAGCTCGGTGTACAACATGGCGGCCATCGCATCGGGCGACGCGATGATGGCGCCGTCGTCGTGGGGATTGGTTCTGCCGTCCCAGATGGCCCACAGCGAGTCGGCTCGATAGAGCCTTTGCAGGACATCGTCGCGCATCAGCTTCGCGCTATCGCCGATGATCTTGCCGTACGGACTGTACTCCAGCATGCTCTTGAAGCTCGCCGGATACTTCCCCTCCAGGACACGCCTCTCGAATTCGCCGAAGGTCGGACACTCGACGATCATGCGCATATGCAGGGCGTCAATCGGCTCCGGATTGGTCTTGAAGTTCCATTTCATCTGATAGCGCCAGTTGCCCAGGTGCAGGGCGGGGCGCGCATCGCGGTCAACATCCGCCGTGCGCCAGTCGGCGAAGTCGAGATGCGATGCGAAGACCTGATCGAAGATGTCCATAGACATGCGCTTGAGGAAGCCGATGAACCAGATAGCCAGGAGCGCCAGCATAGTGTACATTGCGCTCCCATTGGGATTCTGAAAGATGGCCCAGGAGGGCAGGAGCGCGCTCAGCGCATGGTCGCGCAGGCCCGCCAGGGCAATCTGGGCGACGTCGAGCAGCAGCAGCGCCACCAGGACCACACGGATCGCGGCCAGAATCGTGCCCCAGGGCTGCTCGAAGCGCTTGATCGCCGCGCGGACGATGCTGGGCCGCGAGAGGCGGCGATTGGGGTCAAAGCGTACAGCTTGGCTGGCGAGCAGCAAGATGAGGATTGGAATGACGAACGATCCCAGTCTAACGATGTTGCCCACCTGAGCTGACGCCATTGTCGCCTCCCGCCAACCTATCGCAATATGACTCAACATGGTGGTTGGCTCTACCTGCGCGAAGAATACAGCAAGGGCAGGGAAACCGTCAACTGCGCGTGAGGCAACCGGCCGGACGACCGATGGTGCGGGTCCGCGCTCCAGAAATGAAGCTTCGTGGCACGATACAACGAGGACGTATGCACCACAGCAAACACAGCGTGACGGGCGACGCGATGTATCCACGGCCAGTTGCCTAATGCGGAGAAGACTGATACAATCGTCTCCACTGAGACACCACCGCCTGGTCGTCGCGGACCAGGCGTCGAAAACGCGCATCGTTTGCGCTCATGGTCGCGGCGTGCGGCGCTTGCCACGCGGACACGTGCCTGCCATGACGCATGATGCCACGCGCTGGGAGTCTGGTTTGGCTGATTCACTGGACCTACGCGTCGAAATCCCCGCGCTCTCCTGGCTTGTTGACGGCGTCGCCGCGCCCAGCGTGACGAGCGGGCAGGTGGCGATCACGGTGCAAAAGCTCGCCTATCAGCCCGGCACGGCGGATGTCTGGAATCTGCCGGCGGAGCAACCCGGCATCGCTGGTGCGCTCGATCTGGAAGCCGCCGTGCCGCTGATGCGCTGCGCGATCCCGCTGCCCCAACCCGGGGAAACCGCGCTCTATCGCGTCATGATCCTCAAGACCGGCGCGTCGCTTGACGCGCAGGACAAGACGCGCGCGGAGCAGCTCCTGCCCACTGAAGAAGAATTGTTGTTCTTCGTGATTGGCGCGTCTGAAGGGCAACCCGAAATCCCAGACGCTCACGAGCGTCTCATTCCCGGCATCCAGCGCGTGGTCGTTCCGCTCGCCGCTCACTAAAAGCGACCCGGCTCCCTGCGCCATGCCTCTCGCCAGCGCAAGTCCGTTGCTCCCAGGAAGGTAGATTCCGTGCCGAGTACCCTCACACACTGGCGCATCGCCATCGAGGCGCTGCGCCAACTCCCCGACGCGGAACAACACCCGTCGCCGTCCAAAGCCTTGCGGGTGATGCGCGGCAAGCCCTCCGATCCGGGCCATGGCGTGCCCATCCTGGCGTTTCTGGGGGCCATCGGACCCGATCTGCCCTATAGCGCGGGCCTCACGACGCGTTCAATCCTATTCCCGACGAACCGCGAGCGGGCAGCACGCGGGAAGAGCCAGTGGGCCGACTTGTTGCACTACAACCAGTCGGGCACATTTCTTATCGAACTGCTGCGCAAGGGCAGCCAGGTTGACTCGCCAGAGCTGCGGCACAAGACGCTCTACTATGCGCTCGGCCACGCCACGCACATCGCCGGGGATACAATCGTCCACCCGCTCACCAATACCTTCGCCGGCGCCTACCACCATCAATCCAATCCTGCCGTCTCGAACAACCTCGGCCTGCACTTTCACGTCGAGTTTTGCCAGGACCTGGCGACCGACATCCAGTATTTTCACGCCGCGCCGCATGCACTGGCGCCCCGGCCCTGGCTGCGCTATCTGGCGGGCGCCGAGGCCGAGGTGGTGCGGAAGCATCAGGGTGTCAGCCTGCTCGACCTGCTACAGGACACCGCCGGTTCGGTCTATGGCGTGGACGCGAAGATGGCGGGCGACTTTGGCCGGCAATTGCTCTCCGGGCTGCGCGGCGCGCAGACACTTTCGCGCTGGCTGCGTCTGTATCCCGTCGTCAATCCGGTGCTGAAGCTCTCCCCTCGGCTCTCGACCTACTTTACCCAGCAAGAGATCCCACAGCCTCCCGGAGCTGGCGGCCCTCCCCGAGCGGTCACATTTCTCCAGGCGCTCGACTTCGCCACGCGCGTCGGCGGCCATCTCTGCTCGCTGATCGCCGCGTACTACGCCGATCTGACTGCCGGGCGAGCCGCCGCTTCTGAATCCTGCGCGCGCCTGCGCCAGGACCTGCGCGACTGGAATCTCGACACCGGCTACACGCTGGATCAGCACTGGGTCGAGGGGCCAGCGGGGCAACGATCGCCGGCTCTTACCTTGCGCCATAGCTGGCACCACTTCCTCTCCTTGCGCAGAGGACAATGACGGGTCCGCGCGGACACCACGCCGATGACCGTGACCGCAAGCCATCACGAAGGGGAGAACCCATGAGCCGTGCGCGTGCGTCATCCTCCGCCCAGACCGCAGCCGCGCCCCCGTCCTCGGCCCGGTCGCTCACCCGCCGCTACGCCGGATACATCTTCTGGCTGCTCTGGCTCGCGAATTTCATCAATTACGCCGACCGCTATGCATTCCTGGCGATCGGCGATCACGTGCAGGTTGAGTTTCACCTCTCGGATACGCAGTACGGCTTGCTGGCGACCTCATTCCTCTTCGTCTATACCCTGTGCATCTTGCCGCTGGGCTTGCTGGCCGATCGCACCAAGCGCAAAACGGTCGTGGCGGGCGGGATCACGCTGTGGAGCATCGTGACGACGTTCACCGCACTCTCGCCCAATTACGGCGTCATCTTCGCGACGCGGGCGGCGCTTGGCCTCGGCGAGGGCAGCTACTTCCCCGCCAGCACCTCGATGCTGGCGTCGAGCTATCCGCTCAAAGACCGCGCGAAGGTTATGGCGCGGTGGAACACCGGCTTGCTCGTCGGACTGGCCGTCGGGTTCGTCGGCGCGGGCGTCCTCTACGGCGTCTTCAACGACCAGTGGCGCCCAGTCTTCTACGTCTTTGGCATCCCTGGGCTGCTGCTGGCGCTATTGATCTTCCTCTCCAAAGAGCCGCCACGTCGGGGCGATGACGACGCCAGCGCCGAGACGGTCCTGGCGCGCGGCGGCCTGCCGGGCATCTGGCGCAATATCGTGGAGCTGTGGCGTATTCCGACGCTGCGCGTGGTCGTCGCCTTGCAGGCGCTGAGCTTCTTCATCTTCGGCGCCACCCTGGTCTTCATCGTGCCGCTCTTCGACCGCCAGTTCACCAATCTGGCCGTCTCGCCGACGACGCTGGTGGGGGTCGTCGCGGTGATCGGCGGCATCATCGGCTTGCTGGCCGGCGGCGTCATCGCCGATGCGCTCATCACTCGCTATCCCGGCGCGCGCGTGCTGGTGAGCGGCTGGAGCTTCCTCATTGCCCTGCCGTTTTTCGTGGCGTCGGTGCTCGCCGTCGTGCTCCCGCTCGGTCTTTCACAGAATGTGCGCGTGTTCGGCATCTTCACCCCGCTCTTCATCATCACCGTCGCGCTCTTACAGGTGAATACCGGCCCGTTGACCGCCATCTCGCAAGATGTGGTGACGCCACTCAAGCGCGCCGCGTCGGTCGGCCTCACGTTGTTGCTCTCCCATTTCTTCGGCGACCTCTTCGCCCCCACCATCGCCGGTGCGCTGAGTGATTTCTTCAGCGGCAACGCGTACTTTCACTCGCTGGGCATCACCCACAACAACGCGCCCGGCTATGCCTTCCTGATCATCGGCGTCCCGATGTTGCTCGCGGCGGGCATCGTCGGGATATGGGGCGCGCGCTTTGTGCAGCGCGACGAAGCGGCGGCGCGCGCGGGCGAGTAGCCGCATGGCGACATCCCAGGCACATACGGTATACTTTGGGAAGTGACCGCGCCTCACGATGGGGCCACTTCTCGGCTGTCAATGTCCTGCAAGTCTCTCGCCGAAACGCGGAGCGAAAGCGAGTTTATACGCCATGTCTATGGATCGCCAGGAAGCCATTGAATTTCTCGTGGATCACTATCAGCATCCGCGCAATCGCGGCCCGCTGGAGGGCGCCGACGTGCATCTGACTGGTGGTAATCCCGGTTGCTCCGACCGCGTGGAGATGTACGCCAAGGTTGGGCCGGATGGGCACGTGGAGGCGGTCAGCTTCGAGGGTGAGGGCTGCACGATCAGCATGGCCGCCGCGTCGTATGTCACCGAGATGGTGCAGGGCATGACGCTGGACGAGGTCGAGCAGCTCGACTTCGAGGCGCTGATCGACGACCTGGGCCGCGAGGTGGTAATGGCGCGTCCCACCTGCGCGACGGTGGCGCTGGGCACGCTCAAGAAGGGCATCCACGAGCTGCGCATGAAGCGCCTGGCGCAAGACGAAACTCAGGTCCGTACCACGTCGTAGGCGGCCGGGCAACCGGGGAGACAATTGGCCCCTGGGTAGAGGAGCAGGCGCGCGGAGCCGGAGCGGCGTATGGCCGAACCTGTGTCGCTGAGCGACCGGCGCAGACCCGCGCCTGAGCGCGATCCGCTCCTCAGCACCAAGCTCGCGATCCCTCCGCCGCGGGCCGGAGCCATCCCGCGCCAGCGCCTGCTCGTCCACCTGATCGAGACGGTGACGACCCGCCCGCTTACCCTCGTCTCGGCGCCGGCAGGATTCGGCAAGACGACCCTGCTCGCCACCTGGTGCGCCTCGCCGGCCGGCGGCGCGCTGCCGATTGCCTGGCTCTCGCTTGACGAGCGCGACGACGATCCCGCGCGCTTCTGGACGTACGTGTTTGCCGCGCTGGATAGCCTTTCGCCTGGCATTGCGCGCGGCGCGCTGGCGCTGCTCCAGACGGCGCCGCCGGTGCCGATCGAGACAGTCCTCACGGTGCTGATCAACGCGCTTGCCATGCTGCCATGCGATGTCGCGCTCGTGCTGGACGATTTCCACATGATCGCATCCGAGGCCGTCCATCAGGCGGTCGCGTTTCTGCTCGACCATCTGCCGCCGCGACTGCATGTGATCGTCGCGAGCCGTACCGAGCCGCCGCTGCCGCTCGCCCGTTTGCGCGCGCGGGGGCAGCTCGCGGAGATCGGCGCCGCCGATCTGCGATTTACGCGTGATGAGGCGGCGGCGTTTCTGGGCGCGGTTATGGGCCTGCGCCTTTCGGCGGCCGACATGGCCGCGCTCGAAGGACAGACCGAGGGGTGGATCGCCGGGTTGCAGCTCGCCGCCCTCGCGCTGCGCGGCCGCGAGGACACCACCGCGGCGGTGGCGACCTTCAGCGGCAGCCACCGCTACGTCTTCGATTACCTCGTCGCGGAGGTGCTCGACCGGCAGCCCGACGACGTGCGCTCCTTTCTGCTCCAGACGAGCATCCTCGACCGGCTGACCGCTCCGCTCTGCGACGCGCTGACCGGCCGTGATGATGGTCAGGCGATACTGGAGCGGCTGGAGCGCGAGAACCTGTTCGTGCTTGCCCTCGACGATGCGCGCGGCTGGTACCGCTACCACCAGTTGTTTCGTGATGTGCTGCGCAGCCGTCTGCATCAGGCGGATGCGGCGCGGGAACTGGAGCGGGCGCTGCACGTGCGGGCGGCCGAGTGGCATGCGCGCGCGGGGTCGCGCGATGAGGCGGTGCGCCACGCGCTGGCGGCCGAAGACTTCGCGTTGGCGGCGCGGCTGATCGAGGATGTTGCGGGGGACATGCTGCTGCGCGGCCAGAGCGCCACGCTGCGCGCCTGGATCGCCGCCTTGCCCAAGGCGTACGCCCGCGCGCGGCCGCAGCTCATGTACTTCGCCGCCTGGACGTTGCTCTTCGCCGGC
>DASVAA010000191.1:0-11677 GCA_036376595.1 Ktedonobacterales bacterium | reverse complement strand
GCGCGCCAAAATCGGTCACGTCTTCGAGGAAGCGCAGCTCGACGCCCAGCTCGCGGCAGCGGCGCTGCAAGATGGCGAGCAGCTCTTTGCGCGCCAGGCCGGCGAAGACATGCCCCCCGCAGCGCACCAGCTCGCCGCGATACTGCACGTCGATCGTGTCCCACGAGACGAAGCGGCTAGTGATCGCGCGATAGCTCTTGTAGTCGGCCTCCTGGAAGGCGGCGAGCGTGCGGTCGGAGAAGACGACGCCCCAGCCGTACGTCGCGTCGGGCGGGTTGCGCTCGACGACGGTAATCTCGTGGCCGGGATTGGCCTTCTTGAGCAGCAGCGCGCAGTAGAGGCCGGCGGGTCCGCCGCCGAGGATTGTGATCTTCACGCGGCGGCTCCTTCCAGGGACCTCACCCCCCGGCCCCCTCTCCCTGCGGGGCGAGGGGGAGCCACAGAGGGGACGGTGAACGCGGAGAACGCGGAGGTTCGCGGAGGACGCGGAGAAGGGAAGGTAGCCTGACAGGAGGAGGGCCGGCGGGTGAACCCGCCCCGAAGGGCGTTCCGCCACAAAGTCCGCCTGCGCGGGCTAGAGATCGTCGGGCCACATCCGCCGACGCGGCATACGTTTGATTGGTGTAGGGGCGCGACATGTCGCGCCCGTCGTCGTGTGGCGATCCACGTCCCTTCCGGCACAACCCTCCACGTCATCATGCCTCGCGCGCTCTGTCTATCGCCATCCGCGGGCCGCGATTCTGCCAGCCCGCGCAGGCGGGCTTGGTGGCCGCAGGCCCCTCGGCGCGGATTCATCCGCCGGCCCCCGTCGCGTGGATCACCCTTATGCATTGGCCGCCTCCCCCGCCTGCGTGCGGGCCGGGCCGGCGACGGAGGCGCCCAGCCCCGCGATCACGTCGGCCAGCCGGTCCAGCTCGGCGGGATCGGCGACGGTGGGGAAGAGCGCCAGCTCGTCGCAGCCGGCGTCGGCGTAGCCGCGGACGAGCTGCGCGACGGCCTGCGGCGTGGTGAGCAGCCCCTCGGCGATCTTCTCGGCAAAGTGGCCGGTGAAGGCGTAGTAGTCGCGCAGGTAGGCGGCGCCGGCCGCCGCGGCGTCGGGTCCGCCGAGCGCGAAGTAGCCCTGGCCCCAGAGCTTCGGCGCGCCGGGACGTCCCGCGTCGAGCCAGGCGGCGCGCGCCTTGTCGGCGGCGCGGGCGAAGATGCGCGGCGGCCCGCCATTGTGAACATAGCCGTCGGCGTAGCGCGCCACACGGGCATAGGCATCGTCGGTGAGACCACCCACCAACAGCTCTGGTCCGCCCGCCCGCGCCGGTCGCGGCCCGATGCGCTCGTCCTCCCAGGTGTCGCGGAGGGTCGCAAGCTGCTCTTCGAGGCGCCGGCCGCGCCTGTGATAGTCCACGCCGGCAGCCTCGTAGTCTTCGTGGCGCGCGCCGACGGCCACGCCCAGCGTGAGCCGCCCGCCTGAGAGCGCGTCGAGCGAGGCGGCGGATTTGGCGAGCAGCGCGGTGTTGCGCAGCGGGCTGATGACGATCAGCGTTGCCAGCCGCACGCGGGAGGTCGCGCCGGCCGCCGCGGCGAGCACGATCAGGGGATCGTAGCTGTCGTAGACCAGCCGGTCGAGCACCGCGACGCTGGAGAACGGGCCGGCGTCCGCGTGCCGCGCCCAGTCGAGCACGACCGCGCCGGGTGTGCCGGGGATGGTGGAGGGAAGTCCGACGCCGACCTGCACGAGCATGCCCCTTTGCATGTGATGCGCCGCGGCGCGCGACGGTGAGCGCCGGGCGAGACCTCAGGAGTGCGCGAAGGAGTTGCGGGGATGCGATGTGTGTCTATGGTCGCACAAGTCAGGGGCGGATGGCTAGGGCTGGATTGTTGAGGCGTCGCCACGCAGGGCGAGAGCTCAGTAGGGCGAGGAGGCGGGCTGAAGTCCCGCGGGTAATCCCCTGACGAGCCGTCACCTGCGGCGCTCTGCGCTATCTCCCTACGGAGCCGAGTATGCTTGCGACAAGGGCACGAACCGCGGCTTCGTACTTGCCCTCACGCGCGTCAATGTACTGCATCCGGCCCCAACCGAGCGGCGCGCAGCTTGACCACTTGCTGCCTCGTGCCCACAGCGGATAGACGACGACATGATTGTCACGGGCGACCGCCAGCTCATCGCCTACATACGGCGACGCGGCTGCATCCTCTGATGCCACGTAGATGACACCTTTCGCGGCGCTGATTCCGCGCCGAATCTCGCGGTCCCAGTCGGCAGTACCGGGCTTGAGGCGCTCATGGTCAACCCATACGCCTATGCCCCGTGTGTGTAGGTCGCTGATGAGCCGGCGCACGAAGTTGTCGTCTTGGTGCGAATAGCTGACGAAGACAGTGAGGGCCGCGCTCGTTTGCGCGCGTACGCTCTGCGCGTGCGGAACCTGGACTGGAGAAACCACTTGGCCTACTGATGTGGGCGGAGACTGTGGCGCGGGCAGCCCAACATGCTGCAACAACTTGGAGAGAGCTGACTGATAGTCGCGGGTGGCGTCAAAGCAGGGAAGGTATATCCAATCCCTCGGTAGGTATTTTTTGTGGTAGGGCAGGGCATCGATCAACACCACGCTTGCGGATGGTGATTCGAGAGAGGCATCCACCTCATGCTGGACATGCCTGCTAGAAAATACGTGCGGTGACATCACGGCCACAAGCCAGTGATAGGCCATGCGACGGCCGACCTGTTGCGCCTCCCAACTGTAACTCTCGGTCACGGACGTGTAAAGGCGACGAAGGGACCTTAGCAAGGAATTGGGAGTTGGCGGAGTTGGCCCTGAAACGTCAACCTCGGCGCCTGCAGCGTGCAAATCGTTGGCGAGTCGGCTCGCAAAGTACATGTCTTCTCGCTCGCAACTTATGAAGATCTGCATCCGCCCGCCCTCCAGGAATAAGATGTCTCGAAGGGAGATTGCTCACATGATACTACACCAGTCAGAATCGCTCATCAAGATCGATCCGTTGCTGTATCGGGCGCACTTGCATCCAGGATTAGCCGCGGCTCTTCAGGCCGCCTCCTTGATCTAAAACTTCTCTTGCCAGCGGGATCAACCGCGTGAATAATACGGGCCGCCGCGGCCACGACATCTGACCAGCGACAGGGAGAACACGCTCGTATCCATGCTCACGCCGTCCCGAAGCTCAGCCCCAGGTTGCGCAGCCACGTGCGGTAGGCGATGGCGGTGCGGTCGGAGCGCAGGTGCAGCTCGGCTTGCAGGTCCAGCGGCAGCAGCTCGGGACGCTGCGACTCCACAATCGGCACGTCCTGCCAGGTGATCAGGTTCTCGAAGTCGCGGATCTCGTCCTCGGTCTGGTCGCCGTAGTCCAGCGCCACGTACGTCCAGGCGATGCTGCGTAGCTCCGAGACCGGCGTGACGGTGAAGTACATCGCGAAGCGCGGGCCCGCCGACGACTTGACGAAGTACGCCGTCAGCGGCCGCAGCACCTTGTAGGTGTAGGTCACAAACGCGCCCTGGCCGCTGCCGTCGGGGTCCGGCTGCCAGACCGTAATGTCCTTCGCGGTGATGCCCTCTCGCGTCGTCTCGACCTCGTAGTCGTTGACCTCCAGCACGTTGGGATCGCCCAGGTAGCCGGCGTGGACGAAGGGGAAGTGCGTCACGTCGAGGAAGTTTTCAATCGCGCGCGGCCCGCTGGCCTTGAAGTCGTATGGCCCGCAGTGGACCTTGCGGAAGGTCGCATCGCCCCATTCGGAGAACTCAGGCACGTCACGCGTGGGGTTGCCGAGCGAAACCCAGACCCAGCCGTAGCGCTCGACGGCGCGGTAGACGGTGGCGCGCGCCTTGGCCGGCGGCGTCTGGCTGGGATGCGCGGGGAAGCGCACGCACTGCCCCTCGGCGTTATAGGTCCAGCCGTGGTAGGGGCAGATCAGCGTGCAATCCTCGATGCGGCCCAGCGAGAGGCGCGTGCCGCGGTGCAGGCAGAGGTCGCGCCAGGCGTGGACCTCGCCGTCGGCGTCGCGCCACAGCACCAGGTCTTCATCCAGCAGGCGCACGCCCAGCGGCTTGCCGGCCGCCAGGTCGGGCGCATAGGCGACGACGTGCCAGTCGTCGAGCAGCAGCGGATCGCGCAGCATCGAACACTCCCTCTCCGAGATCGACTTACATCGCTGGAGCCGCCCGCTCCCAAATGAGGTAGGCGCGGCGCTCGGTGCCGGAGAGCATCATGGGCGCGGTGCTCAGCGTGAGGCGGTCGCCGTCAAACGCGAAGAAGCGCCGTTGCGCGTCGCCCACCCAGTTGGGGAACAAACTGACCTTGACGTGATGAATGATCTCGCCGTCGCCGATCTCGTAGGTCCCGGCGTAGGATACGTACGACTTGGCGGCCAGCGCTCGCTCCTCCTCGGTCCCGCCGAGCAGGTCGCCGGTCGCAAAGCGCGGACGTCCCGTGGCCGCGATGGCGACGCTCATATGTCCATCGGCTGTATAGAGGATGTAGCCGGAGAGGTCTGTGCCCAAGGGATAGGTGACGCGCCCACTCGCGGCGCGATTCTCCCACGAGAGCAGGCGCCAGGTGCCGATGAAGGGATTCCGTGCCATGTCACTCCGCCCTCTCTCGCGAGCTTGTTGCCCCACACCCAGCCTGCTCCATGAGGGCAGGTCCCGCTCCATTCTAGCAGCGCGAGAGAAGGCGATCAATCACCATCAACCGAACGACCATGTGGGGATGCGCCTGCGCCTGACATGAATCACCCCCTCGCCGCGCAGGGTGAGGGAGCAGGGGGTGAGGACCCCAGGCTAATGGCTCTGGCGCTCCTTCTCCGCTTTCGGCTCCTTGCCGCGGTCCTGGCCGCGATGGCTGTGCATCTCCTGGTACGCCTGCTCGGGGCTATTGGGGAACGAGGCGCCGCTCTTCATCGTCGCCTCGATGTCTTCCTTCATCGCGATCGCCTCACCCGGCGTGATGTGCCAGGTGTTGTCGCCTTTGTTTTCAACGTAGCGCAACAGTTGCGGCCAACTGCTCGCGTTGGCGTGGCGCCACAGGTCGCGCACGTCGGACTCCTCGTAGCCCGGCTTCCAGCCCTTGCTCTCCGGGTTGCTGATATCCACACCCTGGATGTCGCGGTCGCTGCTGCTCATGGTTCGTGCTCCTTCGCTCCTGAACCGATGCTTCCGGGTGCATCCCACGCCAATGGGACGCTTCGCAACATGACATAAGCGGGCACGATGTGTGCCACCTGATGTCCTCACACGCGAGCCACAGAGGCGAGGCGGGGTAGGGCAGGGCGGGGCGGGGCAAGGCCGCGCCGCTACACCTGGGGCGCGCGGGGGAGTGGAGACGGAGGGGCAACCGGCAGCGTGAAGCTGAAGCGCGCGCCGCCCTCGGCGGACTCCTCGACCGCGACGGTGCCGCCGTGCGCCTCCACCAGCGCCCGTACGATAGCCAGTCCCAGGCCCGTGCCGCCGGTCGCCGCCGCGCGCGAGGGATCGGCACGGTAGAAGCGGTCGAAGACCCGCTCGCGCTCCTCCACGGCGATACCCTGCCCGCTGTCGCCGACCGTTACGCGCAGGTACGCGCGGTCGCGCTCGGTGGCGGCCGCGACGCTGATGCGCCCGCCCTCCGGGGTGTGGCGGATGGCGTTGTCGAGCAGGTTCAGCAGGATCTCGGTCAGGCGATCGGCGTCGGCCAATACCGGCGGCAGATCGGCGGGGAGATCGGTCGCGACGGCGATCCGCTTGCTCTCCAGCTCCGGCGCCAGGACCGCCAGCGTCTCGCCGGCCAGCGCCGGCAGGGCGAGCGGCGCCGCCTGGAGCGTCTCGGCGCCGGCCTCGTAGCGCACCACCTGACGCAGCTGGGCCACCAGCCGCTGCAAGCGCGCCGCCTCGCGGGCGATCAGCCGTGTCGTCTCCTCGCGCTCGGCAGGGTCCGCCACCACGCCGTCGAGCAGTGCCTCGGTGAAGCCCTGGATGGCGGTCAGCGGCGTTGCCAGCTCGTGCGAGACGTTCGCCACCAGCTCGCGGCGCAGCTGCTCTTGGCGCCGCAATTGGGATACGTCGGCCTCCAGCGCGGCGGCCATCTCGTTGAACGACTCACCCAGGTGGCGCAGCTCGTCGGGCGCGCTCACCTCCACGCGTGCCGCATAATCGCCCGCCGCCATGCGCTGTGTCGCGGCGGCCAGGCGCGCCATAGGCCGCGTAATGCGCCGCGAGAAGAGCGCCGAGATCAGCGCCGCCAGCAGCGCGGCGGCCAGTGTCACCAGCAGCACCGTGCTCTGCACGCGCCCCGCGAACACCTCGGCCCGACTCTGGCGCGGCGGCAGATTCGCGAGCGCGACGGCGCCGATGATCGGCTGCGCGGGATCGGCGGCCTGGTGGATCGGCGCCACGGCGTAGTAGCGCCGATTGAGCGCCAGGAGCGGACCCGGCAGCGTGCCGGCGCCGCTGTGTCCGTGGAGCGCGGCCTGCAGCGCGGGCGTCACGGCCGACTCGTCGGCGGTGAGCGTCTTCGCCTGGTCGGCGGTGGGCTGTGGCGCGACGACGAGCTTCCCCGAAGCATCCATGATCCAGATGTTGAGGGTGAACGCCTCGCGCGTCGCGGGATTGGGCTGCAGCAGGCGGTCGGGCACGCCTCCGCCCGCGCCGACGCGCGTGCGCCCCAGCAGCGCGGCCACCTGATTGACCTCACCCTGCAGTTGCGTGCCCTGGTAGTCGTTGAACGAGTGCAGGCTGCCAATCGTGAACGCGAGTGCGACGGCGATCAGCGTGCCGATGACGATCAGCGCCGAGCCGACCGCGAGCTGCACGCGCAGGCTGCGGGGAGCGTGCAGCAGCGCCCGCAACCGCCTGGCGGCGCGAGCGGCAAGTGACTCGCCCCGAAGATCGGGCTTGATCGCCGGCTTCATCGCTCTCCCTCTGCGCCCTCCGCGTCCTCTGCGGTTGCTCTCTCTCCTCCTCCATCTCCCTGTGTTCTCCCCTCCGTTTCCTCCGTTCCCTCTGTGGTAAGTCTCTCCTCCTCCTCAGTCGGCTCGAAGGCGTAGCCGACCCGGAAGACGGTGCGGATGTAGCGGCGGCGGTGCGGGCGCGCCTCTAGCTCGATCTTCTTGCGCAGCGTGCCGATGTGAACGTCTACCGTACGGCTGTCGCCGAGGTAATCATACCCCCAGACCTGACTCAGCAGCTCCTCGCGGCTGAAGACTCGGCCCGGCGCGCGTGCCAGCGCCAGCAGCACGTCAAACTCCTTGGCGGTCAGCTCCACGCGCCGGCCCTCGACCTCCACGCGACGCGCCGCGGGCACGATGCTCAGACCGCGGAACGCCAGCGGGCCGGATGCTGCCTCGACGCGGGCAGCCGACGCGGAGCGTGCATCGTCTCCTCCGTCGGTCGCGGCCGCCCGGCGCAGGATGGCGCGCACGCGACTGACCAGCTCGCGCGGGCTGAAGGGCTTGTTCACATAGTCGTCGGCGCCCAGGTCGAGGCCGGCGATGTGGTCCTCCTCGGATTCGCGCGCCGTCAGCATCAGGATCGGCGTCGTGGCATGGGCGCGGATACGGCGGCAGACCTGCCAGCCGTCCAGCCCCGGCAGCATCAGGTCGAGCACGACGAGGTCGGGCCGCTCAGCGTCGTGCAGCGCCAGACCCGCGCGGCCGTCGGTGGCTGCCAGCACGCGGAATCCGGCGTCGCGCAGGTAGAGCCGCAGCAGCCGGGTGATGCTCTCGTCGTCCTCGATCACCAGCACCGTGCCGCCGCTCTCGGCTGTGTCTTGCCCCTCAGACATACGCACCACCTCAATTGCAGGCGTGATGACGGAGAACGCGAAGGACGCGAAGCAAGCGCGAAGATCGCGAAGGAGGAAACAGAGAACGAGGGCCGCGACAACCGCTTGCAAGCCACCGCATGATTCTGGCTCATCATGTTACCCCTTCTGCGTCCTCTGCGGTTGCTCTCTCTGCTCTCCTCTTCTTCGCGAACTTCGCGTTCCCCGTAACCCCCTCTCTCTTCTACTCCGCACGCAACGCGACGATGGGGTCGAGCCGCGAGGCGCGGATCGCCGGGTAGAGGCCGAAGGCCACGCCGATCGCCGCCGAGACGCCGAACGCCAGCACGATCGGCAGCGGGTTGAACGCGAACGGCAGGCCGAAACGGGTGGTCAGCAAGAAGCCCGCGAGCAACCCGATCGCGATGCCGATCAGGCCGCCGGCCGCGCTCAGTGCCATCGCCTCGATCAAGAACTGGTTGCGGATGTCGCGCCGCCGCGCGCCGATCGCCATGCGGATGCCGATCTCGCGCGTGCGCTCCGTGACCGAGACGAGCATGATGTTCATGATACCGATGCCGCCCACGATCAGCGAGATCGCCGCCACGCCCACCAGCAGCACTGTCAGCGTCGAGGCGAAGGTCTGCGCCGTCGCCACAAGCTGGTTCGAGCTGCGCACGGTGAAGTCATCCGTGCCGCCAGCGGGGATGTTGTGGCGCTGCTCCAACAGCGACGTGATCGCCGTCTCGGCGCCGTTGACGTCGTTGGCGTTATCCACCTGCGCCGCGATCTGCGAGACGTACTGCGAGTTGTTGAGCCGTGTCTGCGCCGCCGCGAACGGCACGAAGACCACGTCGTCCTGGTTGGCGCCGGCGGTGGTGCCCTTGGCCTGCAGCACGCCGGCCACCTGGAACGCCTGGCCGTTGATCAGGATCGTCTGCCCGATGGGGTCGGCCGCCGACACCGAGAAGAGATTCTGATACGTCGTCTGGCCGAGCACGGCCACGGGGTTGCCGCTGCTCTCGTCGCTGCTCGTGAACCACGCGCCCTCGGCAATCTGCCAGTTGCCGATGGCTTGGTATCCAGGATAGACGCCCATCGCGCGGGTGTTCCAGTTCTGGTCGCCGTAGACGAGCTGCGCCGTGCTGGAGAGGATCGGGCTGACGGTGGTGACGTGCGGAACGCCGGCGACTGCGGTGGCGTCGTCCACCGTCAGCGTCTGGCGCGAGCCAGCCGCGCCGAAGGCTCCGCCCGTCTGGACCGCGCCGGGGGTGATCGTGAGCACGTTGGTACCCAGGCCGGTGATGCGCGAGTTGATCAGCGCGCTGGTGCCTGCCGTCAGCGTCACTGCGCCGATCACCGCGGCCACGCCGACAATCACGCCCAGCGCCGTCAGCAGCGAGCGCAGGCGATTGGCCCACAGCGCCTCGGTGGCGCTGGTGAAGTTGGCGCGCAGCGTGTTGCGGCGGCCGAAGTGGTGCCGGTGATCGTACGCGCGGCGGTCTCGTCCTGTGGATGTTCGCGTGTCCGGCGAGGTCTGCGCGGCGGTGGCAGGCGCCGTTTCGCGCGGGGTGGTGCTCATGGCTGGCTCTCCTCCCGGATCTGCACGCTCGGCTGAGGATGGGACTGCGGCTCCGGGTGCGCCGCGGCAGCGGCGGCCATCAGGCGCTCGATCTCGCCGCGTGCCGAGCGCGGGTCGTGGACCGGCTCATCGCGCACCACGCGCCCATCGTGGAAGCCGATCTGGCGCTGTGCGTAGGCCGCCACGTCCAGCTCGTGGGTGACGAGCACGATCGTCAGACCGCGCGCGTTGAGCGCCTGGAGCAGCGCCAGAATCTCGACGCTCGTGCGGCTATCGAGATTGCCGGTCGGCTCGTCGGCCAGCAGCACGGCAGGACCGTTGACCAGCGCGCGGGCGATGGCGACACGCTGCTGCTGCCCGCCGGAGAGCTGGCTGGGCTGGTGGTGCAGCCGGCTGCCCAGCCCCACGAGCTGCAAGGCGCGGCGGGCGCGGCGCTCCTGCTCCTCGCGCGTGAGGCCGGCGTAGACCAGCGGCAGCGCGACGTTGCCCAGCGCCGTGGCCCGCGCCAGCAGGTTGAAGCCCTGGAACACGAAGCCGATGCGCCGGTTGCGCACGTCGGCGAGCTGGTCCAGGCTGAGGCGGCTGACAGGGATGCCCATCAGCGCGTAGCTGCCGCTGGTGGGGCGATCCAGGCAGCCGATCAGATTCATGAAGGTGGACTTGCCGGAGCCGGACGGCCCCATCACGGCGACGAACTCGCCCCGCTGGACCGCCAGGGTGACGCCGCGCAGCGCCCGGACGTGGGTCGTGCCCATCACGTAGGTCTTGGTAAGCTCGCGCACGGCAATGACCGGCACATTGGCCGCGGCGCGCGCGCCATTGCTCGCGCCGGCCGCGTCGGCGTCGAGCGCGTGGGGGATGGTGGGCGACGGCGCCCTGGCTTCGGCGGCGCCGTCAAACGAGAACGACGAATCGGCCATTGGGGGAACCTCCTTGCGCCGGCTCAGGCCACGGGATCGAGCGCCGGAACGAGGCCGCCCGCGCCGTTACCGCCAGTGCCACCATTACCGCCGCTGCCCCCACCGTTGCCCCCGCCGTTGCCCCCACGTCCGCCGCCAAAGCCGCCGTTGCCGCCGCCGAAGCCGCCGCGTCCGCCGCCGGGGATGGTCAGCGGGCTGCCGGAGCTGGTGGTCGTGGCGCCCGACTGGCCGGTGACGATCGTCTCGCCGCTATTCAGACCGGCGACGACCTCGTAGAAGGTGCCGTTAGTGAGGCCCAGCACGACCGGCTTGACGACCCACTTATTGTTCGCGCGCTCCAGCACGAACGAGGCGCTGAGGTTATCCTGCGCGGCGTTGGGGTCGCTGCTCTCGGCGGCCGCGCGCATCTGCGCCGCCTGGCGCAGCGCCGAGACGATCTGCGTGCGGGTGACGGCGCCGCTGGTCAGCTCGCTGCGCGCGAAGGTGATCGCGGAGGCGGGCACGAGCAGCACGCCGGTGCGCTGCGCCGTGACGATGCTGGCGTTGGCGGTCATCTGCGGCAGCAGCGTGGCGCCGTTGAGGCTGGAGTTGTCCACGTTGATGGTCACGGGATAGGTGACGACGTTGCTGGTGGTCTGCCCCAGCGGCGAGATTGCGCTGACGGTGCCGGTGAAGCGCTGTGTGCCGTAGGCGCTGACGGTGAAGGTGACGCTCTGCCCGACGGCCACCTTGCTGATGTCGGCCTCATTGACGTCGGCCGTCACCTGCAGCGACGTAAGGTCCACGATCTCGATGAATGCGCCACCGGAGCCGCCGCCCGACGAACCGCCCGCGCCTGCGCCGGAAGACGAGCCGCCCGCGCCGGGCGAGCCGCCGACCTGGCCGTTGATCGCGCCGACTATGCCATCGTGCGGCGTCGTGAGCGTCGCGTTGCCGAGGTTGTGCTGCGCGGTGGTCAGATTCGACTGCGCGGTGCCGATCTGCTGCGAGGCTTGCGAAAGCTGGGCGTTGGCCTGCGCCTGGGCTGAGGTGTACTGCGCTTCGGCCTGCGCCTGGCACGTGGAGCTGCAGGTGCCGTTGGCGGGATGCAACGCGGCCTGCTCTTGCTGATACGCCGCATTGAGCTGCGCGTTGGTCGTGGCGACCGCGTTGTTGTAGTTGGTGTAGGCGTTGTTGAGCGCCGTCTGCGCGGAGTTCACGGCGTCTTGCAGCGAGGTGGGATCGAGCTTGGCGAGCACCTGCCCCGCCTTGACGTGCTGACCGACCGAGACGTCAATCTCGGAGATGATGCCGCTACCCGAGAAGTTCACGTCGTAGAGGCCGCTCTGCAACGGTCCCGTCGCCGAGACGGTGGTGATCAGGTTGCCGCTACGCACCGACGCGGTCGAATAGGTGACGCGCGGGCTGCGCATGCGCGCTATGGCGACCGGCGTGG
>DASVAA010000190.1:0-27545 GCA_036376595.1 Ktedonobacterales bacterium | reverse complement strand
ATCCTGCGCGGCGGCGACCGGCGCTACCGCGACGAGCTGAAGAAGTTCCTCGACAACCTCTTCGACGGCACTGGCGCACCGCAGAAGCCGCGGCCTGGCGAGATCGAGATGCTGGAGGAGCGACTGGCCGGCGCCGACGACGAGCTGGCGCGGGTTGAGGTCGAGATCGCCAGCCTCCTGGAGCACGAGGCCGCCTGGTCGCGCACCTACCGCGACTTCACCCACGCCCACGCGCCGCGCTACGACGAAGCCGCCGCGGCCGCCCTTGGTCCCGGCGAGATACATCGCCTGGCCGGCGAGCTGTCGCGACTACTCATGAACCGGGCGCCGCTCTCTGGGCTGCTCAACGGCCGCAAGATCGAGCGCCAGAGCGCCGACCTCACCCAGCGCCTCGGTATGGATGAGCGCGACCTGGGGCGCATAGACACGGTGATCGCGCGCGAGGCGGCGCGCAGTGACCTCGAAGGCATCGAGTACGACCTGGGCCAGTACGACGAGATCAACACGTTGCTCACGCGCCACGCGCGGCTGCGGGCGGATCGCGGCGCGCTGGTGGGCGAGCTGCTGGCGGCGCGGCGGCGCGACGCGCTGGCTGAGGCGCTGCGCCTCAACCGCCGCACGCTCTCGCTCTTCAAGACGGCGCTGGAGGCGCGCTCAAGCGCCGAGCAGGATAAGATCTTCGCCGAGCTGGACTTCACGGCGCTACTCAATACGTTCCCGATCTGGGCCGTCACCAATCCGCACGTCTCGGAGCTGCTACCGCTGGATCGCGGGCGCTTCGATCTGGTGATCGTGGACGAGGCGTCGCAGTGCGACGTGGCGAGCGCGCTGCCACTGCTCTACCGCGCGCAGCACGCGATCGTCTGCGGCGACCCCAAGCAGTTGCGGCACCTCTCATGGCTGCGTGAGGACCGCCAGGCGGCGCTGGCCTCGCAGCATGGGCTTTCCGCCAGCCAGCGCTCGCAGTGGAACTACCGCACGCACAGCCTGCTCGACGTGGTCAACGGCGCGCTGCCCTCGCAGGACGACGTGGTGCTGCTGGACGAGCACTACCGCAGCCTGCCGCAGATCATCGAGTTCAGCAATCGCCGCTTCTACGGGCAGGCGCTGCGCATCATGACGCGCCGGCCGGATACGATCGGTCTGCGCAGTGTCGAGTTGAAGAAAGTCAACGGCAAGCGCGAGAAGGCCGGCTACAACACTGCCGAGGCCGACGCGGTACTGGCCGAGATCAATAAGATCGCCAAGGCCGAGGCCAAGAAGCCGGGCAACGAGAAGTCCTCCATCGGCGTGCTCTCGCCCTACCGCGACCAGGTGAACTACCTCTCGCGCCAGCTCGCCAGCAAGCTCAAATCGAAGATTTTGCAGGACCACGACATCACCGTCGGCACGGCGCACACCTTCCAGGGCGACGAGCGTGACGTGATGCTGCTCTCGTTCTGCGCCGACCCCACCTCGCACCGCAGCACCGTGACCTTCATGAACAACGAGAACCTGTTCAACGTCGCGGTGACGCGCGCCCGCCGCCGGCAGGTGATCTTCACCGCGCTCGATCCGCGCCACCTGCCGCCCGGCCACCTGCTGGGCGAATATCTGGCCTATGCGCAGGAGCTGCTCGAAAGCGACAATCCCGACGACTTCGGCGCGCGCCCGACGCAGTTCGAGGAGAGCGTGGCGCGGGCGCTACGTGCGCGGCCGGAGTACCGCGTCTACCTGGGCTATCCCGTCGCCGGCTTCGCGGTGGATGTGGTGGCGCAGCGCGGCCCCAATGCGCTTGCCATCGCCTGCGACGGCGACCCGGAGCGGCCCGCGCGCCCCAACGATCCCGTCTCGCTGGATAGCGTCGGCGGGCAGGCGATCCTGGAGCGCGCCGGCTGGCGCGTGCATCGCGTCGCGTACCGCCGCTGGCAGACCGCGCGCGAGGCATGCGTGGCGGAGATCGACGCGCTGCTGGGCGGCGGCGTAGAAGAGGACGATCCGGCGGAGTAGCCAGCATTACGAGCCGATATTGAACCTTCATCGGACACGTGCCACGCTGGCACAGGTGTACGGGCGAGATATGTCCCACCCGGCGACATACCGAGATCCTCTTGCCGTGCGCTCTCAACGCCTTTGCGCTAGGCTGCTTCTGCCTCTACACGCCATGTCGCACGCGCGCTATCCCGCGGCGATGGAAGCCATGCGCGCGCGCTTCGTCGAGGGGGCCACCGGCCGTGGCGAGACGCACGAAGCCGCCGCGCGCGTCTTCGACGCCATCAGCAACTTCGTCGGCTACGGTTTTTGCCGCTCGCACGCCGCCGAGTTTGGCAAGACGATCTACGCCACGGCCTGGCTCAAGGCCCACTATCCCGCGCACTACCTCGCCGCGTTCCTCAGCGCTCAGCCGGCCGGCTTCTTCCTGCCACACGTCGTGCTGGAGGAGGCCAGGCAGCTTGGCATCCCGGTCCTCCCGCCCGACGTCAACCGCGGCGAGGATCGCTTCACCGTCGAGCGCGTCGGCTCCGCGGGGGCCGAGCGCTGGGCGATCCGCGTCGGGCTGCGGCAGGTGGCGCAGGTTGGCGAGGAGCTGGCCGAGGCGATCTTGTGGGAGCGCCGGCAGGGCGGCGACGGCGGCGACGGCGGTGCTGACGACGATAGCGGCGGAGCCAGCGGCGAATGGCCCTTCGCCTCGCTCGCTGACCTCTGCGCGCGGCTGCGCCCCGCCGGACTCGACCGCCGCGCGGCGGCCGCGCTTGTGCTGGCCGGTGCCTGCGACAGCCTGCCGCCGCGTATGACACGCCGCCAGCGCCTGTGGCAGCTCCACGAGGTGTGGCAGTATTACGCAAGCCCAGCGCGCGGTGTGGGTCGTTCGGGCAAGCGGCGCCGTGCCCCACGGGCTGGCCGTGAGACTGGCGTGGACCTCCCGCCCATGCCGCAGCAGCTTGCCCTGGCCTGGGAGCCGACCGCCGAGATCGCCTCCGCCCCGCCGCTGCCGGCCTTCAGCCGCGCCGAAGCCGCCGCCCTCGATTATCAGCTCCTGGGCATGTCTCCCCGCCCGCACCCTATGCGCCTGCTGCGCCACGACCTGCGCCGCCGCGGCGTGCGCGCGATCGCCGATCTGGCCGCGCTGCCGGAGGGACGCGGTGTGCGGGTGGCGGGCTGGGCAATCTCCGCGCAGCGCCCGCCCACGGCCAAGGGCATGGGCTTCGTCGTGCTGGAGGATGAGACGGGGTGCCTGCCGGTCGCCGTTCCACCGCGCCTGGCCGAGCAATTGCACCGTGTGATCCGCGAGGCGCGCGTGATCGGCGTGGCCGGGCGTGTTGAGCGCGTGCGCTGGTATCGCTCGCTGCTCGCCACCGAGCTGCGCGCCGTGGGGTGAACCGCTGCTGTGCTGGCCCGCATGGCGCAGTTAGCAAGGGGAGGTCAGCTCGCGACCGATGACACCCCGCGCACCTGGCGCTCGAACTCCACCAGCCGGCGCATCTGGCGGTGGTTGGGCGCCGCCTGCCAGCGCCGCCGCTGAACCAGCGCCAGCGCGTCGTGCGCGCTCATGCCGCGGCCCACCAGCGCGGCGGCGGTAAGCAGCACGCTGCGGCCCACGCCGTGCTCGCAGTGGATCAGCACCCGCTGGCCGGCGTTGATCTGTGCGTCTACCCACTCGGCGCCGCGCGTGAGCTGCTCCAGCGTCAGCGGGGCGGTATCCACCGTCGGCAGGTAGAGCAGCTCGATGCCGCAGCGCCCCAGCGCCGCCACATCGTCCATGTGCTCGGAGCGCGTATCCACCACGCGCGTCACGCCCACCTTCGCCAGCCGCGGGATGTCGGCCTCCAGGACACGCCCGCCCACCGCAAGCTGCGGCGTGATCCAGCTCATGTTGAGCCGGTCTGGCAGCGGGATGCCCAGCCTGCTCGCGAGCCGCGCCTGCCACGAGTCCTCGGGGAAGAGCCGGACGGCGATGCGTGTCCAGCGGCGGTAGATCACGCGTAGAGCACCGGTCAGCGCCCAGCGGATGAGGCCCTTGCGCAGAAAGCCCTTGCCCGCCAGCACCGGCGGCTCGGATGGCGGCGCGGCCAACTCCGCGTCAAGACTGGCCGGCGGCTCAGGCACGGGATCGGGCGGCGGACCGGGCTGGGGCTGGGAAACAGGCTCCTCGTGCTGCGTCTCGGTGGACATGCAGACCTCCAACGAATTCAGATTCATGGGCGCCACAGCGGGCGTGTGGTGTCATCGGAGCGATTGGCGCATACAACAGACCACCGTGAGGCCGTCATCAGGCCACGCGATGCAGCGCCGCCACGCCATCGGTGCGCAGCACGCGCTCCAGCGCCACGATGGCGCACTCCATCTGGGCGTCATCCGGCTCGCGCGTGGTCAGCCCCTGCAGCGCCAGACTCGGCGCCATCAGCCACCGAACGGGCGCCAGCCGGTAGAAGCGCGCGCCCAGGCGCATCAGCTCGTAGGCCAGCGCGGCGATCACCGGCACCAGCAGGATGCGCGAGAGCACCAGCAGCACCACCGGCGGATGCCCCACCAGCGCGAAGACGAAGATCGACAGCACCACGACGATCAGCAGAAAGCCGGTGCCGCAGCGCGTATGCACGCGGCTGGCGCGGCGCACGTGCTCCACGTCGAGCGGGTCGCCGGCCTCGAAGGCGTTGATCGCCTTGTGCTCGGCGCCGTGGTACTCAAAGACGCGCTGTATGCTGGGCAGGCGGCCGATCAGGTACAGGTAAGCAATCAGCAGCGCGAGGCGCACCAGCCCCTCCACGACCAGGCTCTGCCAGCCGGAGCCGACCACGCCGCGCAGCACACCGACGGCGCCGAGCGGCAGCAGAAAGAAGAGGCCGATGGCGAACGCCAGCGAGAACAGCAGCATCCCCGTCAGTGCCGCGCCGCCCAACGCGCTCGCCGCTGCTGGGTTGGCCTCGACCACCGCACCCGGGATCGCTCCCTCGGCGCCGCTGGCGGGCAGCTCCGCCTCGCTCTTGCCATCCCCGTCCTGCCCCTTGCCGCCAGCCTCAGCCGCGGCCTCGGCGCGCAGTGGCTCCATCGAGACGTTGGCGGCGTACAGCATCATGCGCGTGCCCAGCACCAGCATGTCCCACAGCAGCAGCACGCCGCGCACAAAGGGCCACTGCGCCGGCTTGACGTGATAAAACCGCCCTTTGAGCGGCTCCTCGTGGACCAGAATGCCGCCCGCCGGCGCCCGCAGCGCGACCGCGGCCGAGCGGCGCCCGCGCATCATCACGCCCTCGATGACGGCTTGGCCGCCGTAATAGTATCGCGCCACCGCTCGCACGCTCCTTTTGCTCGCCTACGCCCAAGCTGCTGCCCCTAAGCATACCATCCCGGCCACGTGCGCCGAGGCCGGTAATGTCTCCAGGATCATTCAAACTTCGCTCTGCTCTCAGTCCGCGCAGGCGGACGTTGCGGCCGGCAGGCCACCCAGGCGCGATTTCAATCGCCAGCCGAGCGGCGCCCAGCAACACTCGCCAGGGTGTCGCAATCGTGCCGCGCGCGTTGTCAGCGGCGAGCGCGTGTGTTACAGTCGCCACGATGCGCCCGCCCAGCACGTAGCGTAGCCACGGCGCGGATGAGGAGGACTTTGACCCGCCCATGCGCGTGATGCTCTTCGCCGACACCTACCCGCCGCAGGTCAACGGCGTCGCGAGCAGCGTCTGCACTCTCGCGCGTGCCCTCAGCCACCAGGGCCACGGCGTGATGGTCTGCACGGCGGGCGGCCGCGCCGGTGACCGCGCCGGGCATCCCGACGAGCCGTTCGCGGTGGTACGCGTCGCCGCCATGCCGCTGCCGCTCTACAACGAGTTTGCCCTCGCGCCGCCGATCGGCCGCACCTTCGCGCGCATGGTGCGCAGCTTCCAGCCCGACGTCGTGCACTGCCATACGCCGTTCGGCGTCGGCTGGCGCGGGGCGCGCGCCGCGCTCGCCGCCGGCATCCCGCTCGTTGGGACGCATCACACGCTGTTTGGCGATTACGTCGCCGCCTATCTGCGACTTGGCCACGAGGTGAACGCGCGCATCGCCACTGTCCTGCGGCGCTACGTCGCGGCTTTCTACAACCAGTGTGACGTGGTGACCTGCGCGTCGCGCTACCTCGCGTGCGACCTGGCCTCCGGCGGTATGACACGCCCAGTGCTGATCGTGCCCAACGCGCTCGACACCGAGCGCTTCCGTCCGCTGCCCAGCGCTGCTCCGCATCCAGGGCGGCGCATCATCTCATTTGGGCGCCTTGCGGCGGAGAAGAACCTACCACGCCTGCTGCGGCTGGTCGAGCCAGTGCTGCGCCGTCACCCCGACGCGCGCTTTGAGATCGCCGGTGACGGGCCGATGCGTGGCGCGCTGGAGGCGCTGGTGCGCGAGCGGTGCCTGGAGCGCCAGGTGCTCTTCCTCGGCTGGCTGCGCGGCGACGAGTTGGTGGCGCGCGTAGCGGCCAGCGACGTCTGCGTGGCGGCGAGCCTGACCGAGAACCAGCCGATGGCCTTGCTGGAGAGCCTGGCGTGCGGCGTACCGGTGGTGGCGCTGGCGGCGGCAGGCGTGCCGGAGATCATCGAGGACGGGAGCAGCGGCTTTCTGGTGGCGCCCGATAGCGATGGCGATCCAGACGTCTTCGCGCGGCGGGTGGAGCGGGTGCTCGTGGATGGCGAGCTGCGTGGGCGGATGGCGGCGCAGGCACGCGAGTCGGCCCAGCACTATTCGCATGCCCCCTGCCTGCGCTTGACGCTGGCGTCATATCAGCAGGCCGCTGCGGCACGGGCCGCGCGGCCGGTCCGGCGGGTGTGGCGCCGTCACCGCCTGGTGGCCGAGCTGCGGCGCACGCGGGGACGGCTGGCGCGTGGCATGGGCCTGCCACGGCGCGTCCGCGTGACGCGGCGCTAGGGTTGCTGGCGGAGGCGGAATAGGCAGCCGCGCTCCGGTGTAGTATAGTAGGCAGCACCGCCGGCCCAGCACGGCGGTCCGGTCGAACGCCGCGCCCAGCGACATCCCCGCCGCGGCCAGAGCAGAGCGAAGCGAAGCGAGAGGACTGAGTGATGTCCGGGGTGCGCGCGGACGGAGCGTTTGTATTGCGCGGGCGAGAGGTCTACCTGCGCAGCGGCGAGCTGCAGTACTTCCGCGTGCGGCCTGACCTGTGGCGGCCGGCGCTCGACCGGCTGCGAGACGCGGGATTCAACGCCGTCTCGACCTACGTGCCGTGGATCATCCATGAGCCGCGAGAGGGCACGCTCGATTTCGAGGGGCACAGCGGCCCGTACGCCAATCTGACCGGCTTCCTGGAGCAGTGCCGCGCGGCCGAGCTGCCGGTCATGATCCGCCCCGGTCCGCAAATCTACGCCGAGTTCCGTGGGTTCGGCATTCCGCTGTGGCTGGGACGCGACCACCCAGCGTGTGTGATGCGCGGCCCGCGCGGCAAGTTGGTGAAGGGCGACTACTACTTCAACTACACGCTGCTGCATCCGACCTATCTGGCGCAGGCCGAGCGTTGGCTACGGGCCGTCGCCGCGCTGCTGTGGCCGCGCTTCGCGGATGTGGTAGTGAGCTGGCAGCTCGACAACGAGACCGGCATGCCGCTAGGCAATACGCTCGGCAACTTCGACTTCAATCCCGATACGGTGGCCCATTACCGCCGCTTTCTGTGCGAGCGCTACGGCCAGGATGACGCCGCGTTGCGCACAGCCTGGAGTGACACCGGGGTGCGGCTGGAGACGGCATTGCCGCCGCGCCGGCCGGTTGGGCAGGCGGCAGCGACCGACTGGTACGACTTCCTGGAGGGGTGGGTCGCGGACTACCTGCGGCGGCTGCGCGACGTGGCGGTGGACTGTGAGATTCCGGTGCCGCTGGTCGTCAACGATCTCGACATCTACCTCAGTCCAGCCTCGCCCGGCGCGAAGGCGGGTATCGCCCAGGTCCAGGGTTACGATATCTACTCCAAGGCTTCCGGCACGCCCTCCACCGCCGACATGCCCTTCGCGCCCTCGCACGATCCGGAGCGCTTCCGGGCGCTGGTGGGACCGGCGGCGACGCTGATCTCCGTCGAGCTGGGCGCCGGCTGGTTCGATCCGCGCGCGCGCATCAAGCCGGAAGCGACGGTGCAGGCCACGATGGGCGGCGTGGCGCATGGCATCACGGGCCACAGCTACTACGTCGTCCACGACGGGCGCGACCCCGACGGCGCGCCCTACGACTTCCACACGCTCTTCGACGCAGAGGGCCGCACTACCGCACACTACGAGGCCGTGGCGCGCATCCATGCCCTGCTGGCGGCGCACGAGGCCGAGATATTGGATGCTGCCGCCTGCTACGACGATATCCTCTACCTGACCTATCAGCCCTACGCACGCCTGATGCCGGGCGACTACCTGCCGGGCCAGCGGCTCCCCGATCCGCTGCTGTATCTCGAAGCCTTCGGGCTTCAGGGTTTCTACGATGTGCTGCTCACTGCCGGCTATCTGCCACGCTTTGCCGACGCGCAGCGTGTGGAGGACGCCGAGCTGGCGCGTGCGCGTGTGGTGGTCTTCCCCACGCGCGGCTGGGTGGACGAGGCAACGCTGGCGAAACTGGTGCGCTACGTCGAGGGCGGCGGCCACCTCATCACATTCCCCACCGTGATCAGCGCCGATGCCCACGGCCGCCCGCTACCGGCGGCGCGCGCGCTTTACCCCTACGCACCGGGCTCCTCGCGTCACATCGGCTACGGCACCGTGGCGCGGCGGCTGATCGTGGACCTGCTCTTCAGGTACCTGCTGTGGGAGCGCCGGCGGCTCGCGCGCCGCGAGCCGGCCGCGATGCAGAACACCGACTCGTTCGAGGGGCTGAAGGTGCTGCTCAATCAACGGCTGCCGGCGGCACGCCTGCGCACCGCCAAGGGCGTGCGCGTGCGCGGCGACTACCGGCTGGAGACGTTCGAGCGCCCAGCAGCCGAGGGCGGGCCATTCCGCGAAGATGGGCTGGTCACGTCTGACGGCCGACTGGCCGGCTATGCGGTCACATTGACAGGTGGCGGCACCAGCACGGTCTGGGGGACGGTGCCGGGCGGGTCGTACACCACCGGCGTCTACTACCAGCTCATCCCAGCCGAGCGCGCTGGACTGCGCCAGCTTGCGGCGGCGGCAATGGAGACACGCGGCGTCGCGCGGCGCTGGCAGAGCGAACTGGATGTGGAATGCGTGCCGCGGCGGCTGAGCGATGGCGACTATCTGCTCTTCGTGATCAACCGGCCGGGCGATCAACAGGGGATCGTGTCGCTCGCGCCGGAGCTGGGCACTATACGCGCGGTCGAAATCCTCTGGACGTGGAATGGCTCGTCCGCTATACTGGCAGGCGAGAACTGTATCGCGCTCGGATTGAAACGCGACGACGTGCTGGTGCTACGGCTGCGCAAACAGCGGCAAGACGAGCGCGACGAGCAGGACGCGACGAGCGGCGGCTGAGCGTGACGAGCGGGCGCGAGCGAGCGCGTGTAAACGGGTGTACGTGCGGGCCGAGGTGCGAGATGATAACGTCGGGTGTGATGGGTGCTTCCGCCGAGAGCCTGCCGGAGCTGCGGATCACGCGCGGCGATCCGCTGGCGTGGGTCATCTGGCGGCTGTTTCGCGACCACCGCTGGCGGCTCGTCTGGCTGGTGGCGATTGGCGGCGCGGCGGCGATGTACGGGCTTTCCGCGCTGGATGGCACACTGCTGCCGCGTCTCGGCTTTGACTCGGCGATCGCGGACCTCAATTCGGCGATCATCTGGCTCGTGCTGGTCCCCATCGCCGCGCACGCGTACGTGACACAGCTCGTGGACATCCCTAAGCTGTTCGCAGACTTGCAGCGCCAGGACGTTACTGGCCTCAGCGAGCCGGAGTACGCCAAGTTCGTCGAGGACTGCCGCCGCGTATACAATCACCCCTATTGGGCGGTCATCTGCCTGCTGATCTTCGCCGTGCCATGGATGCTCTTCATGCAAGCCACCGCCGCGTCGCCGCATACCTGGTACTATCCGGAGGCCCTCTGGCCATGGTGGGTCTACTGCGCCATCCAGTATCTCGAAATTTACGCCGCGCTGATGTATGCCACGCGCTACGCCATCACCTGTGTTCAATTACGCAAGCTGCTGCACGTCGGCCCGCCACGTCCCGCGTTCCTTTTCCGCCGGCACTTCAGCCGACCCGCCGATCGACCACTTGAGCCGCGCTTCCTGCATCCCGATGGCCTAGGCGGCTGTGGAGCCGTGCTGGGCTTCGTGGTGCATACGCTGGTCATTGGCGGCGGCGTGTTGGTGGTGGCGACGCTGGAGAGCGTCAATACCGCGCGCACGGTCTCGCACTTCGGCCAAAGCTCGGGGCTGCCGGCCTTCATTGTGGTGGCTGTGCTCTACGCGACGGTGGTTCCGTACCTGCTGCTCTATCCACTGCGTCTGACGCTCGGCAGTCTGCGGGACGCGAAGCGCCACCTTGCCTCGAAGCTCAGCGCGCACGAGAGCAAGATCATCTGGGAGCGCATCGGGCAGGTCGATCAAGCGACCCCCTCGGAGCGCGACGAGCACGTTGGTGTGCTAATCCGCAGCTTGCGGCCGCTCGGAGAGATTAGCGCGGCGCTCAATACCGTGCCCGGGTCGCTGGTGGAGCTGGGCCAGCGCTCATCGCAGGCCCTCGTGATGGCGACGGTGGTGCCGCCCGTGGTCGCCGTGGCCTATCGTATCGCCGCGGACGTGTGGGGCTGGAACCTCGACACGCTGATCCGCACGATCCTGGTCGGCCACTGACGCCCGCTCTCCAGTCGCCTCTATGTATGTGGCGCGAGCGTGGCGCGGTGCGGAAACGACGAGACGCGAGCCGAAGCTGGCTCGCGTCTGTTCATGTCTGAGAGATCACCCAACTGGTGGGGTTAGGCGTTCTCTTCCTCAGTCAGGTTGAAGCGCCGGCGGAAGCGCTCGACGCGACCAGCGGTGTCTACGATGCGCTGCGTGCCGGTGTAGAACGGGTGGCACTTGGAGCAGATGTCCACGCGCATGTTCTCGCGCGTGCTGCCCACGGTGAAAGTATTGCCGCAGGCGCAGGTAACGGTCGCCTGGACGTACTTGGGGTGAATGCCGGGTTTCATGGTTCTCCTCACGGCGCGAGCCGTGCTCGGTGTCGTTGCGCGTGATTGTCCGGCGCCGGACGCGCCGGGCGCTACGCCCAACTGTAGTATTGTATCACGTAGGGGCACTCGGCGGTTGAAACCGAGCCTCTGGGGCCTTGCGGCCACCCAACCCGCCGTCGCGGGTTAGAGAGCGAGAGAATCTGTGAACGGACGTGGCGATCACGACCGCCTCAAGCGGCCGCCGCAGATGGGCGAGATGCACCGTGTTGCCGCGGCGCAGGCGCTCACGCTGCGCGCCGAGCTGCGCGCGGTGATGGCCCTCGATGGCCTGACGCTGGAGCGCATCGCCGCCGAATCGCGCCTCAAGCTGCCTGAGCTGGAGACGTTCCTGGCCGGCAGCGCGATGAACCCACGCTGGCAAGCGAAGCTGGAGGCCTGGCTGGCACAACGCGGGTGATATCACCTCAAAGCGCCTGCATGGTCATATGAGCAGCAGGCGGTCTGAAGCGCCGCGACTCATCCCTTGAAGCGAGCGTCTGCTCGTCTCCCCCACGATGGCGCCTATGCTGGCGAGGCTGCGCGCAGGTACACGCGCTGCGTCGGGTGCTCGAAGTCATACGGCGCGCGCTCGGCGACATCAACGTCCGTGAAGCCCGCCTGGCGCGCGTAGTCTGCCATCTCGCTGCCGGCGAAGAGCGCCGCGTGGAAATCCACTGGCTCGCCGAGCATCTCCTCGGCGACCAGCTCGCCCTCGCCGCCGTGAAATCCCAGCAGCAGTCGCCCGCTCGGCCGCAGCGCGCGATGAAACTCCCGCAGCGCGTCCGCCGCCTGGCCGCGGGGGAGATGGTGAATGGCATAAAACGAGACGATGCCGGCAAGCGTGCCGTTCTCAACCGGCGGCGCCAGCATCGTGCCCTGCACAAAGCGCATCGCCGGATTCAACCGCCGGGCAATCGCCAGCATCGCGTCCGAGAGGTCCAGCCCGCACACGTCTAGCCCGCGGTCCGCCAGGTAGCGCCCGACGTGTCCCGGCCCGCAGCCCAGGTCCCACACCGCACCCGGCAAGCCAGCGGCTTGGATCTCCTCGGCGAAGGCATCGAGCAGCGCGCGGTCAAACGGCTTGCGGCTCAGCTCGTCGTAGAACGTCGCGGCGTACTTGGCGGCGACGCGGTCGTAGCCGTCTCGCACGGCGCGTGTGTCGTCATCCATCCCGCCTTCCCCTTGTTCTCATCGCCAGCCACGCGTCGCCCGCGTCTGAACTATATGCCGCGCTTCGAAGCCCACGCACCATTCTGTGGCGCCCGCATTTCGCGGTTGACGTTGGCTGCCCTCGCGACGTAGTGTTTCGTGCGTAGGGGCGTCCGGTGGACGCCCACGGGATGGATTATGCGTAGGGGCGTCCGGTGGACGCCCGGCAGGCGGCGGCGCAAACGCGGAAACGCCGCGCACCTGCGGTTGCCGTTCTCAACGCGAGCGCAGACAGCGCGAGAGGAGAGACCGATGGGACGCATTCTGGTTGCCAACCGGCGGGGCCATCAGGTCGTGGAGTGGGAAACCACCGACACCGGGGAGGCGCGGGCGCAGATTGCCGAGGCCGAGCGCATCATCCGCGAGGCCCGCGCGCACGGCGCAATGGTCTCGAAGAAGGTGGACGGCAAGCACGTGCTCGACCGCGCGCCGTTCGATCCCAACGTCGAGGAGTATCAGATCGTCGCGCCGATCGCCGGAGGCTGATCGTGGAACGCTGGTGGCGCCGGGTTCTGGCCGTCTTCTCCCGGCGCCCCTCGTCTACCGCCAACGCGGAGATCGCCTCCCCCATCGAGCGGCCCTGGCTGCGGCGGTGGGACCACCTGCCCAAGCGCAGCGCCGGCCTGGGCTTTACCCGCGCGGATTACGCCGAGGCGCGGGCCAGAGCGCGTGAGGTCGCGCGGACCACGCTAGGCGAGGATCTGTGGACGCAGCTCCAGCGGCAGGGCTATCTCGATGTGCCCTCGCGGCGCCGTCCCGGCCTGACCTACCGCCTGCGCGTCGGCCGGCGCATCGAGGTGCTTAGCGCGCCGGGCGCTCGCTCGCCGTGGCCGTGGGACTACCTCTGCATCAACCCAGCCTACCCGCTGCCCGAAGAGGAGTTCTTCGCGCAGCTCTACCTCTACGTGCGCGACGACGAGGACCGCATCCTGCGCGTGGCCGCGCCGCAGCCCTGGGACCAGGCGCTCGGGCGGACGTTTTAGGCTGAAGCTACCGGAACCGCCGCAGAATCTGGTCATAGTCGGCATGTGAGCCGATGAAGAACCAAGTCATATCCGCACCATCGCGGAAACCGAGCACGCGATAGTCATCCGTGATGCGCGCGGACCAGATGCGCCTGCGCTCGTTGACCACTTTGAATTGCAGGCTGGGATGTCCTGGATCAGCCTCGAATAGGACGAATGCTTTGCCTGCCAGGCGCTGAATATCGCGCGGCAAGGCGGCATAGAGCTTCCAGAACGGTTCGATCGTGCGAGAGTTCACTCCTCTCCCTGTGCTTTCGGCAGGGGTAGGAATCCATCATCGCGCTTGGCCTGCTCGTACAACGCTTCCATCTCATCGAAGAATCGCTCTGAGCGCGGATCGGCCAGCAGCTCTTGCCAACGGCGCTCAGCCAGCTCAGCCGCAATCTGCTGGATGCGCGCAGCAGCCTCATTCTGCGCGTACGGAGGGAGCTTTTCGAGCGCTGCCACCGCGCGCTGTAGCTCGTCGGTCATATCGTCCGTCCTCCCCGCTTGTGCCCATATTATGTGCATGCAGCATATCACACCGCAGGCTCACTTCGCGGACTGCGGAGCCTTCTCCGCCGGCTTCGTGCGTGCGCCTAGCTCGCGCAGGTGGCGGCGCTGGTCGCGCGCGCGCTTGACCGCCAGCAGCCGCTCATACGCCCAGTACACCGCCGGCTGGTAGGCCTTGTCGTGCGTCTGAAGCGCCAGGACCGACGTGCCGCCGAAACCCTGCTTGTAGGTGTAGAGGCTATAGAGGTCTTCGCGTGGGTCGAGCACCTCGGCGATCGCACGGAAGTCGTAGGTCGTGCAGCCGTGCGCCTTCGCCCACTGGATCGCGGTCCATTGCAGCAGGTGGTTGGGCATGCGGTTGCGCTCGCGGTTGGACGACGCGCCGAACATGTAGGTTGTCACTGGGCCGCAGCGCAGCGCGAAGAGGCCGGCGATTGGCTCGCCGGCATACTCGGCCAGCAGCAGCGCCGCCGCGTCGCGCGCGTCGTAGAGCCGCCAGATCTGCTCGTAGTGGCGTTGTGGGTGGATGAAGAAGCCATCGCGCGCGGCCGTCTCCTGGTATAGCGCGTAGAACGCCGCCAGATCGGCGGGCGTCTCCGCCAGGCGCACCGTCACGCCCTTGCGCGAGGCGACGCGGATGTTGTAGCGCCACTTCTCCTTCATCGCCGCCAGCAGATCGGCCTCAGGGGGGCGGATGTCGAGCATCCACGAGCGGCGCGGATGCGTGGCGAAGCGGTTGGGACGGAATCCGAGCTTCCGCAGCGCGTCCAGCCAGGCGGCGTCGCCATCGGCCGCGTTCGGCTCGATTTTGAGCATGAACGCCCCGCGCCGCCGCGCCTCCTCATCCGCCTGCGCGACCAGCGCCGCCAGCGCTGGCGAGGCAGGATCGGCGATCACCGGCCCGCGTGGCACGTAGAGATATGGGCGGCGCAGCCCCGGCGCGGTTGCCACGCCGGCCAGCATCGTCCCCACCAGCTTGCCATCCTCGACCGCGCCCAGACGCAGGGCGTCGCCGCCGAGCGCGTTGGGCAGTTCGCCCCACTCGTAGGTCTGCGTGATGTTGCCGGTTGGCTGCGCCTCGACAAAGCGGTTCCACCGCTCGGCGTCGCCGATGATCTCGACCCGCATGCTCCCTCTATCCTGCGTCACTCATTTCGCCGTCCGGCGCACGGGCGTCCACCGGACGCCCCTACGGAAACACCTCGGCGGCGGGCGTCCACCGGACGCCCCTACGCAGTCATCGCACAGGGACGCCCCTACGCATTCGCTGCACCGGAGGGAACCGTCGCCCCTCTACACGTCGCGACATACCCGGCCATTGTACCAGAAGCGTGCTCGCACGGGTTGAGTTGATCTCAGCGGGGATTACCCGCGGGACTTCAGCCCGCCTCCCTGCCCCAGCACGACGCGCGCCTATCGAAGCAACCACGTGAACAATCGAGGCTAACCTGCGTAGGCAGGTTTTGCGACGGAACGCCCTCCAGGCGCGGTTTCAACCGCCTGCTTGTGGCCGCAGCACCATCCCCACCACATCGTAGGCCCGGCCCGGCATGCCGTTCGCTGGCTGCGTCGCGATCCACCGCCAGCGGCGCGGCTCGCCCACCCGCGAGAAGCGTGCTGCCACGTCCGCGTCGAGGTCCAGCACAGCGGGCGGCAGCACCTCATACGACTCCTCCGGCTCATCGTGGTGCGGGCCGGAGCGGGCGGGCAGCAGGTAGCCCGTCACGTCGGTGATCAGCACCGCCGCGCCGCTAGGGGCCAGCAGCGAAGCGATCAGGTCGAGGTGCGCCAGCGCCACGCGCCGCCGGAAGTCGCGCGCCGCCGCGGCATAGCGCGGCGAGAGCTCGCGCAGATCGGCCACCGCGGGCGCATGCAATGCGAGGGTGTCCAGCACGTCGAGCAGCGGCAGGCTGAAGAGCTGGGTCAGCGTGAGGCTGCTGACGACCAGCCCGAAGGCACCGCGCTCCAGGTCGGGGATACTCGGCGGTGTGGGGATGGGGCAGCGCGCCAGGCAATCGGCGGCGGCCTCGATGGGCGCGAAGCCGCGCGGGCCTCCCAGCGCCGCGAGGTCGTCCCAGGGCTGGGCGCGCAGCAGTTCGGCCAGCGCGCGGCTGACGCCGCCGGTGAGATCGGCCGGCACCAGCGCGACCCGCGAGCGCAGCGCGGGCGGCAGCTCGTCACGCGCGCGGCCCATGCCAGGGGCGTCCAGGTCTGCCAGCGCCACAAGCTCGCAGGCGCGGATGATGCGCTCCAGCGGCAGCTCGGTGCAGGCGCCGGACCCCAGCAGCGCGGCAGACGGCGGCGCCTCCGCATCGCGCGCGGCCAGTGTGTCCGCGACGATCCGCTCGACGGCGCGCAGGTGCACGGGACTCGCCCGGCGGTATTCGTCGCGCCGCCGCGGACCCTGCGTGCGGCGATTCTCGTCCGCCAGCCGCTCGATGCGCATCGCCTGCCTCCCCTGGGGGCACCACCGCCCCACGGCCGAGCATACCACGCGGCACGTGCGCAATCGTTCGCCCGCAACTTGACAAAAGCGCCCGCCATCGTTTATCACTCTCTCGGACAAATAGAGGGAGGAGCCGAGCGGTCAAAGGTGCGCGGAGCGCTGTGCGCTGGGGGAGATAAGGCACCCTCCTTGCCAATGTGCTATACTCTCCTGCGTACCGTAGAGGCCCAACGGGAACTGACGCCTGTGGAGGTGGCGCTGGCCGCTCGCCGCGCCACGACATGACCGCGTCCGTCGCGCTCGGCTTGCCGGGCATCGGGTGGGGCGGTCAGCCCAGGAATCTCTATGCCCCAGGGCGTGGAAAGCGGCCAGACACCGCGAGGGCATCAGCGCGCCGGCAACACAGCGGGGCGTGTGGAGACCTCGGTGTTCGTTGCTCCTGCGCCGGCTGCCCACGCGCCACGACAGTCCTGCCTGGTGGGCACTCGCACGTAGGTAGCGGCGGGGCTGGTGTCACGCAAGGGCGCGCCGCCGTCAGGAACCGGGGAGAGCACTTATCCCCCTCATCCCTCGCAAGCGGAGGTACGAGCATGGATTTGAGCGTCGAGGGAAAGTCAGAACGGATTCCGCCGGGTTCGCACATCTTGCAGCTCTATAATCGGGTGAACGAGATCGGCGGAGTCACGGCCAGGTTATTGGGAGTCGGTCTCGCCGGAGACGAGAAATGCCTCTTCGCCGGCTCGCCGGCCACGGTGGAAGAAATTGCGGCCCATCTGACCAAAGCCGAATTCGACGTCGCAGCCGCCCAGGAGGCCGGGCAGCTCGTTCTCACTACGGATCGCGAACCCTTTCTCGTCGGCACACGCTTTGACCCCTATCATTTGCTCTCGACGCATCAGACGTTCATCGCCCAGGCGCTCCGCGAAGGCTTCCGAGCCGTGCGCATCTCGATGGATATGACGTGGCTCACGCAGGACCTGACCACCAACGAGCAGGTTCAGCAGGTGCTCAAGTACGAGGCAGCTTCCGACGCCGTCTTCACCTTCCAGAACGCGCCGATCATCGCCCTCATGCACTACGATTACTCCAAGCTGCCCGGCCAGCTCGTCGTCGAGATGCTCAAGCTGCACCCCATCGCCGTCGTCGGCAAGTTCATCAAGCGCAATCCCTACTACCTCAACTCTGAGCAGTATTTGCTCAAGATCCTGCGGGTCAATCGCGAGAAGAACCGCGTCGCCGCGCTTTGACCGCACGGCGCAATAGGCCCCTCGTCCGCATGCCGGGCGCGGCGTGGCACGCATTCGCCACCGCCGCCCCGTCGCGGGCGCGCCCCTTGGGTGAACCCATGCCCACGTCACACATCGAGCACGCCTTTTCCGCGGGCGGCGTCGTCTTCCGCGCCGTTTCTGTGGCATCAAAGGAGGTCGCGCCCGGCGACCGGTTTGAGGTCGTGGTCGTGGGCCGCGCCAGCGATGATTTCTGGGTGCTGCCCAAGGGCACGCCGCGCAAGGGCGAGACCCACGAGGCCGTCGCGCTGCGCGAGGTGGAGGAGGAAACCGGCATCTCGGCGCGCATCCTGGGCGAGCTAGGGTCGATCCATTACTGGTTCTCGCGCCGGGGCACGCGCTTCAGCAAGGACGTGCTCTACTACCTGATGGAAGCGACCGGTGGCGACGTCTCGCGCCACGACCACGAGTACGAGGATGCGCGCTGGTTCCCCCTGAGCATGGTGGCTGGCGCGCTAGCCTTTGCCAACGAGGCGGAGATCGCCCGCAAGGCGGAGGTCGAGATTTCGCGCGTGGCGGGGCAGCCAGGTGGCTGACGGTTGACGGTTGACGGCGGCGGCTCTGGGGTGGTACGCTTGCGGGCGAGCGAAACCCTGCATGTGAGTGAGGAGCGCGCAGACCATGCATCCTGCGGGATACCAGTGCAGCAACGGGCAGATCAAGGGCGGCTTTGTGGCCGGACTTCCTTGTCGTACTGCGCCCTGTTGCAGCTTGCCTGGTAGTCCGGGATGCGCGCCGCGGTAATCGAAGCCGCGCGCGAGGAAGAGCAAGTAGCGGCCGTGGGCCAGTGCGGGGTCCACGGCCGTTTTGTCGTCTCCGCGCCAGATTGCGCCACGCCACGCCACACCACGCCGCCCACCCCGCGCTGATCCCGCCGCCCCACGGGAGGAACATGCCCCATGATTGTGATCAGCCTGAACGGTGTGACCAAGGGATACGGCGGACGAACGATCTTCGCCGGATTGGATTTCACCTTAGACGAGCGCGCGCGGATCGGCCTCGTCGGTCCCAACGGTGCTGGTAAGTCTACCCTGCTGCGACTGCTGGCGGACGGCGACCAGCCCGATGCCGGCGAGGCCACGCGCCGCCGCGGCCTGCGCGTGGCGCTGCTGCCCCAGCATGTGGCCGCGACCGACGAGACGCCGCTCGACCTGCTGCGCGCCGCGCGCCCGGAGCTGGCGGAGATCGAGACACGGCTCGTGGCGTGCGAGGCCGAGCTGGCGTCGCCTGCAGTGGTGGCCGACCTGGACCGCATGGCGCGCGTGCTGGCGCGGCAAGAGCGTCTGCTGGCGGAGTACGACGTGGCGGGCGGGCCGGGCTACGAGGGCGAGGCGCGCAGCCGCTTGCGGGCGCTGGGAATCGGCGATGGCGATATGGAGCAGCCGATGCGGGCACTCAGCGGCGGCCAGCGCAAGCTCGCCGCCCTCGCCGCGTGCCTGGCCCAGCGTCCTGATGTGCTGCTGCTCGACGAGCCGGAGACGCACCTCGATCTGCCACACCGCGAGCAGCTTGAAGCGCTGATCCGCGGCTTCGAGGGCGCGGTGCTGATTGTCTCGCACGACCGCTACCTGCTCGATGAGACGGTGGACACGATCGCCGAGCTGGAGAACGGCCGCATCACGCTCTGGCCCGGCAACTACTCGGCCTACGTGACGGCACGCGAGCTGGCGCTGCTGCGCCAGCAGCAGCTCTACGTCAGCCAGCAGAAAGAGATCGCGCGGCTGGAGGAGGCTATCGCACGCTTCAAGCTATGGGCGAGCATCGTCGTGGACGAGCGGCACATCAAGCAGGCACGCAACAAGCAGCGCCAGATCGACCGCATGGAGAAGATCGAGCGCCCCGTGCTGGAACGGCGCAAGATGGCGCTACGGCTGCGCGCGGCCGAGCGCGGCGGGCAGAAGGTGCTGGAGCTGCGCCACGCCAGCCTGGCCTTCGGCGACGATCCGGTGCTGCTGGACATCAACCTGCTGGTGCGGCGCGGCGAGCGTGTGGGCATCATCGGGCCGAACGGCGCCGGCAAGAGTGTGCTAGGCAAAATCCTCACCGGCGAGCTGGCGCTCACCGAGGGCGAGCGCTGGATTGGGCCGAGCATCGCCACTGGCTACTTCGCGCAAGGGCACGAGACGCTCGATCCCGACGCCACGCCGCTCGACATCGTGCGCGCGGTGAAGACTGGCTACGAAGAGCAGGTGGTGAGCGTGCTGGCACGCTTCCTCTTCAAGTACGAGCAGGTGCGCCAGCCCGTCAAGACACTCAGTGGCGGCGAGCGCAGCCGCTTGCAGCTCCTGCTGCTGATGCTGGGCAGCGCCAATTGCCTGATCCTCGACGAGCCGACCAACCACCTCGACATTGACTCCGCCGAGGCGCTGGAGGCGGCGCTCGACGGCTATGACGGCACGGTGCTGGTGATCTCGCACGATCGCTACTTCCTGGACCGTGTGACCGACCGCATCCTGGAGGTGCGCGACGGCGAGGTGCGCAGCTTTGCGGGCGGCTACAGCGCGTACGTCGAGGCGACCGCGCCCAGGCCCGCAGCCCCGCCTCCGCCGTCGCTCACTCCCGCGAAGGTGCCCGCGCGAGAGGAGCCGCCACGTCCTGCTCCGCGGCCAATTGGGGGCCGGAAGCGATTCTGAGCTTCGGGTCGCGGTTACTCGCCGGGGCGCAGTCCCGGCGACTCAGCGAGCGCACGCGCGGCGGCCTGGCTGGCGGCGTGGATCTCGGCCTGAAGCGCGGCGATCTCAGCCTCGATTGCCGCCAGCTCGCCCTCGTCGTGTACCTCGCCGGCGTCGCGCTGCGCAACAAGCGCACTGCGGCGCTGCTCCAGCTCGGCCAGCCGCGCGCGGGCGTCGGAGATGCCGCGGGTCACCACCAGCGCCTGGATCTCGCCCTCGGCGCGGCGGCGCAGCAGACCCAGGTGGCGCAGCTCGGCCTCCTGGCGCAAGATGCGCTCCTCAACCTCGGCCATGCTTGCCAGTGCGTTGCCGACGCCGCCGTTGCGCTGCACGGTGAACTCGACGATCCGCTTGAGCTGCCCGCGCAAGGTGACGAGGCCAGCCTGCCCCCGGCGCTCGCGATCGGAGATGTCGGCGAGCATCAGGCGCAGCAGGCCGACGCGACGATCCAGCTCTTGCATCGAAAGACCCTCCTGGCGCGTGGCGCGCTGTCCGCCTGGCGTCGCTTTGCGCCGCGTGAAGTCGCTGTGCTATATCTAACGACGGACGGTTTGATGGGTGCAGCGGAAGGTGACGAATTCTCCCTATGATCAGGCACGAAGTGATCCTGCGAGTCAAGCAGGGCGCACGGCGCGAGGCGGTCGAGCGCGCGCTCCGCGAGGTCTATGATCTGCTGCGGACGATTCCGGGCGTCGAGCAGGTGCGCTTCGGCATCAACGCCGCGCCCGCCTATCGGCACGCGATGCTGGTGGTCGATCTGCCCGACGAAGACGCGCTGGCGCGTTTCGGGCGCCACCCGCAGCACGCGCGCGCGGTGCAAATGCTCACGCGCCTGGCGGAATCCACCGCCGTCGGCAGCTACCTCGTCGGCTCTGAGCATAGAGGGTAACGGAGAACGCGGAGTTTCGCGGAGGACGCGAAGGACAAAGCCTCTCATAACCCGCGCAGGCGGGTTTGGCGGCCGAGAGGCCCTCCACGCGCGGTTTCAATCGCCGGCTTCCCTCGCCCGCCACTTCGCTGAGCTTGACGCGGCCCCTGCGTGCGTGCTACGACTGTACGCGAGCGAACAACCGCATAGATGCCCCACCGCAACGGGAGCTCGGGGAAGCCGGGCTGAGAGGGTGGCCGAACAACATTCCGCCACCGACCGACGGAACCTGATCTGGGTAATGCCAGCGCAGGGAGCACGAGTCTCGACCTATCGAGAGGCGAGCAGAGACTTTGGGGACGCTGGCATGAAGAGCCGGCGTCCCCTTTTTGCATGTGCGGCGAATCGAGGGACATGCCGGCGAGGAAGCCAGGTGTGGACTTATGGGCAGGTCGCCCCAGCCGCTTGCCGATACGCGCGACGACGATGCCAGCCCGGCTCAGACCCATCACTCGCATATGTCGCTGCTCGACGTGCGCGACGTCTCGATGCGCTACCCCCAGCGCGGAGGCGGGTCGCTCGCGGTGCTCGATGATGTCTCACTGACCGTCGGCGATGGCGAGCTGGTGGCGCTGATCGGACCAAGCGGCTGCGGCAAGAGCACGCTGCTGGCGATCCTCGCCGGCCTCGAAGCGCCGACCGCGGGCAGCGTCGCCGTGCGTGGCGATCGCGACGCCCGCCGGCTGGGGCGCTTTGGCTACATGCCCCAGCGCGATCTGCTGCTGCCCTGGCGCAGCGCGCTGGGCAACGCGGCGGCGGGGCTTGAGGCGCAGGGCGTGCGCCGCGCGGAGGCACGCGAGCGGGCGCGGGCAGTCTTTGGCGAGTTTGGGCTGGCAGGCTTCGAGCGCGCCTATCCACCGCAGCTCTCCGGCGGGATGCGCCAGCGCGTGGCATTCGCGCGAACGGTGCTCGCTGGCGGCGAGCTGCTGCTGCTCGACGAGCCGTTCGGCGCGTTGGATGCCCTTACCCGCGCGAGCTTGCAACGCTGGCTGCTGGACCTCTGGGAGCGTCTGGAGCGGACCTGCCTGCTCGTCACCCATGACGTGGACGAGGCGCTGCTGCTGGCCGACCGCGTCTATGCGCTCTCGCCGCGTCCTGGCCGCGTGCTGCTGGAGCGCGCGGTCTCGCTGCCGCGCCCGCGCCCTCGCGAGCAATTGCTGGCGCCGGAGGTGCAGGCGCTGCGGCTGGAGCTGCTGACCGCGCTCGAAGCTGCGGATCAGGACGCAACATTCGCAACCGCGACGCCGGAAGGAGGCTCCCAATGAGCGTGGAGACACGCCCGTCGCAGACGCCCGACGGGAGCACGCGGGGGCGTGCGGAGGCTGGCATCACCATTCTTGCGCGGGCACCGAGGCCCGCCGCTGGCTGGCGCACCGGTCGGCCCCTCATCCCCTCACTGCGCATCTCGCTGCCGGCATTGGGGCTGATCGTTGCGCTGCTCGTGCTGTGGCAGCTCTACGCCCAACTCCGTGTCCGAGATGCGCAGCTCTTGCCCACCCCCCTGGATGTCTGGTCGGCGCTGGTGGCGCAGCGCGACATCCTGTGGCAGAACGCGCTGGTGACGCTATGGGAGACCGTGGTGGGCTTCGCTGCGGCGCTGGCGGCTGGGGTGCTCTGTGCGGTGGCAATTGATTTCTCGCCGGTGCTGCGCCGCGCGCTCTCGCCGCTGCTGGTCGCGTCGCAGACGCTGCCGCTGATCGTGCTGGCGCCGCTGCTGGTGCTGTGGTTTGGCTTTGGGCTGACCTCGAAGGCCATTGTGATCCTGCTGGTCTGCTTCTTCCCCATCGCGGTGGCGCTGGCGGACGGCCTGCGCAGCGCGGACCCTGAGCTGGTGCGTCTCTTTCGCGCGTTCGGGGCGGGGCGCTGGCGCATCTTCTGGTCGGTGCGGCTGCCGGGCGCGCTGCCGCAGCTCTTCTCTGGCGTGCGGATCGCGATCACCTACAGCGTGATCGGCGCGATCTTCGCCGAGTATGTGGGGGCAAGCGCGGGGCTGGGCTTTTACATGGTGCTGAAGTTCCACACCTTCTCCACCGCCGGCCTGATGGCCGCCGTGGCAGTCACCGCCGCTTTGAGCATCGCGCTCTTCCTGCTCACCGCGCTCGTCGAGCGCCTGGCGCTGCCGTGGTACTACCTCGCCGGCCGCCACGGCGCCGAAGACAACGGTTCATGAGGGTACGGAGAACGCGGAGGCTCGCGGAGGTTCGCGGAGGACGCGGAGAGGAGGAGGACAGAGCAACCGCAGAGGACGCGGAGAAGAGAGAGTAACCGCAGAGGACGCAGAGGTTAGAAGCGTGCCTGATTTGTCGTGACGCGCGCAAGACATCCTTCATGTCCTTTCTTCTCCGCCACCTCCGCGTTCTTCGCAGTCCTGATTCATCATGGGAGACGGTATCATGGCACGACGAATCTCACTGCGGCGGGCGCTGTTGGCGCTCGGCGCGCTGGTTGCGCTGGTGGCGCTGCTCGCCGGCTGTGCGGGGAGCACCTCAACGCCGCCGGGAGGGCCGCAGCTCACGAAAGTCAAGCTGGCGCTTGACTGGACGCCCAACACCAACCACACCGGCATCTACGTTGCCCAGCAGAAGGGCTGGTACCAGCAGCAGGGCATTGATCTCCAATTGCTGCCCTTTTCGAGCAGTGTCGCCCCAGAGCAGCTCGTCGCCACCGGCCAGGCCGACTTCGCCATCAGCTTCCCCGAGGCCGTCACCGCCGACCGCGCGCTCGGCCAGCCGCTGGTCTCGGTGGCCGCGGTGGTCCAGCACAACACCTCGGCGCTGATCAGCCTCAAGTCATCGGGACTGAACACCGTCGCCAGCCTGGCGGGCAAGCGCTACGCCGGCTTCGGCGCGCCCTACGAGCAGCCGGTGGTCTCGCAGGTGCTCAGTTGTGGCGGCGCCAGCAGCACGAGCTTCCAGAACATCACCACTTCGCTCGATCCGGTCGTGGCGCTCAAGAGCGGGCAGTTTGATTTCGCGTGGGTCTACGAGGGCTGGGAGGTGATCGAGGCCCAGCGCGAGGGCATGCAGGTCAACGTCTTCCCGCTGCTCGACTACTGCATGCCCGACTACTCCTCGCCGGTGATCATCACCAACCAGAAGATGATCCAGCAGCACCCCGACGTAATCAAGCGCTTCCTCAGGGCCACGTCGCAGGGCTACACCTACGCCGCGCAGCATCCGCACGACGCGGCGTCGCTGCTGATCAAAGGCGCGCCAGCGGGCAGCTTCGACGACACCGGCCTGGTCTACGCCAGCCAGGACTACCTGAGCGCCCAGTACATGAAGGACGCGACCTGCTGGGGCCAGCAATCGCTGGAGAAGTGGACTAACTACCCACGGTTCATGTACGACCACGGCGCGATCCTGGACGCCAACGGCAAGGCAATCACCGCGGCTCCCGACTACGCGGCGGCGTTCACCAACGCCTATTTGCCCTGCTGACGCACCGAAAAACTACGTCGGGCAGCAGATCGACGACCGTGGCGACGGGCGTGTTGAGCGGCCGGTGGTGGTCGGTGTCTGTGGCGGCGGCAGACGGAGCGCGACTGCTGTACGATGCGCCCGCGCCCGATTTGCCGCACTCGTCAGCCATACTCGCCTGCCCGCCTGGGTCTCCGATGCCGCGATGCCTCCACGTCCGCCGCCAATTGCCGCACCTTCCCGCAGGGAACATAACGGTTCCCGCGCCCGCATGTAAGCGCTCGCCGATGTGGTCGGCGGCGCGGGGTGACGCCTGCCTTGCGGTCGCATGCGGGCGCGTGCTATGCTGGCGGGTGAGCGGGCGTGCTGGTGCCCGCGCGGGGCGGTAGCTCAGTGGCAGAGCAGGGGACTTTTAATCCTCGTGCCGGGGGTTCGAATCCCCCCCGCCTCACCCGATTATCACGCGCATTCCTTGGCCGGCCAGCATAATGTGCTTGCGCCGGCCTTCTTGTAGTTGTAGCGTCCTACTCTGTCGCCACGACGTGGTTGCGCATGCGGCCAATGTTCTCGACCTCGGTCTCGACCACGTCGCCGGGCTGGAGGAACTCCGGCGGTGTGCGCGCGAAGCCGACCCCCGCCGGTGTGCCGGTGGCGATGATGTCGCCTGGCTCCAGCGTCAGCACGCGCGAGAGCGTGGCGATGATCGTCGCCACATCAAAGAGCATGTTGGCCGTCGTATCGTCCTGCTTCTGCGTGCCGTTCACCCAGCAGCGCACGCGCAGGTGCTGCGGATCGGGGATCTCATCGGCGGTCACAATCCACGGGCCGGTGGGACAGCAGCCGTTGAGGCTCTTGCCCTGGAACCACTGCAAGCCGGCGATGTGCTGAAGGTCGCGCGCCGTCACGTCGTTGAGCACGGTGTAGCCGAAGACGTGAGACAGCGCCTCCTCGCGGATAATCTGGTAGCCGCCGTGGCCGATGATCACCGCCAACTCTGCCTCCCAGTCCAGCTCGTGTGTCACGTTGGCATCGTGCGGGATGTTGGCGTAGGGGCCGTTGATGCTGGTCACCGCTTTGGTGAAAACGTTGGGGTAGGGCGGCAGTTGCACCGGCTGGCCGGCGGCGCGCAGCGACTCGGTGGCGTGCTCGGCGTAGTTGCGGCCCAGGCAGAAGATATTCTTCGTCGGCCGTGGAATCGGCGCCACAATCTCGACGGCGTCCAGGTCGAGCCGCGCCTCGTTTGGTGCCTGGTGGACCAGATCGCGCACGCGCCGCTCGGCATCGTCCCAGCCCCGAATCAGCGCCAGCATGTCGTGCAGCTCAGGTGGGGAAGGCTGGTCGTGTAGGGGCGTCCGGTGGACGCCCGCCGCCCGCGCCAGATCGACCAACCGGCCGCCGGCCTCCACGCCGAGGCGCGTGCCCTCGGCATCACGAATCGTCGCCAGCCGCATCGCGGACTCCTCTCCTCGCCGTCGTCATTGCCGTCGCCGTCGCCGTGCCTGCACTACATCGTACCGCGCTGTGTCATGCCGCGGCCGCTACCCTTCGGGCGGCGGCTCGCCGTCTCACGACTCGATGGTATCTGTGTCAGTCATGTGCGGGGTATCGGGGGCATTGGGGCCGGCAATGGCCTGCTGGTCGGGCGGGCGCGAGGCGGCGAAGGCGGCGGCTCGCTCGCGCAGCCACTCCGCGGCCCGCGCGTGGGCCGGGATCAGGTCGCGCAGCGTGCGCGTGAGCGCGTCATCGTCCGAGGCCGCTAGCGCAGCGGTCGCGCGGGCCGAAGTGGCATCGAGAAAGTCCGCCAGTGCGGCGAGCCGTGCGTCGTACGACTCCGTGGCGAGCATCATGCCGGCCTCAGGACTGGCGCCATATGGGACCTCCAGACCCGCGAGGTCGAGTCGCTCGCGCAGCGCGGCGCACAGCAGCACTAGCTCGCCGCCGAGGCGCTCCAACCGCTCACGACCAGCGTACGTCGTGGCGCCACTGGCGAGCGCCACTGTCACGGCGAGGGCGGCCCGCTCGTCGCGCAGCAGCTCGTCCAGCGCGGGCGTCTCACCGCCGTTTCCGGCTGGATCCTGATTGCTCCGGCCCGCTCCGTCGTCATCAGTACTGTCGGCACTGTCGGCACTCATGCGCGTCTGTTCCTGTCCTCTGCCACTCACCGGGCGCCGTGTGGATGCTTCCTATCGACCAGTCGCGACGTGGCGAAAATGCCCGCCGCCAAGTGGCGTGCCGCGTTGTCCGGGCGGATAGCCCATGTTATACTCAATGATGGCGTGCTGCGCACGGCCCGGATGCGCCGGCCGCTACGCGCAGGTGCATCGCACACGGCGAGCGGTATGTGCCCGGGGCACAGGCAGCCGCGCCACGCCAGATTCACCAGCACACCGCGTGCCGGCCGCTTGGGCTGTCGCGTCGCTTGTGCGCGCGGAATCGAAGCCGTTTCGAACGCTTCTGCAGGAGGTGCCTGTGGCCGCGGTTGGATACCTCTTCGCCGCCCTCTTCTTCCTGGGCGGTTGCGCCTTCGTTCTGGCGAGCCTCACCTTCGCCGATCTTCTCAACGTCCTGCTGCTGCGCCGCCGCCCCGCGAAGTCCAAGCTGGTGACGTACGAGTCGGGCGAGACGCCGATCGGTTCGGCGTGGGTCCAGTTCCCGCTGGCGTTCTACGTCTTCGCGCTGCTCTTCGTGGCCTTCGACGTAGACATCGTGTTCATCCTCTCGTGGGCGACGATCTTCCAGCAGCTCGGCCTCTTCGGGTTCATTGAGATCGTATTCTTCATCGCCATGCTGGCGCTGGGTCTGGTCTACGCCTGGCGGAAGGGAGTCATCCGATGGATCTAGCGCCGAGCGCGCCGCTGGGCAAGCCCTCGCTGCGCATGTACGAAACCGATCACATCAACGAGCTGCTGGCCGCGCTCGATCCGCTCGACGCGGTGGTCGGCGCGCCGGTGCCTAAGCGTCGCATGGC